>CAYQTH010000023.1:0-15886 GCA_964420415.1 uncultured Macromonas sp. | reverse complement strand
TTTCTCCAGCAGGTAGGCCTCGTTCTCCCACGAGATGAACACATCCCCCTGGTTGCGCTGCGCGAAGGTAACCGACGAGCCGCGTGCGCCGGTGTCCAGCACAGGCACGTTGGCGTACAGCTTCCTGACGAAGTCCTTGGCTTGCGCCTCACCGCCGTACTTGCGCTTGGCGAATTCCCAGGCGGCCAGGTAGTTCCAACGCGCGCCACCGGAGGTTTTCGGGTTGGGGGTGATGACTTTCACATCGGCGCGCACCAGATCGTCCCAGTCTTTGATGTTTTTGGGGTTGCCTGCACGTGTGACCAGAACGATGGTGGAGGTGTAAGGCGAGCTGTTCAAAGCCAGGCGCTTTTGCCAGTCTTTGGGGATGAGGTTGCCGTTGGTGTGCAGGGCGTCGGTGTCCCCGGCCAGGGCCAGGGTGGCCACGTCGGCGTCCAGGCCGTCAATGATGGAGCGGGCCTGCTTGCCCGAGCCGCCATGCGACTGCTTGATGGTCACGTCCTGGCCGGTCTTGGCCTTCCAGTGCTTGCTGAAGGCGGCGTTGTACTCGACGTAGAGCTCGCGTGTGGGGTCGTAGGAAACGTTGAGCAGTTCAATGGGTTTGCTCTGGGCGAAGGCGCTGCCCAGGGTGCTGGCCAGCAGGGCGGTTGCGGCCAGGGCATGGGTCGTGCGGCGGGTGAATGTGCGGCGGGTGGACATGACTGGTTCCTTTCGATTTGGGAGGGTTGGATCGCATCATCGGAGGAATTTATAAAAACAAAAACAAATAAAAAATCAGTTAAAAATTACTTATTTGCATAAATATACCGCCATCAGCACGCGCCCCACAGGCTGACGTACAGTCTGTGGCGGGGCCGCAGCTGTCGGACGGCCCGAGCAGGAGAGATGAACGATGTTGACCGCTTTGACCCAGTTGCTGCTGTTCCAATTGGCGGGTGAAGTGCTGGCACGCACGCTGGCACTGTCTGTCCCCGGCCCGGTGCTGGGCATGCTGTTGCTGCTGGCCACGCTGCTGTGGCGGCGCGGTCCCTCCCCTGACATGCAGACCACCAGCGCCCAGGTGCTGCAACATTTGTCACTGCTGTTCATTCCAGCGGGTGTGGGCATCATGGCGCATTGGCACCGGGTCAGCATGGAATGGCTGCCGATTGTGCTGACCCTGGTGGTCAGCACCACGGTCACGCTGGGAGTGACGGCCCTGGTCATGAAATGGCTCCACCACCCGGAGGACGAGCAGCCATGAACACACCGTTGCCCACCCTGCAACCTCAAAGCCTGGACACCATTTGGGTCTACCTGGCTGCCTCGCCGCTGCTGGGCTTGTCTGCCACGCTGCTGGCCTATTTGCTGGCCCAGCAGTGCTTCCGGCGCAGCGGCCAGCACCCGCTCACCAACCCGGTGTTGCTGGCTGTGGGTGTGCTGGTGGCCTTCCTGTCGTTCACCGGGATACGCTACGAGCAGTATTTCGAAGGTGCACAGTTCGTGCACTTTCTGCTGGGCCCGGCCACGGTGGCTCTGGCCGTGCCCTTGTACGCCCAAATCAACCGGTTGCGTCGCATGCTCCTGCCGGTGACCCTGGGACTGCTGGCGGGGTGCGTCACAGCCATCGTGTCGGCGGCACTGCTCAGCCGCTGGCTGGGCGCCAGTGTGGCCACCCAGCTGTCGCTGGCCCCCAAATCCGCCACCACGCCCATTGCCATGGGCGTGGCAGAACACATAGGTGGTATTCCCGCGTTGACAGCGGCACTGGTCATCATCACCGGTATTTTCGGGGCCACCATGGCACCCCATTTGCTGAACGCTTTGCGAGTGCGCGACCCGGCCATCCGCGGCTTTGCCACCGGGGTGGCTGCGCATGGCGTGGGCACCGCGCGCGCTTTTCAGGATGGCCCGGAAAGCGGCGCCTTTGCCGCACTGGCCATGGGTTTGAACGGGGCACTCACAGCGCTGCTCACCCCAGGTCTGGTGGCGTGGCTGTTGGCATTTTGATGGCGTCCACCGGGCAAGCGGGGGCCGACTGGATCAATGGACGGACCCCGCCCGCCCAGGCGCGGTGGCCCACACGACCCGGTTACGTCCGCTGCGCTTGGCGTGGTAAAGACTGGCGTCTGCCTGGGCAAAGAAAGCCGCAATGGCATCTTCGCTCTCGGGCACCTGAGTCGCCCCACCCAGGCTGATACTGAGCCACTCGGCCGCATCCGTACCGGGATGCGGGATGAGCAGACGTTGCACATCGTCTCGCAGCTGGGCCGCCACCGCCTGTGCGCCTGCCTGATCGACTTCTGGCAGCAGCACCACGAACTCTTCGCCCCCGTAACGGGCCACGAAGTCGGCCGGGCGCTTGAGTGCGGCTTTGATGGTCTGCGCCACCCGCCGCAACACCGTATCGCCAGCGGCATGGCCAAGCGTGTCATTAAAGGCCTTGAAATGGTCCACGTCGATCACCATCAGCGACAGAGGCTGTCCGTTGCGCTGGCAGCGGCGCCACTCCTGCTGCAGCACCACGTCCAAGCGGCGCCGGTTGGGCACTTCAGTCAGGCTGTCGATCAGGGCCAGCTGTTCCAGCAAACGCCGCTGGTGCACCGCCTGCAAATGGTTGCGCACCCGCGCCAGCACAATGGGGGGATGAAACGGTTTGGTGATGTAGTCCACCGCCCCCAGTTGCAAGCCTTGCTCTTCATCGGTGACCGCATCGAGTGAAGAAATGAAAATGACGGGGATGTGGCGTGTGCTGTCCTGGTTTTTCAAGGCCCGCACAGCGTCAAAACCGTCCATGTCGGGCATGAGGATGTCGATCAGAATCAGGTCGGGGTGGTGCTCCTGCGCCAGTGTCAGGGCTTGCACACCATTTTTGGCCAGGATGACGCTGTGGTCGTCCTGCAGCAGCTTGGCCAGCAGCACACGGTTGTGCTTTTCATCGTCCACCACCAGGATCTTGAAATCGGTGTTCAAAGCCCTTGCCTTTCCACGGATGCCCGCAAGCCAGCCAGCACCTGGCGGGCATGGGTGTATTCAACGTCGTCAATCATATCTCTGAGTTGACGCAAGTCGTCTTGCCAAACCGGCCCGGCCAGCCGGGCCTCCAGTGCCTCCAGTGCGGCAGAAGCGCCCGCATCGTGGCGGGCCAAAAGGTCATCGAGCCGTAGCAACAGATCGCTCGTGGGCGGAGCAGCCTGCGCCGCGTCCACTGTCGGTACGGGCACGCGCAACCCACCCAGCCCAGACAGCAGCGCCAACAGCAAGCCTTCGCAGCGTGCCAGCGCAGCCCCATCTTCCCGCATCTGTTCATAGCTTTGTTCCAATTCGCGTGCCGCAGCGGCCAGGGCGTGTGCCCCCAAAGTGGCCGCCGCTGACTTGAGCGAGTGCGCCAACCGGCGCGCCAACGGAAAATCGCCGGTGTCCAACGCAGCTCGCAGGCGGCTGGGCGTGGTGTTGAAATCGTCAACGAACATGCCCAGCATGCGGCGGTACAAAGCCACGTCGTCCATGTGGTTGGCCAAGCCCCTGACCGTGTCCAGATCTGGCAGCACAGGCACAGAGAGCGCCCCCTTGTCTGAAAGCGCGACGCCGATGCCTGCGGCGTCTGGCGTGTCTGGCCGGGGCGCAATCCAGCGCAACAAGGCATCGAACAAGGCTTCGGGATCGATGGGCTTGGTCAAGTGGTCGTTCATGCCAGCGGCCAGGCTGCGTTCACGGTCTGCGCTCATGGCGTGTGCGGTCATGGCCAGGATGGGCAGCCCCTGCAGCCTGGGATTTTGCCGGATCAAGCGCGTGGCGGTCAGTCCATCCATCTCGGGCATCTGGATGTCCATCAGCACCAGGTCATAGGACGCGCGCTCCAGACAGTCGAGTGCCTCGCGGCCATTGGCGGCCACCTCGGCCACCACCCCGGCCGATCGCAAAAAGGCCAGCGCCACCTCCTGGTTGAGCCGCACATCCTCCACCAGCAGCACCCGTGCGCCACGGATGGCACCGAAATGGCGCGGGCGATCCGGCGTTGCCCAAGTTGGCGCGGGCGCCTGCACCTCGCCCAGCACGGTTTGCCGCAAAACATGGTGCAACAGCACACTGTTGACAGGTTTGGCCACCCAATGCTGGACACCGGCTTGCGCCAGCCGTTCCGGCGGCCACTCCATGACCGCCCCCACCATGAGGACCACTGGCGGGCCATCGGTGGCACCAGCCAGTGCCTGCAACTGCTCTGCGGTCTGCAACCCATCCAAACCGGGCATGCGCGCGTCGAGCAGCACCAGCTGCGGCGCCCGTCCTGCCGAAACCGCAGCCAACCAGCCTTGCAGCCCCTCTGTCCCGCTGGCGCAGGCCTGCACCTCCAGCCCCCAGACTCGCAGGTGAGCGGCGAGCATCTGGCGCGCCCGTGCGTTATCGTCCACCAGCAACACCCTCGCACCCCGCAACCGCTCATCGGCTTGCAGCGCTGGCGGGCCGCCTGCCATGGGTTGGAGCGGCAGCACGACACGGAACTGGCTGCCGCATCCAGGTTCGCTTTGCACCGTCAGGCAGCCGCCCATCATGCCGGTCAACTGCTGGCAAATGGCCAACCCCAACCCGCTGCCTCCATACCGGCGGGTGATGGACTCATCGACCTGCGTGAAGGGGTCAAACAGGTCTGACAGGCGATCCGCTGGAATCCCCATGCCGGTGTCGGACACCTCGAAACACAGGCCAGCACCAGGCTCTTCCCCTGCGCGGCTGATCCGCAGCACCACTTCGCCTTGGTCGGTGAACTTCACGGCATTGCTGAGCAAGTTGAGCAGGATCTGGCTCAACCGCAGCGGATCGCCCAGCCACCGGGCAGACAGGCCATGCTCGGTATCGAACAACAGCTCCAACCCTTTTTCCTGTGCTTTGAGCGCCATCTGGCTCGACAGGTTGTCCACCACTTCCGCCAGGTCAAACGGGATGTGTTCGATGGCCAGCTTGCCCGATTCAATGCGGGAATAGTCGAGCACGTCGTTGATCACACCGAGCAACGTATCGGACGCGGCCAGCACCTTGTTCTGGTAGTCGCGCTGCTGTGCATCCAGCCGCGTCTTGAGCAGCAGCTTGCCCAAACCAATGATGGCATTCATGGGCGTGCGTATCTCGTGGCTCATGCGCGCCAGAAACGCCGACTTGGCCTGGTTCGCCTGCTGCGCTTCCTGGGTCGCGCGGCGCCACTCCTGGGTGCGCTGCTGCACCAGCCACTCCAGGTTCTGCTGGTACTCCGTCAGTTCATGGTCCCGTTGCTGCAAAGTGTCGATCATGCGGTTGAGCCCACGCCCCAACCGCGAAATCTCGTCGTGCCCGCTGACGGTCACCCGTTCGGCCATACCGGCCTGCTGTGCAAACCGCTCCACCAGCTCACTCATCTGCTCAATAGGGCGCGACAACCGCCGCGCCACCCAGCTCGACAGCCAGAAGGACAGCGCCATCGCGGCCAACAAAGCGACGACGCTTTCCAGGGCCGTGCGCCACTGCACCTGCCGCAGTCCTTCCAGCGAAGCGGTGAGCTCCACCCCGGCTTGCAAGGTCTCTGCCTGCGGCAGTGGCGCCCATACCGTCAGCCACGGCCCATGGAAATGGCTGTGCGCTTCCAAGGCGTGCGTCTCATCCGGCAAGGTGGAATGGCTATCGGAGGGTTGGCGGCGCGCGAACTCCGCGAACACCTGCTGCTGGGGGCCCACCAGCAAACGGGCACGGACCACCGCAGAATTGCTTTGCACCGCCGCCAGCAAGCGCTGGGCCTCCTTGCGGTCCTGGAACGCCAGCGCCGCCTGGCTGTTGGTGGCCACCAGCCGCGCCTGCGCCAACAGCGACTCCACCCACTCCTTGCGGGTCAACTGGTACTGCTGGTACAGCATCAGGCCCAACATCAGCACCATGGCGGTCAACAGCCCGCTGGCCGACAGGAGCATCAAACGGCTGCGGATGGAATCGGCCCGGGAGAACAGCCGCATCATGGTTCGACCACCTTGGCCAGACGCAGCAACTGCGCGTTGAATTCGATGCCCTGTCTGTGCGCCGCCTTGCGGTTGATCAGGATTTGCAAGTTACCGCCACCGTCCGTCAGGGCCAGCTCGACCATCCCACCCTGCCGGGCAAACCCTTCAATGTCGGACACCGTCACCACTGGCCATTTGGCCAAACGCCGCAAAGTGGCCTCCAGGCCAGGCGTTTCGCTGCGGGCCAGGTACAGGAACTCGCAGTCTTGCGCCTCGGCGGCACTGCCCAGCGCCTGCCAGCGCACGCTGCGGCCGTCCACCGTCTGGCGGGCCAGCCGCTCCGGCGCCTGGCCAAACGGGTTGCTGCCGAGCAAGCACACGTCCAGCATGGGGCCGCGGTCGGTCTCTGGCAAGTAAACGAACAAGGGCAATTTGAACAACAGCGCCGATTTCAGCGCGTACTCGGCCACAGGGGCGCCCTGGGCCCAAGCCGCACCAGCCACCCCCAGCAGCCCAGTGGCTGCAAGCACTCGCCACGGGAAAAAGCGTTTCACCACCCGCAACCTCAGAAACGGTATTCCAGCGACAGCATCCAACTCCGGGGCTGCTGCGGCATATTGAAAAAGGTGCGGCTGGCTGAACCATGCGCCGCGTAATACCGTTTGTCCCACAGGTTGTACACGTCCAGCCAGACGGTGGCCTGGCCATCCAGCAAACGGTGCCAGCCCAGGTGCAAGTTGGTGACGGTGTAGCCCGGCGTGGTCAGGCGCTGTGGGGCCGCGGCCGATTTGCGGCCATTGGTGGTGCCGCCCACCCACCACACCTGCGGCGTGATGGTGAACTGGTCGCGGTAACGGAACGTGGCCCCCAGTTTGAACTTGTGACGGGCCGCGTGACCAATCTCCCAATCCACACCGTTGCCTTCGTCAATGCGGCCACGGAGCCAGCTCGCGCTGCCCCACACATCGGCCGACCAGACCGGCCCAGCGGCCAGGCACCACTGCCCCATCAGGTCCAGCCCGGTCTGCAGCTGCCGCCCGGCATTGCCCTTCGTTTCCGGGTTGATGAGCATGGCACCGGGAATCGCCGTCACATTCACGCCCTGCGTCGGCTGGGTCACGATCAGATGCCGTATCTGGCTGTGGTACAGGTTGGCCAGCAGATTGATGTCTTGCCCAGGCCGCCAGTCCCAGGTCAGACTCAAAGTCCGGGCCTTCTCGGGTTCCAGGTCGAAATTGGGGATGCGAAAACCGTTGCCCACGTACAGACCGCCGCTTTGGGTGCCATCGAAAGCGCCAAAACCATTGAGCGCCTCCTCCGGCGACGGTGCGCGGAACGCCTCCCCGTACAAGGCCTTGAACACATGCTGCTCGTCCACCCGCCAAACCGCGCCTAGGCGCGGATTGACCGACGTGCCGTAGTCTGAATGCTGGTCCGCCCGGACACCCGCCGTGGTAGAAAACCGCGCACCCCAGTCTGCCTGCCACTGCGCGTAGACCGAGGTGTTGTGGTACGACGCGCTGTGGACAGGTTGCGGCAATGGGGTGTTGGGGTACACATAGCCCTGGCCCGACGGCGGCAGCTGAGGGTTATAGGGCGTGTTCAAGGAATTGGCCTCGATGGCGCCGTACTTCTGGTACCCCACGCCGGCCTGAACGCGCTGCCCCGCGCCCAGCCGCCAGTTGAAGTTCTGCTCGACGCCTTTGCGCTCGCCCTGGATGTAGGAATACCCATCGACGAAATTGTTGTAGATGTTGGCGTACTTGGCGCGCGGATCGACCTCCATCTTGGCGTAGTCCAGCACCAGTTCACCGCTGAGATCTGGGGTCAGGTCGAAACGGTATTTGCCGTAGTAGGTGTCGCTGCGGGTGATCCATTGCGCATCCGCCAGATACAAAGCCGTGGCCGGCGGGTCACCCGTGCTGGTCAGGCTGTTGAACTGGTTGCGGTAAAAACCCACGGTCAAGTCCTGCCCCACATCGAGGCGTGCGTACAGGCTGTGGCTGCTGATGCCCCCCACATACTCCTCACGCTCGCTGGCGGGCACCACCACTGTGCCGCCGAAGGTGGTAGCGTTCCTTTTGGCGAAGTCCGCCGGGTAATACTGCTGCAAAGGCGCGCGGTCGGAGCGTTGCGAATGCCCACCAACGCTCAGGGCCAGCCCTTCGGCGGGGCGCCCGCTGGCCATGAAAGCCGCTTCACTGCTGCCAAAATTGCCCAGCCCCGCCGACGCCCAGGAAGACGAAGCCCCCCCCGTTTCGGTGACGATGTTGACCACACCGGCCACCGCATCAGCACCATACAGTGCGGCCGCCGGGCCGTACAGGAACTCCACCTGCCTGGCGGCATACAGCGCCAGGTTTTCTGCCACGGGAAAGTTGCCGCCCGCAGGCTGACCCAGTCGCACCCCGTCCAGCATGACGACCAGCTTGTTGGGGCCGGTGTAGCCCTGCACCGTGAATTGGTTGTATTGCGAGGACTTGGTCCCCGGCATGAAGTCCACGCCAGGCATGTCCTGCAGCAAATCTGCCAGGTGCTTGTACCGCCGTTCCCGGATCTGCTGCCGCGTCACAACGATGATGTGCGAGGGCGTCTGGTCCCGGCTCTCCGGCTGACGCGAAGCGGTGACCAAAGGGGTGCGGATCAGTTCCATCAGAGACAGGGGGGCCAGGCGTTCCACATCAGCTTCCACCGATGACCCCGCCTGCGCCAGCGGTGCCAGGGTCAATACCGACAGACCCAACAGCCTTCTCCGCCCATAATGATGAGACATTACAAAGTCCTTGAACACGCTCAAAAAGATACGAAATCTTACAGTTTGTGGCCACAAGCTCCCCCAAACAGGGGAGGACCGCGCCATGGATCCGTCACATCGGCAGGTCACAATGCGCCTGTCCGCCACAGCGGCTCCGTCCGTTTCGACCATGCAAGACAACCAACTCCTGATCCCGGGTTCTTTCACCGACCTGCTCTTCCCGCCCAGCCAAACCCAGCGTGGCACAAACTGGGCCGCCGTAGCGCAACGTTACGAACTGTGCGAAGACATGGCGCAGCTGCTGTGCGAACAGGCCCCGCTGCTCCAGCACAAACAGGACCTGGAAACCGATCAGGTGCTGACCCGGATGCTGCAAAGCCTGCTGGAAGAAGAAGCCCGGCTGGAAGAAGCCGAGGCTTTGTGGGTGGTGTGCCGCCTGGCGGAATTGCTGCAGTGGCCATTGCCAGCCGGACTGGCTGACGGCCTGCCCCCCAGCGCCACAGACTGGCTGGAGCGTCAACTGGCGCTGGCCTGAACACCCGTCACTTTTTCAGGCCTTCGCGCCCGCAGCGGCATCCACGGCCGCATCGTGGGCGATGCGGCCATCCAGCAGTTCCACCAGGCGGTCGCAACGTGCCGCCAAACGCGGGTCGTGCGTCACCACCAGAAAGGTGGTGCCACGTTCAGCATGCAAGCGCCGCATCAAGGCAAACACCTCGGCCGAAGAAGCCTGGTCCAGGTTCCCCGTGGGTTCGTCGGCCAGCACCAGCGGTGGGTTCAGCACCACCGCGCGCGCAATGGCCACGCGCTGCTGCATGCCGCCCGACAGCTCGGCGGGCCGCCGATGGGCCGCGTGTGCCAGCCCCACCTCGGCCAGCAGGTCGAGCGCACGGGCGCGGTGTGCCTCACTCACACGGCCCTCGCTCATCAGCACCGGCAAGGTCACGTTTTCCAACGCCGTGAACGCGGGCAGCAGGTGGTGAAACTGGAACACAAAACCCAGGGCACGGCGGCGGCGCAAGGTCAACCCCTCGTCATCCAGACCATGCATCTCTTCGCCTTGCAGGCGGTAGGAGCCTGCCGTCATGCGGTCCAGCAGCCCCAGGATATTCAACAAGGTGCTTTTGCCGGAACCAGACGGCCCCATCAAGGCCACGAACTCGCCCGCCCCGATGCGCAAGTCCACACCGTGCAGCACCTCGGTAGCGGTAGGCAACCCCAGGTTGTAGGTTTTGCGCAGGTCGCGCAGTTCAATCAGCGGGGGCAAGTGTGCGGTCATGGCGGGGCTCATGGTTACAGGCTGATGGCCTGCACGGGGTCCATGGCCGCCGCACGCCGGGCCGGGGCAATGGCGGCGAGCACACCACACACGGTGGCGATCAGGGCCACTTTCCAGGCAAGGTCCAGCGGCAAGGCGATGTCAAACAGCGGCAAGCCGTCGGAACCGCGCACGAAATGGGTGAACAACCAGATCATCGCCCCTGCCAGCAACAGCCCGCTCAAGGACCCCAGTGCCCCCACCACGGCACCCTGGAGCAGAAACACGCGCAGGATTTGCCCACGCGTGGTACCCATGGCGCGCAGAATGCCGATTTCGCGCCGCTTCTGGATCACCGACACCACCAGCACGCTGGCAATCCCCAGCACCACCACCACCATCACCACCCCGCGGATGATGCCGGTACTGATGGACTGCGCATTCAGGGCCGACACCAGCTGCGCGTTGTTTTCCTGCCAGCTCTCGATCTTGTAGGGGTACCGCTGCCGCCACGCTTCGGTCAGCGGCTGCGCGGCCCAGACGTCGTGCAGCTTGAGGTCGAGGTTGGTCACACCACCGGGCAGCCCGAGCAGGCTTTGGGCCGTGCGCAGCGGCACGATCACGGTGCGGCGGTTTTGGTCGCGCACGCCAAAGTCGGCCAGCGCGGTCACGCGCAGCGATTCGCTCACCGTGCCTGTCTGCACGCTCAGGCGGTCGCCCGCCCGCACACCCAGGTCCGACGCCAAATCCTTCCCGATGATGGCCTCACCGGGCGCCAGCCGCGCCTGCCCGCTCACCACTTTGTCGCGCAAGCCCACAATCCGGTCGTAGCGCTCCAGCTCCACCCCCAGCAAAGCGATTGATTGCGTGGCCTCGCCACGCAAGGCCAGCCCGGAACCCGACACCATGGGCGACACAGCGGCCACGTCCGGCACGGCTTCCAGCACGGGCACCAACTGTTGCCAATTGACCACCGAACGCAGGCGCTGGGCACGCGGCTGGGTCTGTGCCAGCAGCGTGGTGCCGGGCCCATGCACCGCCGAAGGCAGAACCACCTCATCAGGCGAGCGCAACGTGATATGCCCCTGCGCGCCCAGTGTTTTCGTCAGCGTGCTGGACTGCAGGCCACTGATCAAGGCCGAGATGTAGGCCACCACAGCCACCCCGGCGGCCACGCCCACCACAATCAGCAAAGTCTGCATGCGCCCTTCGCGCAGGAAGCGCCAAGCCACACGCACCTCGAAACCCAGTCGGAGCCCACCGGCCATGGCGTCTTACCGCCCCATCGCGTTGGTGAGGGCCGCCCCCGCGCCGCCCACCGGGTTGCGCTCAGCCGCAGCCGTCGCCCCCACAGCGACCCAGCGGATGCGCACCCGTTGCCCAGCGGCAGCGGCGGGGTTCAGCAGCACAGCATCGCCCGCCGCCAGCCCATCTGTCACCTCCACCAGCTCCAGGGTGCGCAACCCCAGTTTGACGTCACGCTTTTCGGCACGGCCATCCTGCGCCACCAGCACTTGCGCCACACCCTCGGGCCGCTGTTGCCGCAGCGCTGCCAGTGGCAGCACCAGCGCCTGCGCACGGCGGCCGGTTTCCACCTCGACCGACACCGTCATGTCTTCCCGCAAAAACGCGGGGGGGGCGAACTCCAGCGCCAACGTCACCTCCACCGAACCGCGCTGGGCGTCCACCGCCGGGGCTATGCGCATCACCTTGGCACCCCAACGCTGCTGTGCATAGGCATCGGCCACCACGGTGGCGGGCTGCCCTTCTTGCAACTGCTCCAGAAAGCGTTCATCCACCTGTGCTTTGAGTTGGACCGGCCCCGTCAACGCGAGCGAGAACAGCGCCTGCCCCGGCTGCACCGTCTGCCCCGGCTCCACAGTACGCACCAGCACACGCCCATCTGCCGGGGCGCGGACCTGCATCAAATCCAGCCGCGCTTGCGCTGCCTGGGTGGCTGCTTGTGCAAGCGCCAGCTGGGCGCGCGCCTGCTCCCAGTCGGCACCGCCTTCTGCCAGGCTCTGAACTTGCGACTGTGCGGCTGTCAACTGTGCCTGCGCAACGGCCAAGGCACGCTCGGCATCGTCGCGCCGGGCATCGCTCACAAAGCCCTGTGCCACCAATTGCCGTACACGCACTGTTTCGGCCTGGGCAGCACGCGCCGTGGCCACCGCCTGCGCTTCAGCGGCAGCAGCCTGTACCGCCAAGGGGCCGCGCACCGCCGTCCAGCGCGCCTGCGCCTGCCGCTCGGCGGCCTGGGCCTGCATCAAGGCGGCACGCGCTTCGTCGGACTCCAATCGCAACAGCACCTGGCCGCGCTGTACCGCCCCCCCTTCGTCCACCCATACCTCAAGCACACGCCCCGTCACGGTGCTGCCCACGTCCGCACGGGTCATCGTGGCCACCCGCGCCGAAAATTGCACCGTCCGCAACAAGGGCGCCTGCCGCACCTGCACGGCATCCACCTCTGGCGCCCGCCAAGCCTGCCACCCCAGCCACAGCAGCCCCACGGCCAACGCCGCGCCCAGCCAGCCAGCGCGGCCCGTCCTCAACAATCGTATGCGGTCAGTCAGAGTCATATGGCACATGGTAATGTGCTTCGCCCCATCGCCTTTGTACACTCGTGCAACTTCAGTTACCATGAGCGGCCCACGCCCCTTTGCCTGGCCGGCCCGTGAATGAACGGGTCACAACGGGTCACAGGTCGGCTGCGCCTTTCTTCAAAATACCCACAACACCCCGACTTCAGGAGACTTCATGACAAACAGCATTCGATTTGACAACCGCGTGGCCGTGATCACAGGCGCTGGCGGCGGCCTGGGCCGCACCTATGCACTGGAACTGGCCGCACGCGGCGCCAAAGTGGTCGTCAACGACCTGGGCGGCAAAGTCAGCGGCGAAGGGCAGTCCCACTCCATGGCCGACACGGTCGTGGCTGAAATCCAGGCTGCGGGCGGCACCGCTGTGGCGTCTTACGATTCGGTCTCCACTTCGGCGGGGGGTCAGGCCATCATCCAGAAAGCTCTGGACAGCTTCGGCCGCATCGACATCCTCATCAGCAACGCAGGCACCCTGCGCAACGCGCCACTGGACGAACTCAGCGACGAAACGCTGGACGGTATGCTGGAAGTCCACCTCAAAGGCGGCTTCAATGTCTGCCGCCCCGCCATGCGCGCCATGAAGAAGCAAGGCTACGGCCGCATTGTGCTGACCTCCTCTGCTGCAGGCATGTTCGGCAACGAACAGCAATCGGCCTATGGTGCCGCCAAAGCCGGTCTGGTGGGTTTGATGAACGTGCTGTCGCTGGAAGGCGCGCCGCACGGCATCACAGCCAACGCGTTGTTGCCCACCGCGGCCAGCCGCATGGTCGAGGCCATGGACCCCGTTTTTCTGCAGCAAGTGGGGGCCGCCTACCAGGCCCTGGGTGACAAACTCGGCAACACGTCCGACCCATCGTTCGTCACCCCGCTGGTCACCTACCTCTGCAGCGAAGCCTGCGACAGCACCCACAGCATGTATTCCGTGACCCTGGGCCGCTACGCCAAGGTGTTCATGGGCGCCTGTGACGGCTGGATCGGCCCGCGCCAGCAGCCCGCCAGCGTGGAAGACATCGCCGCACACTGGACACAAATCACTGATCGCAGTCGATACACCGAAATCAGCTCTCTGTCCCACGAATTCGCCATCGTTTCCAAACAGCTCCTGGCATGAACACCGATTTCGACTTCATCATCGTTGGCGCAGGTTCCGCTGGCTGCGTGCTGGCCAACCGCCTGTCCGAAAACCCGAACCACCGTGTCCTGCTCATCGAAGCGGGCCCCGATGACACCAGCCCGCTGATCCACATGCCCAAGGGTTTTGGCAAGCTGCTGGCAGACCCCAAACACACGTCCTACCATCCGGTGAAACCCCACGCAGGCAACGGCGGGCGCACCGAAGTGTGGGCACGCGGCAAAATGCTGGGCGGCTCCAGCTCTGTCAACGGTATGGTCTACATGCGCGGTCACCCGGCCGATTACGATGGCTGGGCCAATGACTGCGGTGCAACCGGCTGGGGCTGGTCCACCATGGCCGACTGCTTCCAGCGCATTGAAGACCACGAACTGGGCCGCGACGATGTGCGCGGCAGCGGCGGCCCGCTCAAGGTGTCGGTCAACACAGGCATGGGCGATTTGGCCGATGCCGTGCTTGCGGCTGGCAGAAATTTGCAACTGCCCACCAAACCGGACATCAACCGTCCGGACCACGAAGGCCTGGCCAAGCAAATCGTCACCATCCGCAACGGCGTACGACAAAGCTCGGCGCGCGCCTTCCTGACCCAGGCGCGCAAACGCCCCAACCTCACCGTGATGCCCGACACCCAGGCCTTGCGTGTGCAGTTCGAAGGCAAACGCGCTGTGGGCGTTGAAGTGCGCCGCGGCCAGCAAACCCAGGTTTTGCGCGCCCAACGTGAAATCATCCTGAGTGCTGGCGCCCTCGACTCACCGCGCCTGCTGCAGCTCTCGGGTGTGGGCGACAGCGCCCACCTGCAATCGCTGGGCATTCCCGTGGTCGCGCACAACCCCAACGTGGGGCAGAACATGCGCGAGCACTTGCTCTACATGGCGCAGTGGGAGTTGAAAGACTGGTCCCTCTCGCAAAACCGCGAATACGCAGGCTGGCGCCTGGTGCGCAACGTGCTGAATTACCTGTTGTTCAAATCGGGCCCCATGGCCCAGGGTCCGTACCAGGTCGGCGGCTTCTTCAAAACGCGCCCAGAGCTGGACCGCCCCGATGCACAATTGCTGATGGCACCGTTTTCGCTGGATTGCGGCAATGGCATGGCCAGCATGGAAAAATTCCCAGGCTTCCAGATGTTCAGCTATGGCCTGCGTCCCCGCAGCCAGGGCAGCCTGCGCATCGTGTCGCCAGACGCCAACGTGCCGGCCGAAATCGACCCGAACTACCTGTCAGCCCCCGAAGACCAGGCCGTGGCGATTGCGTCCATGAAAATGATGCGCAAAATCGCCCAGCAAGCGCCTTTGGCCCATCTGATCGTGGCAGAAACACGCCCAGGCCCAGCCGTTACCAGCGATGAAGACCTGCTCGACCTGTACCGGAAAAACGGGCAAAGCGGCTACCACGCCTGCGGCACCTGCAGCATGGGTGGCACCCCCGACAGCGTGCTGGACCCGCAGTTGCGCGTGCGCGGCGTGGACGGCCTGCGCGTGATGGACTTGTCCATCACGCCGACCATGATCTCGGGCAACACCAATGGCCCCGTCATGGCCATGGCCTGGAATGCCGCCAACATGATTCTCAACCCCAAGTAAACGAATGACGACTCCTCCTCCGCCCCCCGGCTTTATCCCACTGCCTCCTTATGGTCCGTTTGCAGAAACCGTCGGGCCCTTCCTGTACGAACCGCAAACGGTGGGCTCCAGGGTCGGATTCTGGGTGGAGGAAAAACACCGCAACCGCAACCACATGGTGCATGGCGGCATGGTCAGCACCCTGATTGACACGGCCATGGCCGTCGCCCTGCGCACAGCGCTGGGGCAAACCCCCGGCAACACACAGCGGCTGGTCACCACCCAGCTGAGCATCAGCTTCATCAGCAATGCAGGGCCGGGGGAGTGGGTCGAGGCCCGCTTTGACGTGCTGAAAGCGGGCAAACGCATCGCCTTCCTTGAAGGTAAAGTGTTTGCAGGCGAGCGCTGCATAGCACAGGCCAACGGCCAATTCGCCATCCTGCCGCCCACGGCTGCGCCTGCCTCCTGATACCGTTCTTCCGGTCATTCCCAGCAGTGGTCAGGATTGACCAGACCTCGTTGTGGATTTATATTATTGACCGTTGTTCACAAACTTAAATGCACATCAAAGGATTCCAGATGGCAAACAAATACCTCCAAACGAACAAATACGTGCTGTTCGAAGTCAAAGACCGCGTGG
>CAYQTH010000022.1:1006-16296 GCA_964420415.1 uncultured Macromonas sp. | reverse complement strand
CACCAAACCCGCTTCTGGAACCCCAAGATGGCCCCCTTCATCTTCGGTCATCGCAACAAAATCCACATCGTCAACCTGGAAAAGACCCTCCCGATGTTCGAGGAGGCTGCCAAGTTTGTGCGTCAACTGACCGCCAACGGAGGCACCGTGCTGATTGTGGGCACCAAGCGTCAAGCCCGCGACATCGTGGCCCAGGAAGCTCGTCGCGCCGGCGTTCCTTGCGTCGAGCAGCGTTGGCTGGGCGGCATGCTGACCAACTTCAAAACGGTCAAAACCTCCATCAAACGTCTGAAAGACATGCAGGCCCAAAAGGAAACTGGCCTGGACAGCATGTCCAAAAAAGAACAGCTGCTGTTCAGTCGTGAAATCGAGAAGCTGGAAAAAGACATTGGTGGTATCCAGGACATGACCGCTCTGCCGGACGCCATCTTCGTGATTGACGTCGGTTACCACAAGATCGCTGTGGCCGAAGCCAAGAAGCTGGGCATCCCGCTGATCGGTGTGGTAGACACCAACCACAACCCCGAAGGTATCGACTACGTCATTCCGGGCAACGATGACTCCGCCAAGGCTGTGGCCTTGTACGCCCGCGGTATCGCTGACGCGATCCTGGAAGGCCGCGCCAATGCTCTGAACAACACTGTGGCTGCTGTCCAGGCTGCCACTGGCGACGAATTCGTCGAAGTCTCGGCCTGATTTCTGGCCCATGACAAAAAAGGGGCTTGCAGGGCCCCTTTTTTGTAACCCGATCGATCCCAAGCATTGAATCACTGAGCCGGTAGGCTCTCACGGAGAAACAAGATGGCAGCAATCACCGCTAGCATGGTCGCCGAACTGCGCGCCAAGACCGACGCCCCCATGATGGAATGCAAGAAGGCCCTGACTGAGGCCGAAGGCAACATGGAAAAGGCCGAAGAAATCCTGCGCGTCAAGCTGGGTAACAAAGCAGGCAAGGCCGCTTCCCGCATCACCGCCGAAGGCGTGGTCGCCAGCTTCACCGACGGCAGCACCGGCGCCTTGGTGGAGGTCAACTGCGAAACCGACTTCGTGTCCAAGAACGACATCTTCCTGGCATTCTGCAACAGCGTGGCCGAACTGATCGTCAAGAACAACCCGGTCGATGTGGCTGCCGTGGCTGAACTGCCGCTGTCCCTGGAAGGCTTTGGCCCCACCGTGGAAGAAGTACGCAAGGGCCTGATCGGCAAGATCGGCGAGAACATGACCATCCGCCGCTTCAAGCGTTATAGCGGTGGTGGTCAGCTGGCCAGCTACCTGCACGGCGTGCGCATTGGCGTGATGGTCGAGTTCGACGGCGATGCGGTGGCTGCCAAGGATACCGCCATGCACATTGCTGCCATGAAGCCGGTGGCCCTGTCGAATGCCGACGTGCCCGCCGAACTGATCGCCAAAGAGCGTTCCGTGGCCGAGCAAAAGGCTGCTGAATCCGGCAAGCCGGCCGATATCGTCGCCAAGATGGTGGAAGGCTCCGTGCAGAAGTACCTGAAGGAAGTCTCCCTGTTGGACCAGGTGTTCGTGAAGGCTGCTGACGGTAAGCAGACAGTCGGTGCTTATCTGAAGTCCGCCAACACCCAAGTCAAGGGTTTCACCATGTTCGTGGTGGGTGAAGGCATCGAGAAGAAGGTGGAAGACTTCGCCGCTGAAGTGGCTGCGGCGCAGGCTGCTGCCCAAGGCGCCTGATTGTTCCATCTGCGCAGGCGCTGAAGCTTGCGTTGCGGTTGTCACAACCGCACACAAAAATGTCACGGCCGGCCCGCCAGGGTCGGCCGTTGTTACGCTGTAGACCGTAAAATTGACTAAATTTGTTATTGAAACTGCCTATGCCAGCCCACAAGCGCATCCTCCTCAAACTCTCTGGTGAAGCTCTGATGGGCGACGATGCCTTTGGCATCAATCCTGGCACCATCAAACGGATCGTTGAAGAGGTGGCGGAAGTCACCCGGTTGGGGATTGAGGTGGCGGTGGTGATTGGCGGCGGCAACATTTTCCGTGGTGTCGCCGGTGGCGCCATTGGCATGGAACGGGCCACCGCTGACTACATGGGTATGTTGGCTACGGTGATGAATTCTTTGGCGCTGGGCGACTCTTTGGAGAAAGCGGGCGTGAAGGCGCGGGTCATGTCGGCTATTGCGATTGAACAGGTGGTTGAACCTTACGTGCGTCCTAAAGCCTTGCAGTACCTGGAAGAGGGCAAGGTGGTTGTGTTTGCTGCTGGCACTGGCAACCCCTTTTTTACTACCGACACCGCTGCCGCATTGCGCGGCGCTGAAATCGGTGCAGAGATTGTGCTCAAGGCCACCAAGGTGGATGGTGTGTACACCGCTGATCCGAAGAAAGACCCCGGCGCCCAGCGCTACACCTCCATCAGTTTTGACGAAGCCATGGCGCGTCAACTGGAGGTGATGGACGCCACTGCGTTCGCGTTGTGCCGTGACCAGAACCTGCCTGTGCGCGTGTTCAGCATCTTTAAGCCGGGCGCGTTGCGCCGCGTGGTGCTGGGCGAGGACGAGGGCACCCTGGTGCACGTGTGACGCATGCGAGCATTGACGAATCATTGAGGTGAATGAGATGGAACTGCCTGAAATCAAGAAGAACGCTGAACAGAAGATGAACCAGTCGCTGGAGGCGCTGAAGCACAACCTGGCCAAGGTGCGTACTGGTCGTGCCAACCCCCAAATCCTCGACACGGTACAGGTCGACTACTACGGTTCCATGGTGCCTGTGTCGCAAGTGGCTAACCTGACCTTGCTGGATGCACGCACCATTGGCGTCGCTCCTTGGGAAAAGGGCATGGGGGCGAAAATTGAAAAGGCCATCCGTGAATCAGATTTGGGTTTAAACCCGGCTTCGCAGGGGGACTTGATTCGCGTGCCGATTCCTGCCATGACAGAAGAACGTCGCCGCGAACTGACCAAGGTCGTGCGTGCCGAAGGCGAGCAGTCCAAGATCGCCATCCGCAACCTGCGCCGCGATGCGAATGAGCATGTCAAGAAGCTGGTCAAGGATAAGCTCGCTTCTGAGGACGATGAGCGCCGTTCGCAGGATGAAATACAAAAACTGACCGACCGCATGATCGCCGAAGTGGATAAAGTCATCGCGACCAAAGAGCAGGATCTGATGGCCATTTGAGTCAGGCAACTGTTGTCCTGCGCCATCGTGTCTGTGTATTGATGTTTTCGACGCAACCTTCAGCCCTTCCCCGGCATGTGGCCATCGTGATGGATGGCAATGGCCGTTGGGCCAAGAAGCGTTTCCTGCCCAGGCTGGCTGGCCATCGTCAGGGCGTGGAAACACTGCGTCATGTGGTGCGCTGGAGTTTGAACCGCAGCCTGCAGGTGCTGACTGTGTTTGCTTTTTCTTCCGAGAATTGGAAGCGCCCGCAGGACGAAGTCTCGGGGTTGATGGGCCTGTTTGTCAAAGCACTGACCCGTGAAGTGCCGGACTTGGCTCAAGCGGGCGTGCGGCTGTGTTTTCCCGGTGACCACAGTGTGCTCACGCCGCCTGTTCATGAGGCCTTGGTTCAGGCCGAACAGACGACGCAACACAACGACCGTCTGGTGCTCAATGTCTGCTTCAATTACGGTGGTCGCTGGGATGTGGTCCAGGCAGCACAGCAACTGGCGGCGCGTGGCGAGTCCATCACCGAACAATCGCTGGCTTCTGCATTGGCGCTTTCGCACGTGCCTGATCCTGATCTGTTGATCCGTACTGGCGGAGAAGTACGGATCAGCAATTTTTTGCTGTGGCAGATTGCCTACAGTGAATTGTTTTTTTCTGAGCGACTGTGGCCGGAATTTGACGAATCCGAATTCGACCGCGCCCTGGCTGCCTACGCCTGCCGTGAACGCCGCTATGGCCAAACGTCTGAACAGGTCGGGGCGTTCTCCTCCTCTGCCGCCTGACCATGCTTAAACAAAGAATCATCACCGCAGTGCTGTTGCTGGCGGTGCTGTTGCCGGCCCTTTTTCATCCAGCGCCCGAGCCGCTGTGTGCCATCACGCTGCTTTTCATCGTGGCAGCTGGTTGGGAATGGGCAAGGCTCAACGGGTGCGGTGCCTGGTCTGCTCTGGGGCTTGGAGCTGGTCTGGGGGGGGGGCTGGCGGTGTTATGGATCAAGGTGGGTTTGGCGAGTTCCTTGCCGATGCTGTGGCAAACAGCAACGGTTGTGTGGGTCATGCTGGCGGCGTTTTTGTTGCGTCGTGGTGTGCCGGGGTGGGAGCGAATCAATCGCCTGTTGCGGCTCATCACCGGATTGCTGCTGATTGGCTTGGCTTGGTGGGCATTGGTGCAGGCACGGTACATGGGCACAGGCATGCTGCTGTCCATCTTGCTGCTTGTCTGGATGGCGGACATCGCGGCGTATTTCGGTGGGAAAACTTGGGGTCGACGGAGGTTGGCGAGCGCCATCAGTCCAGGTAAGAGCTGGGAAGGTGTCTACAGTGGCTTCGCGGGTGTGGTTGCGTTGGCAGGGCTATGGGTCTGGGTCGAAACCACAGGGGTGTTGACTGGGCCCAGTTTGTATGGCCATTTGTGGGGCATGGGGCCAGTTGTGGGCCTGACGGGTTTGTTGTTCCTTACGGGTTTCAGTGTGGCGGGGGACCTGATCGAGTCCCTGGTCAAGCGCAGCGCTGGTGTGAAAGACTCCAGTGGCTTGTTGCCAGGACATGGTGGTGTGCTGGACCGGGTTGACGCATTGCTGCCAGTGTTGCCGTTGGCCATGATGCTGCTCAGTTACTGATGAACGCCATGACACGACCATCCATCGAGAGAGTCACCGTGCTCGGATCCACAGGGTCCATCGGTCAAAACACCTTGGATGTGTTGGCCCGGCATCCTGAGCGTTTCCAGGTGTTTGCGCTCAGCGCGTCTTCGCAGTGGGAACGTTTGGCGTCGCAATGCCAGCAATTCCGCCCCCGATACGCCGTGGTGGCCGAGCCGCACGTGGCCCCCTTGCGAGATCGCTTGCACACCCTAGGACTGAAGACGCAGGTGCTGGCTGGTGAGCAGGCGCTGTGCGACATTGCGTCCGCTCCAGACGTCGATGCTGTGATGGCATCCATCGTTGGCGCTGCCGGTTTGGCGCCATGTCTGGCTGCTGCACTGGCGGGTAAGAAACTGTTGCTGGCCAACAAGGAAGCTCTGGTCGTGGGCGGAGAGTTTTTCATGCAGGCGGTTCGGCAAGGTGGGGCGACCCTGTTGCCCATCGACAGTGAGCATTCGGCGGTGTTCCAGTCCTTGCCTGAAAACCCTGACCACTGGACCGACAGGGTGGAGAAAATCATCTTGACCGCATCCGGCGGTCCGTTTCGTCAGCGCGACCCGGCAACACTGACCGATGTGACACCGGAGCAGGCATGCGCGCACCCCAACTGGGTCATGGGCCGGAAAATCTCTGTCGATTCGGCAACCATGATGAACAAGGCGTTGGAAGTGATCGAGGCCAAGTACCTGTTTGGACTGCCACCCGAGCGCATCGAGGTTGTGATACATCCACAGAGCGTCATCCATTCCATGGTGCAGTACCACGACCGTTCGGTCGTGGCCCAACTGGGAACGCCCGACATGCGCGTTCCCATTGCTTATGGCTTGAGTTGGCCCGACCGCATGGCATCGGGGGCGCAAGCATTGGATTTTTGGGAAATGGGTGCGTTGACGTTCGAACGACCCGATGCAAGCCGCTTTCCGGGTCTGTTCCTGGCTTGGGATGCACTGCGCTCAACCCCTGGTACGACGGCTGTACTTAATGCCGCCAATGAGATCGCAGTGGCAGCATTCTTGGACAGGCGTCTGCGCTTTGACCAAATACATGCGGTAAACGCTGGCACCCTGGAGTGTTACACGCACACAGCACCCAGGTCGCTGGAAGACCTGCTGACGATTGATGCCGAGGCACGGGCCGAAGCCCAGTTGCTGGTGCAGACCTTGAGTGGGCACAGCTTGAAATGCTGATGACCGTACTGGCCTTCCTGGCAGCCTTGGCAGTATTGATTGCTGTGCATGAATACGGACACTACCGTGTGGCCGTGGCGTGCGGGGTCAAGGTGCTTAAGTTTTCCATCGGTTTTGGGCCGTCTTTGTGGCGCCGGACATCGCGGCAGGGTACGGAATTTGCCTTAGCCCTTGTGCCGCTGGGCGGCTATGTGCGCATGTTGGACGAGCGTGAAGGTCCGGTCTCTGCGCACGAACGGCACCTGGCCTTCAATACCCAACCCTTGCGTCAGCGGGCGCTGATTGTGGCGGCTGGACCCCTGGCCAACCTGTTGCTTGCGGTGCTCTTGTACAGTTGTGTGGCCTGGCTTGGAGTCCAACAGGCGGCACCTGTCCTGTCTCAACCCCCTCCCGGTTCACTGGCCGAACAGGCCGGTTTGCAATCTCAGGACCGCGTGCTGGAGTTGGATGATGGCACTGGATCGGCGCGCGAAGTGGTGTCTTTTGAGCGCTTGCGCTGGCAGCTTACCCAGGCCGCTCTGGAGCAGCAGGATGTGTTGCTGCGCGTCAACCATCCAGCCTCCGGGTCGGTGCGCGATGTGAGGTTGCCGCTGTCGCAACTGGACATGTCCGAGCCCGATGCCCAAATGCTGGCGGCCATCGGGGTTCTTCTGCCATGGTCGGCACCTGAGATCGGAGCTGTGGACCCAGAAGGGGCGGCGGCACACGCGGGCTTGCAAACCGGCGATGTGGTTGAACAGGTCGATCTTAAGTCTGTCAGTGACAGCCAGCAGTTGCGTCAACTCATCCGTTCAGCGGTGGATGCGCAGGGGCAGACCCAGTCTCAGCGTTGGCTGGTCAATAGGGCCGGGCAGACACTGGAACTGACCGTGACGCCTGCAGCGGTGCGCCAGGGTGAGGTCTGGGTGGGCCGCATAGGGGCCTACGTGGGCACCGAGCCATCTACCCTGGAGGTGCGCTACGGTCTGTGGTCTGGGCTGATGCAGGGGCTGGAGCAGACATGGGACATAGCGGCTTTGTCGTTGCGCATGATGGGCAAGATGCTCATCGGCGAAGCCTCCTTGAAGAACCTGAGCGGCCCGCTGAGCATCGCCGATTTCGCAGGCAAATCAGCCAGCCTAGGCTTGACTGCTTACCTGACTTTCCTGGCGGCCATCAGTGTCAGTCTCGGCGTGCTGAATCTGCTGCCGGTTCCCGTCTTGGATGGAGGCCACCTGATGTATTATCTCTGGGAAGGTGTCACTGGGCGTCCGGTATCGGAGGTCTGGATGGAGCGCTTGCAACGTGGCGGCATGGCCGTATTGCTGGCTCTGATGTCGCTTGCCATGTTCAACGATGTGGCCCGTATGCTGGGCTGAAAATCCCCTGTACCCATGAAAAAATCAATCAAGCGTTTGCGTGGAATGACGTGGAGCGCCGCTGTGTTCTCCACACTGGTGGCGGCATTGCCGGCATGGGCCGTCGAGCCTTTCGCAGTGCGTGACATCCGTGTCGAGGGGCTGCAGCGCGTGGAAGCTGGCACGGTCTTCGCCTCCTTGCCCTTCCGGGCAGGGGACACCTACAGCGACGACAAGGGGGCCAGTGCTATCCGAGCGCTGTTTGGGCTGGGCCTCTTTTCCGATGTGCGCCTGCAAGTTGAAGGGGATGTGCTGGTGGTGATCGTGGAGGAACGTCCCACGGTGGCCGATGTCAGTTTCAGTGGTGTCAAGGAATTCGACGCCGAAGCGCTGCGCAAAGCGCTGCGTGACGTGGGGTTGACAGAGGGACGGCCTTTCGACAAGGCGCTGGCAGATCGCGCAGAGCAGGAACTCAAGCGCCAATACCTCAACCGCAGCCTGTATGCAGCGCAGGTCACCGCTACCGCCACCCCGATCGAACGCAACCGGGTCAATATCAACTTCAATGTGGTTGAAGGCGATGTGGCCAAGATCAAAGACATCCGCATCGTGGGCAACCATGCTTTCAGTGAGTCCACCTTGCGCGACTTGTTTGACCTTGACACGGGCGGCTGGCTGACCTGGTACACCAAGTCTGACCGCTATTCCCGTACCAAACTCAATGCCGACCTGGAAACGCTGCGTTCGTTTTACATGTCGCGGGGCTTTTTGGAGTTCCGCGTGGACTCTACCCAGGTCGCCATTGCGCCGGGCAAAGACGACATGTCGATCACCATCAACATCACCGAGGGACAGCGCTACGTTGTTTCTTCTGTGAAGCTGGAGGGCAACTACCTGGGCAAGGACGAAGAGTTCAAGACCTTGGTCAAAATCAAACCAGGTGAGCCTTACAACGTGGAAGACGTGGCGGACACCACCAAGGCGTTCACCGATTATTTCGGGGGTTTTGGTTACGCTTTTGCACGGATCGAGACCGTGCCCGAGATCGACCGTGAAAACAACCGTGTGGCACTGGTGCTGCGCGCCCAACCCTCACGTCGTGCGTATGTGCGCCGCATCAACATCGAGGGCAACAGCCGCACGCGCGACGAGGTGATCCGACGCGAATTCCGTCAGCTGGAGTCGGCCTGGTACGACAGCGACCGCATCAAGCTATCCCGAGACCGGGTGGACCGCCTGGGCTATTTCACCGACGTCAATGTGGAAACCCAGGAAATTCCGGGAACGCAGGACCAGGTGGATCTGGCCATGAAAGTGGTGGAAAAACCGACTGGCAACCTGTCGCTCGGCGCCGGGTACTCACAGTCAGAAAAGTTGTCGTTGATCGCCGGTATCCAGCAGGAAAATGTGTTCGGTTCTGGTAACTACCTCGGGTTGAACGTGAACACCAGCAAGTACAACCGGCAACTGGTGTTGACCACGGCCAATCCCTATTTCACGCCTGACGGTATCTCGCGCACGATCGACGTTTACTACCGGACCACGCGCCCGACCAGTGAAATGGAGGGTGATTACAAACTGGCCACGCCGGGTGTCTCGATCCGTTTTGGGGTGCCGTTTACCGAAACCGATACCGTGTATTTCGGAGCGGGTATAGAGCAAACCAAGATCACCTCAGGCACTTACATGCCTTTGGCTTACCAAGACTACATTGACGAATTCGGCACTTCCGCTACAGGCATTCCCCTGACGGTCGGCTGGGGACGCGATACCCGTGACAGTGCCATGGTACCTACCACTGGCCGTCTGCAGCGCGCCAATGCCGAACTCGGTATTGCGGGTGACACGCGTTACTTCAAAGCCAACTACCAGATCCAGCAGTACTACCCTTTGAGCAAAAAATACACGCTGGCTTTCAATGCCGAGGCGGGCTGGGGCAAGGGGTTGGGCGGCAAGCCTTTCCCGCTGTTCAAGAACTTCTTCGGTGGTGGCCTGGGTTCGGTGCGTGGTTTCGAACAAGGGACCCTTGGGGAGCGCACCAGCCTGGTGGGCTTGCCCGACTCGGTGTCCTACATTGGCGGTTCGCGCAAGATATTGCTGAACACAGAAATCATTGCTCCTTTCCCCGGTGCGGGCAACGACCGCACCTTGCGCATGTTCGGTTTCTTCGATGTGGGCAATGTGTACGCCGAGGGCGCCAGCATGAGCTTGTCCGACCTGCGTGCATCAGCCGGGGTCGGTATCAGTTGGATTTCTCCCATCGGGCCTCTTAAAATCGCTTATGCTCGGCCTGTGCGCAAGCAAACCGACGACAAAACCCAAAGTATTCAATTCCAGATCGGAACCTCTTTCTGATGAAATCGATTCAACGTGTGATCTCCCGCCAAGCACTGGCGCTCGTGATGGCAGGCTTTGCCACTGTGGTTACTGCGGCTGACTTCAAGGTCGGTTTCGTCAATACAGACCGGATCTTCCGAGAGTCGAGTGCAGCCAAAGCGGCACAAACCAAGCTGGAGCAGGAGTTTTCGAAACGCGAGCGTGAACTGGAGTCCTTGGGGCAACAACTCAAGTCTGCTTCCGACAAGTTCGAGAAGGATGCTCCCACGCTGTCTGAAAGCCAGCGCACCTCACGGCAGCGTGAATTGGTCGAGCAGGACCGCGACTTCCAGCGCAAGCGCCGTGAATTCCAGGAAGACCTGGGGCAGCGCAAGAATGAAGAACTGCAAGCGGTTCTGCAACGTGCCAACCGCGTTATCAAGCAAGTGGCCGAAAACGAGAAATACGACCTGATCCTCCAGGAAGCGGTTTACATCAACCCCAAGCATGACATCACCGACCGGGTGATTGGCAACTTGAACAATGCCAAATGATGGCGTTCGCGTGATTGTCTCGCTGAAGGATATCCACGCCGCCCTGGGCGGCGTTTTACATGGTGACGAGGGTTTGCTGATTGACCGACTGGCACCCTTGGCCACGGCTAACGCCCAGAGCTTGTCGTTCGTTGCTCAGGAGCGTTATGCGGCACAGATCGCCAGTACGCAGGCCGGGGTTTTGGTTGTGCCGCCGGCCCTGGTGTTGCAAGCCCAGGCTCGAGGTGCCTGCATTGAAACACCCGATCCATACCTGTATTTTGCCCGTCTGACGCAATGGTGGAAGGCGCGCCGCGATGCCGCAGAGGCAGTGCCCCGCATTCATCCCTCGGCCTGTGTGGACCCCTCAGCCCAGCTGGGTGAAGGGGTGGGCGTGGGGCCTGGTGCTGTGATCGGCCCCGGTGTGACAGTGGGCAATGGTGCGCAGATTGGTCCGCATGCGGTGTTGGAACCAAATGCCCAACTGGGCGCACACAGCCGCTTGGCTGCGCATGTGGTGCTGGGCCGTGATTGCAGCATCGGAGAACGCTGTATCGTGCATACGGGCGTGGTCATCGGTGCTGACGGGTTCGGTTTCGCGCAGTACCAGGGCGAGTGGATCAAGATTGAGCAGTTGGGTGCCGTGCGTATTGGGAATGATGTGGAAGTCGGGGCCAATACCTGCATTGACCGTGGTGCGCTTGACGATACCGTGATTGAGGATGGTGTCAAACTGGACAATCTGATCCAGATTGGTCACAACGTGCATGTGGGCAAACACACGGCCATGGCGGGTTGCGTGGGGGTGGCTGGCAGTGCCACCATCGGTGCGCATTGCACCATAGGCGGTGGGGCCGTGGTGTTAGGGCATTTGACGCTGGCCGACCACGTGCACATTTCCGCTGCCTCGGTGGTGATGCGCTCGATTCAACAACCGGGGCAATACAGCGGTGTCTTTCCCATCGACGACAATCGTTCCTGGGAAAAGAACGCGGCCACGCTGCGCCAGTTGCACGGCCTGCGCGACCGCATCAAAGCATTGGAAAAAAAATCATGATGGACATTCACCAGATTCTGAAACAACTGCCTCACCGTTACCCCTTCCTGCTGGTGGACCGGGTGCTGGAGATCGACAAGGGCAAGTCCATCAAAGCGCTGAAGAACATCAGCATGAACGAGCCGCAGTTCACAGGTCACTTCCCGCACCGCCCGGTGTTTCCGGGTGTCTTGCAATTGGAAGCCATGGCACAGGCAGCTGCTCTGTTGGCCTTCGACACCCTGGGCACCACGCCGGACGACAAGACCGTGTACTACTTTGCAGGTATCGACGGCGCGCGCTTCAAGCGCCCGGTGGAGCCGGGTGACCAGTTGGTGATGGAAGTGGCGCTGGACCGCATGAAGGCCGGTATCTTCAAGTTCAAGGCCGTGGCGCGCGTGGGCAACGAAGTGGCTTGCGAAGCCGAGCTGATGTGCACCATGCGCACCATCGCCTGAACGGAAGGGGCTGCCCATGACGCAGATCCATCCGACCGCGATCATCGACCCCAAGGCGGAACTCGACAGTTCCGTCACTGTGGGGCCGTACACGGTGATCGGCCCGAACGTGAAAATTGGGGCCGGTACCACCGTGGGCCCGCATGCCGTGATCGAAGGCCACACCACCATCGGCCAGGACAACCGGATTTTCCAGTTCACCTGCCTGGGGGCGGTGAACCAGGACAAGAAGTACAAGGGCGAGCCCTGCGAGCTGATCATCGGCGACCGCAACACCATCCGCGAGTTCAGCACTTACCACATTGGCACGGTGCAGGGCGGCGGCGTTACCCGCCTGGGCAACGACAACTGGATGATGGCCTACACCCACCTGGCGCACGACTGCCTGGTCGGTAACCACACCATTTTCGCCAACAACGCGCAGATTGCGGGTCACGTGGTAGTGGACGACTGGGTGATTCTGGGCGCCTACACCTGTGTGCACCAGTTTGTGCGCATTGGCGCACACGGCATGACCGGCATGGGCACGGTCTTGTTGGCCGACCAACCCCCGTTCGTTATGAGCGAAGGCCAGCCCGCCGCGGCCCGTTCGATGAACTTCGAGGGCTTGCGTCGCCGGGGCTTCAGTGCCGACCGTATTTCGGCTGTCAAAGCCATGCACAAGGCGCTGTACCGCGACAACCTGAAGCTGGACGAGTCGCTGGAGTGCATCTTGTCCTTGACCGGCAAGCACCCCGAGAGTGCGCCGGACGTGGCCATGATGGCCGACTTCCTGCGCGGCGTGGGCACGCAGCGCGGCATTGTGCGTTGAACAAGCATGAAGGCAGACGGGGCCGTGGCGCCTGCGGCATTGCGCTTGGCCCTGGTGGCGGGCGAAACCTCGGGCGACTTGCTGGCCGCCCAATTGCTGTGCGCAATGGTCTTGCGTTGGCCGGGGTTGCAGGCGGCGGGCATAGGCGGCCTACACCTGCAGGCTCGGGGCTTCAATGCTTGGTGGCCGAGCGAGAAACTGGCGGTGCGGGGCTATGTGGAGGTGCTGCGGCACTACCGAGAGATCATCGGCATCCGTGACCAGCTGCGTGCACGCTTGCTGCAGCAAAAACCGGATGTGTTCATCGGTGTCGATGCACCGGACTTCAACCTGGACCTCGAAGGTGATTTGAAACAGGCCGGTATCAAGACCGTGCATTTCGTGGCGCCAGCGGTGTGGGCCTGGCGGCCGGAACGGGTGGAGAAGATCCGCCGTAGCGTGGACCACGTGCTGTGCATCTTCCCGTTTGAGCCCGAACTGCTGGCACAGCACGGGATAGCCGCTACCTATGTGGGGCACCCTTTAGCTCAGGTGATACCGGACCAGCCGGACCGCCAGGCCGCCCGTGCGGCCCTGCAACTGCCCGATGAAGCCAAGGTGGTGGCTTTGCTGCCAGGCAGCCGCCGTGCCGAAGTGGTGCATTTGCTGCCCCGCTTTTTGCAGGCTGCCCGGCAGATGCTGCGACAGCAACCCGGTTTGCGGTTCGTGCTGCCAGCCGTGCCTGCTTTGCTGGACGCCATCACCACCCAAGTGCAAGCCGCTGGCCTGGAAGACCAGGTGCTGGTTACACGCGGGGCTTCACACACGGCCTTGGCCGCTTGTGATGTGACGTTGATTGCCAGCGGCACCGCCACCCTGGAGGCTGCGCTGTTCAAACGCCCGATGGTGATCGCATACCACATGAACGCGCTGTCTTGGTGGCTGCACAAGCGCAAAATGCTGCAGCCCTGGGTGGGGCTGCCCAATATTCTGGCAAGGGAGTTTCTGGTGCCCGAACTGCTGCAAGGCGCTGCCACGCCCCAGGCGCTGGCCGGTGCCACGTTGGCCTGGCTGGCCGACGATGCTGCGACCCATGCACGTGTGCAAACGCTGCAGCAACGTTTCAGCACCATGCACCACGAACTGCGGCGCGATACCGCCAAATTGGCGACCGATGCGATCGAAAAAGTTCTTGCAGGCTGAGCAGGCCGCCTTCCAGTGGGACCTGCCCGCCGGTCTGGTGGCTGGGGTGGACGAGGCCGGGCGCGGGCCATTGGCGGGCCCGGTGGTCGCTGCTGCCGTCATCTTGGACGACAAGCAGCCGATCGCAGGGCTGGCCGACTCCAAAAAGCTCAGTGCGGTGCGGCGTGAACGGCTGTTCGATGAAATCCGTGCCAAGGCACTGTGCTGCTGTGTGGCCGAAGCCTCGGTGGAAGAAATCGACCGCCTCAATATTTTGCAGGCCACGCTGCTGGCCATGCAGCGTGCCGTGGCCGGTTTGCGCCTGAAACCCAGCCTGGTGCTGGTGGATGGCAACCGGCTGCCGGTGCTGGATGTGCGTGCTGAAGCCATAGTCCAAGGGGATGCCAAGGTGCAGGCCATTTCAGCGGCATCCATCTTGGCCAAGGTCACGCGCGACCGTGGGCTGGTCGCTTTGCATGAACAGTTTCCACAGTACGGCTTTGACCAGCACAAAGGCTATGGCACCGCGGTGCATTTGGCGGCCTTGCAGGCGCACGGCCCCTGTTTGGCCCACCGGCTGAGTTTTGCACCGGTGGTGCTGGCCGCACAGCGAACCTCTTTTGCTGCCTGAACCATGAGCACCGACACCATCACCTCGCGCGACAACCCGCTGTTCAAGCGCCTGCGCAGTCTGGCCCAAGAGCCTGCTGCCTACAAGAAGCATGGGCAGGTCTGGCTGGAGGGCGATCACCTGTGCCGGGCCTTGCTGGCCCGCGGCCACCAACCAGAACTGGTGGTGCACACAGCGGGCACGGCCGCCCAGGTGGCGGGCTGGGGCCTGGCACCCACCGTCCGGCGCGTGTTGCTGGCGGATGCGTTGATGCAGCAGCTCAGCGGCCTGGAGTCCGCAGCACCAGTGGGGTGCCTCTGGTCGTTGCCGAAAGAACAGGTGGTGCAGTCCAACGTGGCCACCGTGGTGCTGGACCGTTTGCAAGACCCAGGCAACGTGGGTTCCATTTTGCGCAGTGCGGCCGCCATGGGTTTTGGCCAGGTGGTGGCGCTGAAGGGGACAGCTGCTTTGTGGGCGCCCAAAGTGCTGCGAGCCGGTATGGGTGCGCATTTTGGCTTGCACATGGTAGAAGGTGCGCAAATTGAGGATGTGGCCGCCTTGGCCTTGCCGGTGCTGGCCACCAGCTCACACGGTGGCGAATGGCTGCACCAGGCCCGACTGCCTTGGCCTTGCGCCTGGTTGATGGGGCACGAAGGGCAGGGGGTGAGTCCTCTCTTGCTTGAGCAAGCCAGTCAGACCATCCGCATCATCCAGCCGGGCGGGGAGGAGTCCCTCAATGTGGCCGCAGCTGCAGCCATTTGCCTGCATGCCAGTGCATCCCAGCGGAGTTCGTGAAGGCGTTTTGTGCATTGCATCAAAATCAGCGGACTGTGGGTTTTTCCGGGGTGAATTCACCCGAGTCAGCTCGGCGACAGGCTATAATTCCAAGGTTTACCCTAACCGCACGCTCCTGTCGGGCAACCCAGGTTGCCACCCACTGAAAACAACGCTGTTTCCAAGCGGGTTCAGGCGCGTCCAAAAACTGGAGAATCCCGTGTTTACCGTCCCAGCGAAAGCCATCCTCGCGCTGGAAGCGGAAAATGCGCGGCTGGCCGACCGAA
>CAYQTH010000022.1:0-996 GCA_964420415.1 uncultured Macromonas sp. | reverse complement strand
AAAGCCATCCTTGCTCTCGCCGACGGCACGGTCTTTACAGGTGTTTCCATCGGCGCCACGGGCCAGACCGTAGGCGAGGTGGTTTTCAACACCGCCATCACCGGCTATCAGGAAATCCTCACCGACCCCAGCTACCGCCAGCAGATCGTGACGCTCACGTACCCGCACATCGGTAACTACGGCATCAACGAGGAAGACATCGAGGCGGACAAAGTCCATGCCGCCGGCCTGATCATCAAAGACCTGCCCCTGCTGGCTTCCAACTTCCGCATGACCCTGACGCTGAGCGACTACCTCAAGCGCGAAGGCACGGTGGCCATTGCCGGTATTGACACCCGCAAGTTGACCCGTATTCTGCGCAGCAAGGGAGCGCAGAACGGCGCCATCATCGGCCTGGCCGAAGGTGAAGCCGTGACCGCCGAACTCAAAGCCAAGGCCGTTGCTGCGGCTCAGGCTGCGCCGAACATGGCGGGTCAGGATTTGGCCAAGGTGGTGTCCACCCAGCAGCCTTACGTCTGGACCCAGACCGAGTGGAAGCTGGCCCGTGAAGACGGCACCCCCGGTTACGGCGAGCAGACGGCGCCGCGTTTCCACGTGGTGGCCTACGACTTCGGCGTCAAGAAAAACATCCTGCGCATGTTGGCCGAACGTGGCTGCAAGGTCACCGTGGTGCCCGCGCAGACCCCGGCCGCCGAGGTGCTGAAGCACCAGCCGGACGGCATCTTCCTGTCCAACGGCCCTGGCGACCCGCAGCCTTGCGACTATGCCATTGCTGCGGTCAAGGAACTGATCGAGACCGGCATCCCGACCTTCGGCATCTGCCTGGGGCACCAGATCATGGCGCTGGCCAGCGGGGCCAAGACCTTCAAGATGCCGCACGGCCACCACGGCGGCAACCACCCGGTGAAGGACCTGGACAACGGCCGCGTCAGCATCACCAGCCAGAACCACGGTTTCGCGGTGGAGCTGGAATCGCTGCCCGCAAACCTGCGCGCC
>CAYQTH010000021.1:5686-16775 GCA_964420415.1 uncultured Macromonas sp. | reverse complement strand
CCCGGCATCACCAAAAGCGACCTGTTCGTCATCAACAAAACCGACCTGGCCCCGCTGGTGGGCGCCAACCTGGACGTGATGGCCGCCGACACCGACCGCATGCGCCCCGACCGCGCGCGCCGCCCCTGGGTCATGACCAACCTGAAAACCCAGGCCGGGCTCGACCAGGTCATCAAATTCATCGAGGAGCGCGGCATGCTCCATGCCCGTTAAAACCTGAGCCCGCGCGAAGCGCAGGTACAATCCATTCCCATCGACGGAAGCGTGGCAGAGTGGTCGATTGCACCGGTCTTGAAAACCGGCAACGGGCAACCGTTCGTGAGTTCGAATCTCACCGCTTCCGCCAGACCGCTGGTCTTCATGCGGGTCACGCGTTGTTCTTTTGCCTGCTCGTCGCATGAAATACGCCATCATTCCTGTCACCCACTACCGGCAAAATTGCACGCTGCTCTGGTGCGAAGCAACGCGGCTTGCGGTTGCTATTGATCCGGGTGGCCATCTGGAACGGATCACCGAGGCAGCAAACACCCATGGCGTGACCATAGACAAGCTGCTGATCACGCACGGCCACATGGACCACTGCATCGAAGCCCGCGTCCTGGCTGACCGCTTGGGCGTGCCCCTGGTGGGTCCCCATGAAGCCGACCGGGAGCTGTTGCAAGGTTTCCCGCAGCATGGCAAAGACAATGGTTTTCCAGAACTGCCTGCCTTTGAGCCCGATCAGTGGCTGCAACACGGCGACACCGTCGCTTTTGGCCAAGAATTGCTGGAGGTGATCCATTGCCCCGGCCATGCCCCAGGCCATTTGGTCTACTTTCACCGCGCCGACAAACTGGCCATCGTGGGTGACGTGCTGTTCGCAGGCACCATTGGACGCTGGGACTACATCGGCGGCGACTTCGATCAACTCATCATGGCCATACGTGAACGCCTCTTCCCGCTGGGCGACGACGTGAGTTTTGTCCCAGGACACGGTCGCATGTCCACCTTTGGCGCAGAGCGACTGAACAACAAATACGTGGCCGACCACTTGTTCAGCACCAAAGCCGACTGACACAGTCGGTCTCGCTCCCACCAACACCGTACAAACCCCAAAAGGGTTCATCTGTATTCCCCTTCAGGCATTGTTCCTATAGGGAGTTAACTTGTACAAATGTATAATTTTCAGAGTCAGCATTTTCGATGCTGAGCCCTCAGGATCTGTGCTGGCACAACGGCTCAATTTTTCTCAGACCCATCGTTCTGCGGTGCGTCAACTTGACAGTCTCACATGAAATTCAAAACCAACTTTGCTGTGGCAGCCATGCTGCTGGCAGCTTCGGCGGGCGCGATCGCGGCGGTCTCTGCTCAAGAAGCCGCCCAACTGGGCAAGACCTTGAACCACTTCGGTGGTGAAATCGCGGGCAACAAGGACGGCACCATCCCGGCCTACACTGGCGGCTACAAGGCCACGCCGTCTGTCAGCGGCAACAAGCGCTGGAGCGACCCGTTTGCCAGCGACAAACCGCGTCTGGTGATCACGGCCGACAACTACCAGCAGCACGCCGACAAGCTGCTGGACTCCCAAAAGGAGATGTTCAAGCGGTACAAGACGTTCCGCATGGACGTGTACCCAACCCGCCGCTCGGCCTGGATGCCCGAGGATGTGGAGGAAAACACCATAAAGAATGCCACTTCTGGCAAGATCGCTGCAGATGGCCTGACCCCTACAGGCGTTTATGGCGGCGTGCCCTTCCCCATCCCGAAAAGTGGCATTGAAGTCTGGTGGAACCACGAACTGCGCTACAAGGGTGTGGCGCATGAAAGCAACACATCCACCTACATGGTGGACGCTGCCGGGCGTATCAGCTTGAACGGTTCCTTCAGCTCTTACATCCACTACGCCTACTACGATCCCGCGATTGGCCGCGAAGGTTTCCTCAAGGGTGATGGCTTGTACTACAAGGTCTACAACGACTACACCGCTCCGGCCAGCCGCATCGGTGAAGTTTCGCTGGGTTGGGCTTGGCTGGACGGCATCAAGAACAAATCCAAGAGCTGGCAGTACACCCCCGGCACCCGCCGCGTGCGCTCCACCCCGGACCTGTTCTACGACACCCCGTGCCCTGGCTACAACGGCGGCATCACCATGGACGACATCCAGATGACCTACGGTTCACAAGACCGTTTCGACTGGAAGCTGGTGGGCAAGCAAGAAAAGTACGTGCTGTACAACAACTACACCCAGCAGTTCAAGACGCCGTCCAAGCAAACCCTGACGCCGAACCACCCGAACCCGGCCGACATGCGCTGGGAACTGCACCGCGTGTGGGTGATCGAGGGCAAGCCCAAGGCCGGTGTGCGCCACATCTACTCCAAGAAGGTGGTGTATGTGGATGAAGACGGCCTGAACTCGCAGATGGAAACCTACGATCAAGCCGGCAAGCTGTTCCGCGCCGGCTGGACCACGGGTATCCAGTTGTATGACATCGGCGCTCAATTCTCGCTGGGCAACTTCTTCTTTGACTTCTCCAGCGGTGCGTACTGGATGGGCAGCCATCCGGGCGACAGCAATGTCAAAGGCTTGATTTTCCCGAAGGACGAGAGCTGGCGCAAACGCTACCTGCCGATGTTCACCCCCGAATACCTGCAAGCCAACGGCATCCGCTGACCGTCGCACACTTTTGGGCGGGTAATGCATTCCCCCCAGGGAACGGTTCCTGAACAGGGCTGTCCCTTTTTTACGTCTCCCACACATATCCCTGCTTGCAGGCAGGGACAATTCTGCCGAATCGGCCATACACGGGGCCTCTTGGATAAATTACGCTGGAGCCGGGGCTCGCTGCTGAGCCCCTTTGCCAACACCACGCTTCTGAAAGCACACCATGACCGCATCTCTGTACGACATCCCCCTCCAGACCATTGATGGCAAAGCCGCTTCCCTGTCGGACTACAAAGGCAAGGTGGCGCTCATCGTCAACGTGGCATCCAAATGCGGCCTGACGCCCCAGTATGAGGCACTGGAAAAAGCCTATGAAACCCTCGCCCCGCAAGGGTTCGCAGTGCTGGGCTTCCCCTGCAACGACTTTGCCGGGCAGGAACCGGGCACGGAAACTGAAATTGCCGAATTTTGCCGTGGCACCTTTGGCGTGAAGTTCCCCATGTTTGCCAAGGTCAACATCAACAGCGAGCCACGCCACCCGCTCTACGCCGCCTTGATTGAGGCCATGCCGCACGCTCAACCGGCGGCTGATGGCATGCTGAAAGAAAAACTGGGCCAGCACGGCCTGCTGCCCAAACACGACACGGATGTGATGTGGAACTTCGAGAAATTCCTGATCGGTCGTGATGGCAAGGTGCTGGGCCGTTTTGCACCCGATGTGACCGTGGACAGCCCGGCCTTGGCGGGAGCCATCCAAACCGCCTTGGCCACCGCCGCTTGACGATGATGGCACGCCTGACCATCGATTTCGTTGCCGATATATCCTGCCCCTGGTGCGCTTTGGGGTGGGTCTCGTTGTGTCAGGCGCTGGACCATTTGCAGCCGGACATTGAGGCCAGCCTCAGACTGCAACCGTTTGAGTTGAACCCATCGCTGGAACCTGGAGGTTGCGATGTGGCGGAATACCTGCGCCAGCACCACGGCACCACCGACGAACAACTGGCTGAAATGCAGCAAACCATCTGTGTACGCGGAGAGGAGCTGGGTTTCGCCTTTGCGCCAGAAAACAGTCGCATCTACAACACGTTCAATGCCCACCGTTTGCTGTGTTGGGCAGGAACAGAACACCCCGAACGGCAAGCCGCCCTGGCCACGGCCTTCTTTTCTGCATGCCACCAGGCCGGGCTGGCCATGGATGCAGACGATGTGCTGCTGTCCTGCGTGGAAGCGGTCTACCTGGACCGTGAACAAGCGATGGACGTGTTGGCCAGCGACGCTTACGCCAGCGAAGTGAGGAAACAGGAAGCGGCCTACGCGAAAGCCGGCATCCGCTCGGTACCCACCATGATCATTGATGGCCGCTTGGTGCTGAGCGGTGCCCGGCCGCCGCAAACCCTGGAGCTGGCCTTGCGCCAGCTGGCGGCCGAAACCACCGGCACCTGAAGTTCACTTCAACAACAAGGCCTGCACACTGTCACAGGTCATGCTTGCGCCAGGAATTGGCTGACCTGAGCAACCTCGACCGGACGCACCAGACGCGCCACTTCCTGCCCATCACGCAACAGCACCAAGGTAGGCCAGAGCTTGACACGGAAGGAGCGGCCAAGCGGTTGGCCAGGACCGTCCTCGACCCGGATATGGCGCAGCTTGAACGTCGAGGCAGCCAGCGCTGCGGCAATGGCCGACTGGGCGGCCTGACAGTGGCCGCACCAGTTTGCACCAAAATCCAGCAATGTGAAACCCATCCAGGCATCGACTTCGGCGCGGCTGGGCGCTGCCGGACTGTAGGGAGCAAGTACGGTCATGGTTCGTTCCAATTGATAAGCGGTTCGTATTTATTGTAGGAAGACCTTCAACTTCATGCACGTACCTGCAGCAGTTCCGGCCACGAGGTGGTGTAGCGTGGCGAACGCCGTTCCTGGCGCATATGCCAGGGCCGCGGTGCGTTGGGCTGCCCCGCCGCGGCCAGTGCCAACGTACCTCGGCCGAACCGGCGATTGACTGCATCCAGAGCGGTCATCAGGCGGTCACTGCGCCGCTCAATGATCGGTGTGTCATCCAGCGCCAACACTTGCTGCCGCGGGTGGGCAGCCTGCAAATCCAGCAACACGACCCCTGCCTTGACGTAAGACGGGCATGACAGCAACCGCCGAACGATGCATTCCAGCGCATGCTGCGCCGCCTCCACGATACGGCGTGTATCGGCCGTGGGCCAAGGCAACGGGCAAACCACAGAACGCGGTTGGGCGGCACGCTGTTCATGCTGGGTACTGGTACGCAAAAAGACCAGCACCGCGCCTGCCCGGCTGCGCTGGCCGCGCAATTTGTGGGCAGCCTGGCTGGCAAACGTGGTGATGGCCTGGCGCAGATCAGCCACGTCGGTCACGCGCTGACCGAAGCTGCGCGTGTGGGCAATCTGCTGACGCGAAGCGGTACCGTCATCCAGCCCCCAGCAAGCTTGGCCGTTGAGTTCACGCACCGTCTGCTCCAGCAAAACCGAACCCAAGGCACGCGCCTGGGCCAAGCCCAGGTGGTGCAAATCCAGCACCGTCTGCACCCCCACAGACTGCAACCGCAAGCGCAGGCGGGGCCCGACGCCCCACACAGCCCCCACATCGGTGCGCTGGAACAGCCACTGCCGCTGGCGGGAGGTGAGTTCCTGCAAGTTGCAGACTTGGGCCAGCACGGGCGGGTAGCAACTGGACTGACGGCCAGCACCTTTGGCAAAGTGGTTGGCCAGCTTGGCCAGGGTTTTCGTTTCCCCGATACCGATGCACACCGGCAGGCCCAGCCCCTGCTGGATGCGCGCCTGCGTGTCCCGGGCACGGTCGGAGGCATTGGGCACGCCGCTCAGGTCCAGAAAACATTCGTCAATGGAGTACAACTCTTGGTCGCAGCCCAGTTCGGCGGCCATCTGCATCATGCGGCTGCTCATGTCGCCATACAAGGTGAAATTGGCCGACAACGCGGCCAGGCCGGCGTCACGCTCCAGGTGGCGGATCTGGTGCCATGGCGCTCCCATGGGAATGCCCAGTGCCTTGGCCTCTTCGCTGCGGGCAATGGCGCAGCCGTCGTTATTGGACAGCACCACCACCGGCCGCGTCTGCAAACGTGGGTCGAACACACGCTCGCAACTGACGAAGAAGTTGTTGCCGTCGAGCAGGGCATAAGCCGGAGCAGACATACCCACCTCAGAGTTCGATGATGCGGGCCTGCCCGCTCAGCACCGGCTTGCACAGGATTTTGTAGCCATCGGCATCAAACCCCGGAACCACCTGTCGCAAGGCGTGCGCCTGATCGACATGCTCGACGCTGCCCAGGTAGCACCAGTTACGTATGACGTGAATCTGGGTCATGGGCATATCAGAGCTGCCATCTTCCTCGACCAATCCGATGGGACCACCATAAGGCCAGCAGGCCAGGCGCACCGCATCAAGGGCTACCCGCAAGCGCTGGCGGTGCGCTTCGGCGCTTTCCCGTCCGCAACAAGCGCCTGCGCATTGCCGCAGCATGGAGCGAAAACACCCTCGGCCCGGCGCCAGCTTTTCAAGCCCGAGCAAGCCGTGGCAGAGGTGGTGATCCTCCGCAAGGTCGCGCAAACTCTCCAATGCCGCAGTGCGGTTGGCGTACAGGCCGAACAGGTCCTGCTCGCGGGCAAAGTCCATGTCGTGGGCATACACCACCTCAGGCAAACCTTTCGGCCCCAGCCGCAGAGAGCACAGTTGCCGGTTGCGCCGTAACTTCTGGTTGAACAGCGGGAAGCGCTGCTTGATCCACTGCGCTTCCAGCAACAGTGCCCCAATCTCGCCTGCCGTGCGCTGGTAACTGATGCGGGTGGTCTGGCGCAGCATGCGCGCTTCCTGTGGGTTGCGCAGGTGCGCCAGCACACGGCTGCGCAGGTTGATGCTTTTGCCAATGTAGAGAGGCAAGGCACTGTTCTGCCCGTGAAACACGTAAACACCTGGCGCTGCAGGCACATCTTGCAGGCTGGCCCGCAGGTGTTCCGGGTACGAGTAGTGACGTACCTCGTCAAATTCGAGGTTCTGGCGGCGTGGTGAGCGCATGAGGGAAGGTTCAATACGCCAGCTTTTTGATGGCCGAGGTGACCACGCCCCAGATTTGCAGCGCCTGCCCTTCCTTGGGCACGATGTCGGGGAAATCGGGGTTGGCGGCCACCAGCTTGGTGACACCCTGGCGCAGATACAGGGTCTTGACAGTGAGTTCATTGTCGATGACAGCCACCACGGTGTGCCCATGGCGCGGGCTAAGCGCCCGGTTGACCACGATGAGGTCGCCATCGTCGATGCCCTTGCCGATCATGGACAGGCCGCGCACCCGCGCCAGGAAGGTCGTGGGCTGGTCCAGGCCCAGGTACTGGACCAGGTCAACGCGGTCGGTGTCAAAGTCCGCCGCGGGCGAAGGGAACCCGGCCGGGGTGCTGAACTGCACCTGCGGCATGACCCGCTGCGTACCTGGCCCCAGCACCTGCCACAAGGCGTCCGGCGCACCTTGGCTCAGGGGTTCCAACTCGCTCGGCTTCACGGATGGGGCGTCGGGCGCCTGGTCCAGCCAGCCACTGGGCACGCCGCAAGCGGTTTCTATCTGCCGCGCCAGGCGGTCACCCAGCGGCTTGCCCGCCTTGTGCTGGCTCCACTGACTGGGCGACAACCCCATCTGGCTGGCGAACGCACTTTCGCTCACCGCCGCACCCTGGCTGAGCTTTTGCAGACGCCAGCGCGTCCACAACGCCAGCACTTGGTGGCGGCGGCGTTCGGCAAGTTCGACAGGCGTGGTAACAGCAGGCATAAATAAAGTAAATTTATTTTACTTTAACTCAAACACCCCGCGTCTGCCTGCCCTACCCGGCTTTTGCTGGTCGCATCACCCTCACTGCGCTTCAATACCCCTCACGCTCCAGCTCGCACCGCACTGGCCGAGTTGCGGCAACATTTCGCAGGCGGCACGTCTGTTGAGTATCAGCCGCCAGACGCTTTACCACAAGCAGGCACGCTGACCGGCTGGGCCAAGAACGCCACAAACGCATCCTCCGGTAAGGGCCTGGAAAACAAGTAGCCCTGGAACTCGTCGCAGCCTTGCGTTTTCAGCCAACAGAATTGCGCTGCGTTTTCCACGCCTTCAGCCACCACCGTCTTGCGCAGTCCGCGTGCCAATGCCATCACCGTTTGCGCAATGGTGGCCACATCGCCCTCGTGCTCCACATCCGTCACCAGGCTGCGGTCGATCTTGATGATGTCCAGCGGAAAGCGCCGCAGGTACGACAGCGACGAATACCCGGTGCCAAAGTCGTCCATCGCCAGGTACACGCCCAGCGCCTTGAACTGCTGCAAAATGCGCAGCGCCCGTTCATCATTGCCCATGAACACGCTTTCGGTGATTTCCAATTCCACCCGTTCAGGCGGCAATCCAGCTTCCTCCAGCAAGGCGGCCACGCGGCGCACGATGTCTTCGCTCAAAAACAGCTTGGGTGACAGGTTCACCGCCACACGCACGGCCTGCCCGGCCACTTCAGGCCATGCGGCGGCCGCGCAAAAAGCCTGGCGCAGCACAATATCCGTCAGCGGCAAGATGAGCCCGGTTTCCTCAGCGATGGGAATGAAGCGGTCGGGGCTGACCCAGCCGAAATCCGGGTGCTGCCAACGCGCCAGCGCCTCGGCCCCCACCATACGCCCTTGCGGATCCATCTTGGGCTGGTAGTGCACCAAGAACGCACTCGATTCAATGGCATTGCGCAGTGCGGCTTCGATGTTCAGCCGTTCGCTCGCCACCTGGTTCAAATCGGGTGTGAAGAACTGGAAATTGTTGCGTCCCTGGCTTTTCGCCGCGTACATCGCCACATCGGCATGTTTCAGCAGGCTTTCCGGGTCGCGCCCATCCTGCGGGTACAGCGCCACACCCAAGCTGGCGCCCACCTGGTATTCGCCCCCGCTCAGCGCCACCGGGCGACCCACCACCTGCATCACACGCTCCAGCAGAGTGATGATGCTGTCCACCTGGTCGTGGTCATTGAGCAGTAGCACAAACTCGTCCCCCCCCTGGCGCGCCACCGTGTCCGAAGCCCGGATGCTCCCTTGCAGCCGCTGAGCAATCTCCACCAGCAGCTCGTCGCCCGCCACATGGCCCAGGGTGTCGTTGATGAACTTGAAATTATCCAGGTCTATGAACACCACCGCCAAAAACGCTTGCGCACGCACCGCGCGCGAAATGGCTTGCTCCAGCCGGTCGGCCAGCAGGTTGCGGTTGGGCAATCCAGTCAGCAAATCGTGGTTGGCCTGCCGTTCCAGTTGCGCCTGGTACTGCCGTCGCTCGGTCACATCCTGCACAGTGCCTTCGTAGCAAACAAAACGGCCATTGGCGTCGTACACACTGTGCGCGTTCTCCGAAATCCAGATCTTGCTGCCATCGCGGGTGTACACCTCCGACTCGAAGTCCTTTACCTTGCCATTGAGCGCCATCTGCAGGCAGAACTCATCGCGCCGGGTTTCGCACACATACAGGCTGCGTTCAATATTGGAGAGTTCGCGAATCAGCTCTTGCGGCGAAGCGTACCCATACATGCGCGCCAATGCCGGGTTGGCCGCCAGGTAGGTCCCCTCTTTGGTGGACTGGAAAATGCCTTCCGAAGCGTGCTCAAAGATGTGGCGGTAGCGGCGTTCAGCGTTTTCCAGCGCCTCCTGCGTCAGGTGGCGATGCGTCACCTCTTCAATGAACCCTTCCACCACCCGCTGGCCCTGCTCGTCGGTCACGGCCACGCCCCGTTCTTGCACCCATTTGGTGCATCCATCGCGGGTGGTGATGCGGTACTCCACCGCAAAACGCTGCCCCGTGGGAAAGCTCTGGCCAATCACCTCGCGCACCCGTATCCGGTCTTCCGGGTGGGTCAGACCTTCCCAAGTCACACTGCCATGCTGGAGCAATTCGTGTGGCGGGTAACCGGTCAATGCCTGGCAACCCCGGCTCACGAACATCATGGTCCAGTTGGCATCGTTCAGGCAACGGTAGGCCATGCCCTCCAGGTTGTTGACCAGCGTATCCAACACCCGCTCGCGGTCGACCTGCCGGGGCGTATCCAGAAACAACAGCTTGTGGTTTTTCAAGCGAGCATTCATCACTGCTGTTCGGTCAACATACCGATTCCGACCTCAACTATTGATCCTTCACTGGACGAACCCGCACCCGCAGCACGGAACTGATGCGGTCATTTAGCAAAATCCAAGCCAGGCACTCGGGAATACCCGATACTCACGCCCCATGACCCCAGTTTTCGACGTCACCATCATTGGCGCCGGTGCGGCCGGCCTGTTCTGCGCGGGCGTGGCCGGGCAACTCGGCCTGCGCGTGCTGTTGATCGACCACGCCCCCAAAGTGGCGGAAAAAATCCGCATCTCCGGCGGCGGCCGCGCCAACTTCACCAACCGCGACCTGGACCCGCGCCAGCCCCACAAGCACTTCCTGGGCGACAACCCGCACTTCTGCCGCTCCGCCCTGGCCCGTTACACCCCCAGCGACTTCACCGGCCTGCTGCAACGCCACGGCGTGCCCTTCCACGAAAAGCACAAGGGCCAACTGTTCTGCGACCGTTCCGCTCAAGACCTGATCGACGTGCTGCTGAAGGAATGCGAAACCGGCGGCGTGCAACGCTGGCAACCCTGCGGCGTGAAAAGCGTGCGCTACACCGACGCCGACCCGGCCCAACGCTACACACTGGACACCGACCGCGGCCCAGTCAGCAGCCATTCCCTGGTGGTGGCCACCGGCGGCCTGTCCATCCCCAAAATCGGCGCCACCGACTTCGGCTTCCGCCTGGCCCAACAGTTCGGCCTGAACGTGGTCACGCCCCGGCCTGCACTGGTGCCGCTGACGTTCGACCCCGCCGCCTGGACGCCATTTGCCGACCTGTCCGGCTTGGCCCTGCCGGTACGCATTGCCACTGGCGAAAAGAAGCAACGCATGGAATTCCTGGAAGACCTGCTGTTCACCCACCGGGGCCTGAGCGGTCCTGGCGTGCTGCAGATTTCCAGCTACTGGCAACCTGGCCAGCCCCTGAAACTGGACCTGCACCCCGACGCCGCGCTGGACCCCCTGCTGCAGGAAGCCAAAGCCCGCTCGCACAAACGGCTGCCCAACGAACTGGCGCACCACCTGCCCAGCCGCCTGGCCGACACCTGGACCCGCAACCACCCCGAATGGCAGCGCCCGGTCATGGAAACCAGCGACAAAGCCCTGACCCAACTGGCGCACAGCCTGCACCAATGGCAACTCACCCCCACCGGCACCGAAGGCTACGCCAAGGCCGAAGTCACCGCGGGCGGAGTGGATACCAAACAGCTCTCATCGCAAACCATGGAATCGCAACAGCCTGGCCTGCACTTCATAGGCGAAGTGGTGGACGTGACCGGCTGGCTGGGCGGCTACAACTTCCAGTGGGCC
>CAYQTH010000021.1:0-5676 GCA_964420415.1 uncultured Macromonas sp. | reverse complement strand
GGGTATGCGTGCGCGCAAGGTCTGCTGCACTCACAGACCCCGACCGATTGAACAAAACAGCAAATCAATGCAAAAATAAACAATTTATTTAATAAAAAATATACATTTATTACTTTATAAGAGAATCAATAAACCTATATCCTTTCATGAATCTGACAAATATTTTGTATGAGCTAAAATCAAAGGTTCGATCAGATTTACTCATGCACGCCGATCGAATTACGCTCAGTACACAAACTAAAAAGGACCAACAATGTCACTCAATTCACTGCGTATTGCTGCTGCCGCTGCAACGCTGGCCTGCGGCCATACCGCAGGGGCAGAAGGCTTGGAGTACAACTTCAACGGCTTCGGCACCCTGGGTTACGTCACGACCAACAGCGATACCGCCGCATTCCGCACCATTGCCCGCCAGGACAAAGGCGCGACCGAACACTCCGCCTCCTGGGAAGTGGACACCCGCGTGGGCCTGCAAGGCAACGTGAAATTCAACGACACCTTCTCGGCCGTGGGTCAAGTGCTGGCCGCGCGCCGTGACGGCGAGTTCGCCCCCACCATCGAGTGGTTGTATGGCCAGGCCAAAGTGACCGACTGGGCCGACGTGCGCGTGGGCCGCATGGTGCTGCCCGTGTTCATGGTGTCCGATTCGCGCAACGTGGGCTACGCCTCCCACTGGCTGCGTGCACCTCGTGATGTCTATGGCATGTACCCGGCTTCCGCTTTCGATGGTGTTCAGGCCGTGTTCCGCCACAACATGGCGGACACCAACTTCACCTTGCAAGTGTCTGCAGGCAACTCCAAGGCCGACATTTACACCACCTTTGGCACGACCCTGGTCGGTGGCATTGTGGATTACAGCCAAACACGCGCTCTTAACCTGCTGGCCGAACATGGCAACTGGACGGGCCGCCTGGGTTACACCGTGGCCAATGACACCGATGTCACCATCGTCCCTGGTCTCGTAGGCGCCAAAGACAAGTTCACTGGTGCAGGTTTGCAGTACGACGATGGCCAGCTTCTCGTCGCCGGGGAATACGTGATGCGCCGTTTCTCCCACAACACCTTCAACAAAGCCTTCGACAGCAACTCCTACTACCTGACCACCGGTTACCGTTTCGGCAGCGTCATGCCTTATGCGACCGTCAGCGCCTTTGAACCCAAGGGCACTTTCTACGCCGCCGACATGACAACGAGCCGTTCCGTAGCCGTTGGCGTGCGCTGGGATGCCTTGAAGAACATCGCCTTGAAGGCCCAGGTGGAACAATCCAAGCACAGCGCCTCCAACCTCGTGCTCAGCCCCGCCTACGATCCGAACAAAGCCCTCCGCACCTACAGCGTTGCCCTCGACTTCGTCTTTTGATGCAGGAGTAACTTCATGAACTTCAAGAAAACCCTTCTGCAGTTTGCGCTGATTGGCTCTTTGAGCGTGGCCGCCCATGCAGGCAACTTGGTGGTGGTGGGCAACCCCGCTGCTGCTGCCATGACCAAAGACCAGGTGGCCGACATCTACCTGGGCAAGTCGCAAGCCGCCACGCCTTTTGACCAAGTGGAAACCGGCGCTGTCTACGCTGACTTTTATAAAGCGGCCACCGGCCGTGATGTGGCCCAGGTCAAATCCACCTGGTCACGCATCGTGTTCTCGGGCAAGGGCCAGCCGCCCAAGCAGCTGCCTGACAATGCTGCTGTGAAGAAAGCCGTGGCCGCCGACCCCAAGGCCATTGGATATATCGAAAAATCTGCGGTCGATAGCTCGGTCAAAGTCTTGCTGGACCTGAACTGATGCACCGGAGCGCCGGTCCTGCCTGCGGGGCTGGCGCGTCGTTCAACTGCCTGGAGTGATACCGTGAAATTCCGCACAAAAATCTGGATGCTCCCGCTCTGCGCAGCCTTGGTCTTTTTGATCGGGCTTGTCGTCAGCTACCTGGTGGGCACACACACATCCGCCTCCATCAAGCAGTTGCGCGAGGTAGACAACCCATACTTCGTTGAAATGGGTCAAATCGACCAGCGTATTGCCCACTTCCGTACCCTGCTCCAGGCCACCGCCGCTGAAGGCGATGCCTCCAAGCTGTCGGAAGTGGAAACCGTGGCCCAAGAGACCAACGATCACATCGACAAAGCCGCACAAATCACTGGCAAAGCCGATGTTGCCGCTGAATTGCGCAAGCATTTCAACAGCTACCAGTCCGCTGCGCTGGGCGCCACCCGCGCCATGCTGGGACAAGGTGACATAGGCGACCAAGTAGCCCAGATGCAAGCCGCCCAGGCCGAACTGGACAAATTGGTCGAGGGCCAGAAAACCAGCGCCAGCCAGGCCACCCTGGACCGCCAGGCCGAAGCCGACAGCGGCGTCCGCTCCGCCCTCATCGTCAACCTCCTCACAGGCTTGGCCGTGCTGACCGTGCTGGGCGTGGCGTCCTACCTGACCATCAACTCCGTCTGGCGTGAACTGGGCGACGAGCCCGACACCCTGAGCCGCACCATGCAGCGCGTCGCCGACGGCGACCTGAGCGTGGAACTGCGCGTGTCCACAGGCGACACCCGCTCACTCAACGCCAACGTGCAGGCCATGGTGCGCAAGCTGCAAGAAGCCATCGGGCAAATCCGGCGTTCGACCGACTCGATCAGCACCGCGTCGTCCGAAATTGCCTCGGGCAACCAGGACCTGAGTTCACGCACGGAAAACACCGCTTCCAACCTGCAGCAAACCGCCGCTTCCATGGACGAGCTGACCAGCACCGTGCGCCAGAGCGCCGATGCGGCCCGCCAGGCCAACCAACTGGCCACCTCGGCCGCCGAAGCCGCCGGGCGCGGGGGCAACATCGTGTCGCAAGTCGTCACGAGCATGGACGAGATCAACACCGCGTCGCGCAAGATCACCGAGATCATCAGCGTGATCGACGGCATTGCGTTCCAGACCAACATCCTGGCACTGAACGCCGCCGTGGAAGCCGCCCGCGCGGGCGAACAGGGCCGCGGCTTTGCCGTGGTGGCGGGTGAAGTGCGCACCCTGGCGCAACGCAGCGCCCAGGCCGCGCGTGAAATCAAAACCCTGATCGACGCCTCTTCCGAAAAGGTGGAAAGCGGCTCCAAGCTGGTGCAGGACGCGGGCGGCGCCATGCAGGAAATTGTCACTGGCGTACAGCGCGTCACCGACATCATTGGCGAAATCAGCGCCGGCACGTCGGAACAGTCTGGCCGCATTGGCACCGTGAACCAGGCCGTGGTGGAACTGGACCAAATGACGCAGCAGAACGCCGCGCTGGTGGAAGAATCTGCCGCTGCTGCCGAAAGCCTGCGCGAACAAGCCAGCCGACTGGCCCAGGTGGTGTCGGCGTTCCGCTTGGGCGGGGCTTTAATGGAGAGCGTGCCGGTGTATGGACGCGCAGCTTCGAAACCTGCAGCACCGGTTGCGGCCAAAACGGCCAACACCGCCCCAGTGGCGCCCAGGTCGCTCAAGCCGCCCAAACCGGCGGTAGCACCTTCCGCTGAACGCATTGCGGCAGCCCCCAAGAACAACGCCAGCGGACACAACGAAGGTGACTGGGAAAGTTTCTAGGCTTCGCGCTCCAACCCCTCACTGCCCCCCCTGCGCCGCAAGACCAGGGGGCTTTTTTTGGCTCATTTCGTTCGTTCCAACTGCGCCTCCACCTGCTCACACAAGGTCCGCAACACCTCAATGCGCGCAAACAGCTTGTCGTCTGAGGCCACCACATGCCACGGCGCCACCTGGGTCGATGTGCGATCGATCATGTCACCCACTGCCCGCTCGTAGTGAGGCCACTTCTCGCGGTTGCGCCAGTCCTCGTCGGTGATTTTGTAATGCTTGTGCGGCGTGTTCTGCCGTTCCTGGAAGCGACGCAATTGCTCCTCCAGCGTGATGGCCAGCCAGAATTTGACGATGATGGCGCCCGACTCGGTCAGCTCTTCCTCGTATTCGTTGATTTCGCCGTAAGCGCGCTGCCAGTCGGCCTCGCTGCAAAAGCCTTCCACCCGCTCCACCAGCACGCGGCCATACCAGGAACGGTCGAACACCACCGCCCGCCCATGGCGCGGGATGTAGCGCCAAAAACGCCACAGGTAGGGCTGGGCCCGTTCGTTTTCATTGGGCGCGGCCACGGGCACCACACGGTAATAGCGCGCATCCAGCGCCTGGGTAACGCGCCTGATGGTGCTGCCCTTGCCCGCCGCGTCCATGCCCTCGAACACCATCACCAGCGCGCGGTCCTGCATGCGCGGCTCGCGGCTCAGCAGGTTCAGGCGGCCTTGCAGGGTTTCCAATTCATCTTCGTAGCGCTTGCGCGACAGGCGGCGCGTGTAGTCCTGTGCTGCCAGCAGGCTGCGGTGGTCCAGCGGTTCGTCCAGCGGCGCACTCAAGGCTGGGCGTGGTACCTTGCGCCGCTCCACCGGCTGTTGCAAACGCTGCTCTAGCACCGTCAGCAGGTAGCGGCCGGCGGTCAACGAACGGTAGGCCGGGTCACTGCCGTCTATCACCAGCCACGGCGCTTCACCCAGGCTGGTCTTGCGCAAAGCCTCATCACTGGCGCGGATGAAATCGTCGTAGCGCTTCAGATCCGCCTTTTCCTGCGGCGTCACACGCCAGGCGGTTTTGGGGTCGGCCTCCAGCACCTTCATGCGCTCCTTGGCCGCCTTTTTAGACAGGTGAAACCAGAACTTCACCAGCACCACGCCTTCGGCCACCAGCATGCGCTCGAACTGGCGCACCCGTTCCAACCGGTGCACAAAGCGGTCGTGCTTGTCATCGCCCAGCGCGTAGTCGGTGATCGGATCGGTGTACCAGGAACCGAACAGAATGCCAATGTGCCCCTTGGCCGGCAACACCTTCCAGAAACGCCACATCTCTGGGTGCTTGGCTTCGGCATCGTTCTTGGTGCCAAACGCCTCGGTGCGGATGTGACGCGGGTCCATCCATTCGTTGAGCTGGTTCACCGTTTCGCCGCGCCCGGCGCCGTCCACTCCATTGACCAGAATCACCACCGCCGACCGCGCGTCGTTCAGCAGCCGATACTGTGCCTCCAGCAAAGCCTCGCGCAACTTGGGGGCTTCGCGTTTGTAGGTTTCCTTGTCGATCTTGTGACCGATTTCTGCCGACTCGAACATTGCCATTCTCCTGCTGACTGGTCAACACTGTAGCTGGAAACCGCGCAAAAACGCAGCTATAATGTTCGTCTTTGCTGGCAATCCCCCGTCGGCCTGATCACCTTCATGACGGGGAACAACTTGCCACTGACCGAGTCTTGGGCCCGATCTTCCCATGACCACGGCGTGGCGAAAAATTCGGAAACATTAGCTAATGACCATCCGCGTTAAAGACAACGAACCATTTGACGTCGCCCTGCGCCGCTTCAAGCGCACCATCGAAAAACTGGGCCTGCTGACCGACCTGCGTGCCCGCGAGTTCTACGAAAAGCCGACCGCCGAACGCAAGCGCAAGAAGGCTGCGGCCGTCAAGCGCCATTACAAGCGCGTGCGTTCCATGCAGCTGCCCAAGCGCATGTACTGATCGCACGGCTGGCGGCTTGCCGCCAAGCTCTCGAAAGCCCGCTGGAGGACGCTCAGGCGGGCTTTTGTGTTTTATGCTTTGCTCTTTACCCGGACTGCACACCACCATGGCACTCAAAGACCAGATCACCGAAGACATGAAAACCGCCATGC
>CAYQTH010000020.1:0-17986 GCA_964420415.1 uncultured Macromonas sp. | reverse complement strand
ATGGTCGCAGCCGTCTCCAACGCGGGCGGCCTGGGTGTTTATGGTGCGGGCTCCAGCCCGCCTGACGTGACACGGGCGGGCATCCGCGAAATCCGCAAGTTGACGGACAAACCATTCGGCGTGAACTGCCCCCTGGCTTTGCCTAACGCCATGGAAAATGCCAAGGTTTGTTTGGATGAGGGCGTACCGCTCATCAACTATTCCATGGGCAAAGGCGACTGGATTGCCAAGGCCGCGCATGCCTATGGCGGCAAAGTGATTGCATCCATCAACAGCATCAACCTCGCGCAGCGCGCCCAAGCGCAAGGAGCGGATGCCGTGATCGCCGCTGGCCACGAAGCGGCCGGGCACGCGGGCGAAATCACCACCTTCACGCTGATCCCCCGTCTGGCGGAAGTGATTCAGATTCCTATTGTTGCCGCCGGTGGGGTGGCGAACGGCGCACAAATCCTGGCCGCGCTCACGCTGGGGGCAAGTGGTGTCTCTATGGGCACCCGTTTCTGGACCACCCAGGAAGGCCCGATGCACCAGGCCTGGAAAGAAAAAGCCGTCGAGCTGGATGTGGATGGCACCCTGTTTTCGACCAAATTCGATGGCATTCCGATGCGTGCCATGAGAACCCCGGTGGCAGAGAAGATCTTCCATTCCAAGATGCTCAATATCTGGGATGTTTTTGTGCACTCCTTCTCTATTGCCAAGGAACTCAACATCCCATGGCCCAAGCTGCTGATACAGACACTGTCGCTGGGCCCCAAGCAGATCGAAGTGATGATGCGCATGGCACAAAACCTGAAATTCCATGGTTACACGTTCACCTCCAGCGACATGAACCTGGGCATGACGGCGTCCGGGCAATCAGTCGGGTTGGTGCATGACATTCCATCCGTGGAAGAGTTGTTCCAACGTTTGGTCGCTGAAATTCAAACAGCCAAGCTCGCCATTGACACCTCTCTGGAATGACTGGGCTCTGTTGCACAAACCTGATGTTGGAAGGCATGGCCCCAGCCCCAGACGCAGTTATGCCACGGTCACCACAGGCACGGTTGTCGGGCAGCCCAATTGCGTGAAGCGGTTGAGCAGCGCCACGCGGATGTGCAGCTCCGTCACCTGACGCGCAAACGTGCGGGCCATGACCCGCTCGCCCAGCCTCTTGAAGCAGTGCATCTTGGTCTCCACCAGACTGCGCCGGTGGTAGCCACTCCAGTTTTTCCATAACCGGCGGCCCAATCGCTGGCAAGCCCGCACCGCTTCGTTGCGTGCCAGGTCTCCCGCGTGTTTGACCTTCCACAGCTTGGCGTTCTTGCGTGGAGGGATCACCGCCTGGGCCTGCCGCTGTGCGATAGCGGCGTGGCATGCTTTGGTGTCGTAAGCCCCATCGCCACCGACACTGGCTATGGCCTCGTCGGCTGGAGTCTGGCTGAGCAGCTCGGGCAGCATGGGTGCATCGCCCACGCTGTTGGGTGTCACCTCAATGGCGCGTACTTCCAGGCTGTGGGCATCTATGGCCAGGTGCACCTTGCACCACTGGAGCCGGTACTCGGCTCCGTGCTTCTTGCGCCTCCATTCCCCTTCCCCCCAGGAACTTGATGCCGGTGCTGTCGACCAACAAATCCAACGCTGTTTGGCTGGGACGGTAAGGTAACTTCACGGCCAAGTTTTGTTGGCGTCGGCTGACGGTGCTGAAGTTGGGCACCGGCCAGTCCAGTCCCGCCAGGCGCAGCAGGCTTTCGACCAGCCCCAGGCTTTGGCGCAGGGCCAGACCGAACAGGCACTTGATGCTCAGGCAGAACTGGATGGCGGCATCTGAGAAGGTGCGCTGGCGGCCTCGCTTGCCGTTGGGTGCGGCAAATCATTGCATGGCGCGGTCGAGCCAGATGGTCAGACTGCCTCTGGCTTTGAGTGAGGCGTTGTAGGTGGCCCAGTTGGTGCTCTTGTACCGGGTCTTGGGGCGCACGCTGTCACTCATCCGGCGAGGTTACCAGCTCGGGCATGGGGTTTTGTCCAACAGAGCCACGTGGGCACGCAAGCTCAGCATCGTCAGATTTTTGTTTACTTTTTTTGTTGCATGTAATATGCTTTATGAAAATTCAGAAGACAAAGAGCCGCCATGGACCCGATTGCACACTCCGAGCCACTGACCGAACGTGTCGCCAACGCCATTCGCGAGGCGATTGCCAAAGGGGCGTTTTCGCCCGGTGAACATTTGAGCGTGCCTGAACTGGCACGGCGGCTGGGCGTCAGCCGCACCCCCACCCGTGAAGCGTTGCTGATCCTGGAACGCGAAGGCCTGGTGGCCAACCGGCCACGCCTGGGCGCGGAGGTGTTGCGCGTGAGCGGCAGCGGTTACGAGGAACTCATAGACATGCGCGAAGCCTTGGACGGCATGGCCGCACGCCTGGCCGCCAAACGCATCACCGCCGAACAGCGCTCCGCCTTGCAGGAACTGCTCAAGGCTCATGAATCCGCCCTGCGCGACTCCGACATGGAGCGCCACATCGAGCTCGACCTTGAGTTCCACGGCCTGCTGCGCGATGCCGCCTGCAACCAACGGCTGGCCAAGGCGTTGCTCGACATTGAACGGCAAATCCATCTGCACATCCGCGCCTCCACACAGGAGCCCTGGTTCTCCGCCAAGGTGGTGGTGCGCGACCACGGCGCCATTGCCGCAGCCGTTTGCGCTGGCGATGCCGATGCAGCCGAAACGGCCGCGCGCGCGCACGTTCAGCGGATGCGGGAGTTTTCTGTCGCGCTGAACACGATAGCGGCAGCCAACGCTGCCGCCTGACCTGCCCCTTCAACCCAACGCACCACACGCCCATGGCCACCGGACTGATCCTCGACCCCACCTCGTCTCCCGCCGACGACATTGCCACCCACGGCCCGGATGCCGGCCCCCTGGCAGGCAAAACCGTCGGTTTTCGCGTTGACATCCTCTGGCGTTCCTGGGACTGGGTGGCCGAGGTATGGGCCGACGAGCTGCGCAAGCTCGGCGCCGAGGTGAAGTTTTGGCGGCCTCATGGGCGCAGCGGCGAAGAAGGCGACCAGGCCCTGCGCGAACTGGACGAGTTCACCAGCAGCATAGACGTGGCCATCGTCGGACTGGGCAACTGCGGCTCCTGCACCGGCTGGACCATCCACGACGCCCTGTTTGCCGCCAAGAAGGACCTGCCCACCGTCGCCATCCTGACCCGGCATTTCGAGACCCTGGGCGAAGCCCTGTCACGGCGCGGCGGCCGCTCGGGCCTGCGCCGCTTTGTCCTGCCCTATCCCCTCGACGTGCTGCCACGCCACGAGGTGGAAACCATAGCCCAAACACATTTCCGTCCGCTGCTGGAAGCCATTGGCAGCCCTGTCACCCCGAATTAAACGACCGCCACCATGAACAGCAACGCCGACCCTACCTTGCGCGACTGCGGCCCCGAGGGCTGTGAAATCGACTGGCTGACCAGCAAGCGCCACGAAGTCGACCTGGATGCCAAGCCTTTTCTGGACTACGCCATGGCCCAGGGCTGGGGCGATGGCCTGCCGCTGATCCCGCCTCGGGAAGCGCTGGTGCGCGGCCACCTGGCCGCTTCGGGCCGCTACCCGGATGAAGTGGTGGCCTACCTGCCGCCGCTGAAGGCCGAATGCACAGTGGAAAAAGTGGCCATCAATGCCGTGATGGCTGGCGCCCCGGCTGAGTCGATGCCGCTGCTGATCGCCGCCATCGAGGCCATGGCCGAATCGAAATTCGAGCTTGGCTCCCTTAACGCCACCACGGGTTCGGTGGTGCCTGCGCTGGTGGTGAACGGTCCCATCCGCAACCGGCTTGACATCCCCTACCAGAACGGCTGCCTCGGCGGTGTGGCGGGCGCTGCTCCCACCATCGGGCGCGCCCTGCGCCTGGTGATGCGCAACGTGGCCGGGCAGGTGGTGGGTCTCACGTCGCAAACCACCTTCGGCACGCCGGGGCGGGTCTGCGGAATTGTGTTTGCGGAATGGGAAGAGCGCTCGCCCTGGGCGCCGCTGGCAGAACGCATCGCTGGCGTGCAGGGCGATGCAGTCACGGCTTATGGCGCCATGGGCACCACCAACATCTGCGACATGATCGCCAATACCGGCGAACAGTTCTGCCAGATCCTCGGCAAATCCCTCGGTGCCTTCGGTGCCAACGGCTTCCTGCCCTCGTCGCCCTATTCTGAAGCCCTGCTGGCTGTCAACCCGGTGTGGGCCGAAATCATCGCCCGCGACATGCCCAACCTGGATGATGTGCTGCAGCTGATCTGGGAAAACACCGGCCACCACATCGACGAATTCCCCAAGGGTTACCAGGACCCCATCGTCGCCTGCGGGCGCGTCCATGCCAATGGCCGTTTCTACCTGACCGTGGAACCCAAAGACATTTTCGTCATGGTGGCCGGCGGCATGGGAAGCCTCCACGCGGCCTTTCTGCCCAGTTGGGGCACCTGTCTGACCACGACCAAACCCGTCGCGAACGTCGCATGAGCGCAGCAACCATCAACATCGTTGGCGGCGACTCGCGCGCCCGCGACGAGGTATTGCAACGCGCCGGTCGACTCGCAGCCGGGTTGAGCACCCTGGGCGTGAAGGCGGGTGATGCCGTGGCCCTGTTGGCCCACAACGACCTGGTGTGGTTCGATGCGGAGCTGGGCGTCAAGCAGCTCGATGCCTACGTCGTGCCCATCAACTGGCGCTGGCAGGGCGACGAGCTCGCCCACGTGCTGCGCGACAGCGCGCCGAAAGTGGTGATCGCCGCCGCCGACCTGGTGGCCAACATCCTGCCCGTCTTGCCCCCCGACACACGCCTGATCGTGGTGCCCAATCTGGACAGCTTGAACGGGCTCCCCGCCCATGCCCTGGCCTACGAGCCCTGGCTGGCCGGGTTCAGCGGCCTGGCCTCAACCGGCAGCGGACTGGGCTCCAGCATGATCTACACCTCGGGCACCACCGGCCGCCCCAAGGCCGTGCGCCGCCTGCCTGCGTCCGAAGCCGAGGTGCAGCACCGGCGCAACGTGCTGGCCCTGGTCTACAACGGCAGCGCGGAAAACCGCACCCTGGTGACCGGGCCGATGTACCACCTGTTCCCCCAGGCCACGGCCATGGTGAACTTCCGCGCGGGTGGCTCGGTCTGGGTGATGCGCAAGTTCGACCCGGTGGAGTTCCTCCGCCTCGTGCAAGAGCACCGCATCACCCACACCCAGCTCGTGCCCACCAACTTTGTGCGCCTGCTGAAGCTGCCGCAAGACGTGCGCAAGCAGTATGACGTGAGTTCCCTGCGCCACGTCATCCACTCTGGCGCGCCCTGCGCCCCGGACGTGAAGCGCGCGATGATCGACTGGCTCGGTCCCATCCTGTGGGAATCCTACGGCTCCACCGAAACCGGCGTCATGACCCTGATCGGCTCCGCCGACTGGCTGCAGCGCCCTGAAAGCGTGGGCCGCCCGGTGCTGACCGGCGAAGTCCGCATCCACGACGCCGAAGGCCGCCTGCTGCCCCCCGGCGAAGTGGGCGACATCTACCTGCGCATGCACGGCACGCCAGACTTCACCTACCACGGCAACCCGGAAGCGCGGCAGCGCGCCGAACGCGACGGTTTCATCACCACCGGCGACATGGGCTGCCTGGATGCCGACGGCTACCTCTACATCCGCGACCGGCGCTCGGACATGCTGATTTCCGGCGGTGTGAACATCTACCCGGCCGAAATTGAAGCCGCCATCGTCAGCCACCCGGCGGTGGCCGACGTGGCGGTGTTCGGCGTTCCCGACGACGAGTTCGGCGAATCTGTCGCCGCCCACCTGAGCATGGTGCCCGGTGCGAAGCTGACCGAAACCGAACTGCGCGACTACCTGCGCGAACGCATTGCGGGCTACAAGATCCCCAAGCTCATTGTGTTCGAAGATGCCCTGCCGAGGGAGGAGTCAGGCAAGATCCTCAAGCGCCTGATCCGCGACCGCTACTGGCAAGGCAAGATGCGGAAGATCTGATGATGACAAACAGCAGACGGCGACTCACGTTCATGGCCGGTTGCCTGGCCCGAACGCCCTTTCCCGAACTGGTGAGTACCGCCGCGGAGGCCGGTTTCGAAGCCATCACCCTCTGGCCCAATATCTGGCGCCATGCCCGCCACAAGCTGGGCATGAGCCTCGCCCAGATGCGCGGTCTGTTGGACGCCCACGGCCTCATCTGCACCGACACCGGCGCCGTCCGCGACTGGGTGCCGGCACCAGCGCGGGACTCCACGCAATTCGGCCCCATCAAGGGCAGCATCCCCCGTGAAGAGTTTTTTGAAGTGACCGCGGCCCTCGGCGGCAGCACCGTGGTGGCCGTGCACATGACCGACGCCGCGCTCGACCTGGACCGCGACACCGAGAGCTTTGCCCGCCTGTGCGACGACGCAGCCCGGTACGGTCTGCGCATTGCCCTGGAATTCGTGCCCTTCAGCCAAGTCCCCAATATGGACACCGCCCTGCGGATCGTCGAAGGCGCTGGCCGGGCCAATGGCGGCCTGGTGCTGGACAACTGGCACCACGCCCACAGCGGCGGCAGCCTAGACAGCCTACGCCGCCTGCCGCCAGAGCGCGTCTTCACGATCCAGATCTCCGACAGCCCGCGCCACCTCAGCCGCCCGCTGGTGGAAGAAGCCATGCACCACCGCCAATGGCCCGGCCAAGGCGCGCTCGATGTGGCCGGTTTCCTGCACACCCTCGATCAACTCGGCGTGCGCTGCCCCATCGGCCTGGAGCTGTACCAGGCAGATTTCGACACCCAGCCAGTCAGCACCGTCATGCGGCGCCTGGCGAACGCAACGCGCCAGCTCCTCAATCCAGCGGAGAAGCATTAATGGACACGCTCGCCAACAAAGTGGCCATCGTCACCGGGTCCACCCGCGGCATTGGCCACGCGGTGGCCCTGCGTTTTGCCCAGGAAGGGGCGGCGGTGGTCATCAATGGCACCCGGCCCGAGGCCGTAACGGCCGTTGTGGAGCAAATCCGCGCTGCAGGCGGACAGGCCGCCGGGTGCCCTGGCGAAATCGGCGACAAGGCCTTTGCCCAGCGCCTGATCGACACCGCCTTGGACGCCTTCGGTGGCCTGCATGTTCTGGTGAACAACGCCGCCATTTCGACCACGGCCCGGCTCCAGGAGTTCGACGAAGCGGATTTCGACCGGGAGATCCGCATCAACCTGCGCGCGCCGTTCCTGATCACCCAGGCCGCCGTGGACCGGGTTTTCGCCCCGCAGAACTACGGCAAGATCATCAACGTCACCTCGCACGCCGCCTTTCGCGGATCGCCCCACAAGACCGCCTACGCCGCGTCCAAGATGGGCGTGATCGGCATGACCCTGAGCTGGGCCAATGAACTGCTCAAGCACCAGATCACGGTGAACTGCATCGCCCCTGCAGCCTGGACGGACATGATGGAAACCCTGCCCGAGAAACGGCGCGAAACCTTGCGCCAAAGCTTCAGCACCGGCAGCGTGCTGCAACGCCTGCCCCTGCCCAAGGACGTGGTGGAGAGTTTTCTGTTTTTCGCTTCAGATAAATCGGCTTTTCTCACTGGCCAGATTCTGCAACCTTCTGGCCAGCCCATGCATGTGCTGTAACCGCCGCCCACAACAGGAGACACCATGAAAAAAACCATCACATTCAAGAATCAGGTGGCCATCGTCACCGGGGCTGGCGGCGGCATGGGGCGCGACATGGCACTTTGCCTGGCCGCACGCGGAGCCAAGGTGGTGGTCAACGACTACGGCGGCGACATCACCGGCCATGCAGGCACCGCCACCAAAGCCGAGGCCGTGGTGGCCGAAATCCGTGCGGCGGGCGGCACCGCCATTGCCAATGCCGACGCGGTGGGCACGCTGGAGGCCGCGCAATCCATCGTCAAAACGGCCATGGACGCCTGGGGCCGGGTGGATGTGCTGATCAACAACGCTGGGGTCACCGCCTTCGGTGGCCTTGACGAAATCCCGCTGGACGACGTGGCGCGGGTGCTTGGCATCAACTTCTGGGGGCCGTACCTGTTGATGCGCGAGGTCTGGCCGGTCATGAAGCGCCAGGGCTACGGCCGCATTCTCAACGTCAGTTCCAGTGCGTCCCTGGGCATGGGCACCATCACGCCCTATTCCGCGTCCAAGGCCGGGCTGCTCGGCCTAACCACCGATGCGGCCATCGAAGGCAAACCGCTGGGCATCCTCGTCAACGCGCTGCTGCCTGCGGGCCACACCCGGCTCTCGGGCGACGACCTCACCGCGCCGGAACACGCCGCCTGGTTTCGCAAGTACTTCCAGACCACCAAGATCGCAGAAGGCGTGGCCTTCCTGGTCAGCCGCAACATGCAATACGGCGGCGAAATCTACGACGTGGGCGGCGGACGCGTGGCGAAAACCGGCTTCTTCTCTACCGATGGGTTCTTCGACCCCAACATCACCGCCGAATCGGTGGCCGCCCATTTCGACCAAGTGCGCGACCTGTCGCAAGGCGAGTTCGTGACCAGTTGCGTGGACTCGACCCTGCGCTACGCCAAGTTCTGCCCGCGTGAAGGGCAACCCGTGAACATCCTGCCAGGAGTCAAATGATGAGCCTTTTGAACGGCAAAACCGCCATCATCACCGGCGCGGCGCAAGGCATTGGTTTGGGCGTGGCAACCGCCTTGGCCAAGGCCGGTGCCAGCGTGGCCCTGTTCGACATCCAGGCCGATGCGCTTACCAGCGCCGTGGCCGCGTTGACCGCGCAAGGGCTCAGCGCACAAGGGGTGATCTGTGACATCACCCGGCCGGAAGCGGTCACGGCAGCCGTCGCCGAGGTCAACGCCAGCCTGGGGCCTGCCACCATCCTGGTGCACAACGCCATTGCCGTGGACAACGGCCCGCTGGAAAACGTCACCCTCGCCCACCTCGACAAGGTCATGCACACCGGCCCCTATGCCGCCGTGTGGCTGATGCAGGCCTGCCTGCCCGCCATGAAGGCCGCCAGCTGGGGCCGCATCATCCAGTTCGGCTCCGGAGGATCGACCATGGGCATGCCAGGGCTGGCCGCCTACTCCATCGCCAAGGAAGGCCTGCGCGGGTTGACCAAAGTGGCTGCATCGGAATGGGGCCCGTGGGGCATCACCGTCAACACCATCTGCCCCAATGTGTCCACGCCTCTGCGGGAGAAGTGGTACGCCAGCCTGCCTCCCGAAGAACAGCAGCGGGAGCGGGAACTGATCCCGATCCGCCGCACGGTGGATGCCGAAACGGAAGTCGGCGCCACCATTGCGTTCCTTTGTTCGGCAGGGGGTGGCGGCATCACAGGCCGCACCCTCCACGTGGACGGCGGCCGCTCCTACTACGACCGCTGAAAACACCCCGCCCAGACCGCCCTCCTTTCGGACCCCACCATGCGCTCATTGCCCCTTGCTGGACTCCGCGTCCTGGATATTGCCTCCCTCTATGCCGCTCCGCTGGCAGCAACCATCCTCGGCGACTTTGGTGCAGAGGTCATCAAAGTCGAACCGCCCGGTGGCGATGGTTTCCGTGGCAGCGGCCTGTGGCCCGCCATTGCCAGAAACAAGAAATCCATCACCCTCGACCTGCGCCAGCCCGAAGGCTGCGCCGTGCTGCGCGAGCTGGTCAAAGCCGCCGACGTGGTGGTGGAAAACTACCCCGCACAAGTCCTGGAAAAACGCGGCATAGACTGGGCCACCCTGTCCGCCATCAACCCGGAACTGGTCATGCTGAGCCTGAGCTGCTATGGCCGCACCGGCCCCTACGCAAACCGGCCCGGTTCAGGCACCATAGGCGAAGGCTTTGCTGGACTCACCCACCTCACCGGCCCCGCCGACGGCCCGCCGCTGCTGCCTTCGGTGGCCCTGGGCGACGCCGTTGGCGCCCTCAGCATGGTGGTGGGCACGATGATGGCACTCTATTGGCGCGACACCGGCGGCCAGCGGGGGCAGCACATCGACGCCAGCCTCTACGAGCCCATCCTGCACGCGGTCACCAATGCCACCGCGCGCTGGAAGCCCGGCCAGTCACCGCAGCGCAGCGGCAGCCGCTTGCCCGGCTCAGCGATCCGCAACGTCTACGCCACGGCAGACGGGCACTACGTGGTGATTTCCGCCAGCACCGAACGCCATGTGGCAGACTTGGTGCAACTGGCGGGAGGCCAACCCGGTGACGACGCCGATGCGGTGCTGGCTGCCTGGATACGCACCCAGCCCGTTGACGGGCTGATCGCCACACTGGCCGCCAAGCGCCTGCCAGTGGCACGGGTCAACGACATCGACACGCTGCTGGCCGACCCCCACATACAGGCACGAGGCAGCCTGCTGCACCTGCAGGACGCCGAACTCGGCGACACCGCCCAGGTGGCGCCCACACCGAAGCTTTCGGCCACGCCGGGTGAAATCCGCTGGCTCAACCCTGGTTTGGGGCAGCATACCGACGAAATCCTCGGCGGCCTGCCAGGTTTCGACGCCAGCCGCCTGGCCGAACTGCGGCAGACCGGCGTGATTTGACCAACGGCCAACCGCTTCAGGCCGTGAGGCGGTTGACCTCGGCCATGTCTTCGGCGCTGAGTTTCCAGCCAAGAGCCTGCACGTTCATCTCCAGTTGCGCAGGGCGCGTGGCACCCGCAATGATGCTGGACACCGCCGGGTTCATGGCCAACCAGCTGAAGGCCAGTTCAAGCAGGGTACGTCCACGCGCGGCACAGAATGCATCGAGCGCCTCGACCCGCGCCCAGTTCTCTGGCGTCAAAGTGCGGTCGGCAAAGAACTTCGCAGTGGCCAGACGGCCTTCACTGGGCATGGCGTCCTTGCGGTATTTGCCGGTCAGCAACCCACTGGCCAGCGGGAAATAAGGAATCAGTCCCAGACCGCAAGCCTCCATGGCAGGCAGCAGGCTGGTTTCCACGCTGCGCGCCAACAGGCTGTATTCGTCCTGGCAGGACACCAGCTGGTTGAGCCCGTGGTGGCGGGCCGTCCACTGCGCATCCACCATCTGCCAGGCCGCAAAGTTGGAGCAGCCGATGTAGCGCACCTTGCCCTGGCGCACCAGATCGTCCAGCGCGCGCAAGGTTTCCTCTATCGGTGTCAGCGGGTCAGGCTGGTGGATCTGGTAAAGATCAATCCAGTCGGTGTTGAGGCGCCGCAGGCTGTCCTCCACGGCCTGCATCACGTAGCGGCGCGAACCGCCCTGCCGCCGCCCAGATCCATCCATGGGCCAGCCGAACTTGGTCGCCAGCACAACCTCCTTGCGGCGTTCGCCCAGCACCTGGCCCAGCACCGTTTCCGAGCCGCCGCCGGAGTACATGTCGGCGGTATCGAAAAGGTTGATCCCCAGGTCCAGGGCTTGGTGAATGACCTGGCGAGAACCTTCCAGGTCGGTACGGCCGCCAAAGTTGTTGCAGCCCAAACCCACCAAAGACACCCGCAACCCCGAATGGCCCAAGCACCGGTATTCCATACTCAATCCCTTATCAACACATCACATCAGGCGCGGAACTGTTCGCGCAACGCCACTTTGCTGATCTTGCCGGTGGCAGAACGCGGCAGCTCACCCACCATTTCAACGCTTTTCGGGCACTTGTAGCTTGCAATCTCCGATTTGCAATGCGCCAACAACTCGGCTGGTGCCAGCACGCTACCGGGACGCAGCACCACAATCGCCTTGACCACCTCGCCCCACTTGGTGTCGGGCACCCCAATCACCGCGGCCTCCAGCACCTCCGGGTGGCGCACCAAGGCCTCTTCCACTTCGCGGCTGTAGATGTTTTCGCCGCCAGAGATGATCATGTCCTTTTTCCGGTCCACCAGGAACAGGTAATGTTCCTCATCGAGCACCCCCATGTCACCCGTGTGGTACCAGCCATCGCGAATGGCCTCGGCCGTGGCCACTGAATTGTTCCAATACCCTTTGAGCTGCGTGCCTGCACGGATCACCACCTCACCAGGCTGCCCAACAGCACATGGCGCCCCCGACTCGTCCAGCAGACGGCAATCAATATCCGGTATCACATGCCCGACGGACGCCAGCCGACGAATGTCATCCTCCGAGCCATAAGGGTTCAGCTCGTGCTTGGGCATGACCGCGACCGTGCCCACCTCCGTCATGCCGTACTGAATCGAAAACACCGGCCCCAGCAGTTCGATGCCCCGCCGCAGCAAAGGCACCGGAATGGGCGCCGCCGCCGAGCAAATGCCCCGAATGCTCGACAAATCGTAGGACTGCACATTGGGCACCTCCAGCAAGGCCTGCAGCATGGCTGCAACCATGAAAGTGAAGGTGATTTTTTCCCGCTCAATCGTCTGCAAGAACTCGACCGGATCGAAAGCGCGGTGCAGCACACTCGTGCCCGCCGCCACCATGGCCGCTACCGGGTACCCCTTGCCACCCATGTGGAATGCAGGTGTGACCTGCAGCACCCTGGTTTCCCCGGTGAATTCGCTGTGCCTGGCACAGAGCAGGGCCTGCTCCCAGGTCTGCCGTTGCGTCCACGGCACACCTTTGGCCCGGCCTGTGGTACCGCTGGTGTAGTACAAATAAAGCACATCGTCCGGCTGGGCCTGTACCGGCAGGTCAGCGCCCGCCCCCAGTTGCTCCAGTTGCGCGAGTGACATGGCCCAATCGGGCGCTTCACCCAGGCAAACGTAGTGCTGGACATCGGGCAACCTGGCACGCAGTCTGCCAATCACCCCGGCATACTGCTCGTCAAACACCAGCACCTTGGGCGACATGTCGTGGATGACGTGTTCCATTTCTGGCTGAGCCAGCCGGAAATTCACCAGGCCGACAATGAATCCAGCCACTTCTGCGGCGGCCTCGACCTGGAAAAAATCCAGGCTGTTCATCCCCAGCAGAGCAAAACGGTCCTGCCTGCGCATGCCCAACTGATGCAGCCCGCTGGCCAACCGGCAGGCGCGCTCATAACACTCCAGGTAGGTGACGCGGCGCGCCCCAAACACATAGAACTCTTTCTTGGGATACGAACGCGCATTGCGCTCCAGCAAGGCACCAATTGTTTGCACCGGCTTCTCCAGCAGACAGGAACACGCCACACCCCGTGCCTTTGCCGGACGGGGGTGATTACCTCAGCTCACCCGTATCAGAAATACTTGGGTTCATCCCACCAGGGGAAGAAATCGGGCATGTCGGTGGACACCTTGCATTCGAAGTCCGGCAGGCGTTTTTCAATGAACGACGCCACGCCTTCCTTCGCATCGGGGCTGCGGCCGCGGGTGCAGATGCCGCGGCTCTCAATGCGGTGTGCTTCCATCGGGTGGGCCATGCCCAGGCTGCGCCAGGCCATCTGCCGCATCAGGGCAATGGACACCGGAGCCGTGTTGTCGGCAATTTCGCGGGCGATTTCGTAAGCACGGGGCAGCAGGTCTTCGTGCGCCACCACTTCCTTGACCATGCCGCCGTCTTTGAGCTCCTGAGCACCCATGACACGGCCAGACATGGACCAGTCCAGGGCAGTCTTGATGCCCACGACACGCGGCAGGAACCACATGGAACAACATTCGAAGTTGATGCCACGGCGGGCATAGACGAAACCTGCGCGAGCCTTTTCGCTGGCGATGCAGATGTCCATAGGCAGCAGCATGGACGCGCCAACGCCGGCCGCCGGGCCATTGATCGCACCGATCACCGGCTTCAGACTCTCGAAAATACGCAAGGCCCAAGTACCGCCACCATCGCGGGCCGACTCTTTACTGAAATCGAACGTGCCGTCGGGGCGCAACGGCGAATCCACGTCCGCGCTGCCGTTCTTGTTCTTGTCAAAAATGTCGGCGCCCTTGGAAAAATCGGCCCCCACGCAGAAGCACTTGCCCGCGCCGGTGATCACCACGGCACGCACGTTGTCATCGGCGTCGGTCAGGTCCAGCGAGGCTTTCAACTCATTCAGCACGCCTGTGTGGATGGCGTTGCCCACGTCCGGGCGGTTCAGGGTGATGGTGGCAATGCGGTCTTTGACTTCGTAAAGAATGTGCTCGAATTTCATGTCTTGTCTCCTGGTGATCGAATAGGTGTTGTGCGCCGCACGGCGTTATTTATCCATCCAGTGGGTATGGACCATGCCGTCCCCAAAAGGCGCGTCGCGGTTTTGCAGGGCGGTTTTCAAACCGTGCTCGGCCATGTCGGCCTTGAACTGCATGCGGCGCGGGCCCTTGCACAGGTGGGCGCGGGCGTCCATTTCTGCCGTGAAGCGTTGCAGGGTGCGCGCACCTTGCAGTTCCATGGCCATGTTGATGACGCGCTTGTGGGCAGACAGCATGTCGGCGTCCACAAAGCTGATGCGGCGGGCCAGTTCGTTGACGGCGTTGTCCAGTTCCTCGACCGGCACGGCGTCGAGCACCAGGCCGATCTTGACCGCGTCCTTGCCCCAGAGGCTGTCGCCCGTCATCAACATGCGCTTGGCCCATTGCGGCCCCACGTGGTAGAGCCACATCTGGTTCGGCGGGGTGCCGTTGGCACGGGTGGCCGGGAAGCCAATCTTGGCGGTTTCGGTGCAGATGATGAAGTCGCACATCAACGCCATGTCGGTGCCGCCCGCCAAACAATTGCCTTGCACCCTGGCAATCACAGGCTTGTGCATGTCGAACAGCGTCAAACTCAGCTTTTGGGTCTGCTCCAGGTTCCAGCAGTCGTCATCAATGGAGGCGCTGGTGCTGCGGTAGTCGGCGTCGTTCCAAGGCGGTGCTTCGCCCTCCTTGAAGCCCGCGTATGCCCCGCCCAAATCGTAACCCGCACAAAAGTCCTTGCCCGCCCCCTCCAGGATCACGACATTGACTTCCTGCAGTGCATCGGCCTCCAGCAGCGCGTCGCGCAGTTCCGTCAGCATGGCGGGGGAAAGTGCATTGCGTTTGTCTGGGCGGTTCAGCGTGATGCGTGCCACGCGGTCCTGAACCTGGAAAAGCACGTAATCTGTGTTGCGAAGGTATTTGCGCATCGGTTGACCTTTGTTCACTTGTCTCTCATTGCTTGATGGTGCAGTTGACGCAGGCGGTCAGTATTTGCACCTCGGATTTTCGATTCACAATGTTCAGTATTGCATGTAACATACAATTTTGTAAAGCTCTCCTTGCGTAAAGTGACATGATCAACCTGCTCCCCGATGCGGTCCAACAGGCGCTGGTAACGGCCGTCGCCGAATTTCTGGAACGCTCGCCTGTGCCATTGCAGGCGGGTGACCGCTCCTCCCCCACCACAGGCACACCCGCAACCGACTGGCAGACTTACGCCGAAATGGGGTGGTTCGGCATTCACCTGCCTGAATCGCTGGGCGGCCTGGGCCTGTCCTTGGCCGAAACCCTGCTGATTCAACGGGAACTGGGACGCCACTTGGTGTCGCCCAGTGTGGTTGCCGCAACCGCTGCGGCCCAACTGTGCGCCAGCCACGACGCAGACTTGGCCCAAGCCATCATCCAGGGCGAACGTCGCGTCGGCCTCGCCCACGCAAACGGTGCGGGCTGGCACCTGATCGACGGCGCCAACAGCGACCTTTTCCTTTGCGTGACCGGCGAGGCCCTGCACCTGTATCCGCCTACCGCTTGGTCCGGCAGGCACAAGGTGCCAGCGCTGGACGGCGCTTTGACGCTCGAACAGGCGCAGTGCCAAGCCCAGCCCCTCTTCACCGCAGAGGATGCCTTGCCTGAGGTGCGGCTGCTGTTGGTTGCCCAGATGCTGGGCGCCGCGGAAGCCGCTCTGACGTTGGCCGTGGAATACACCAAGGTCCGCGAACAATTTGGCACCGTGATCGCCAGCTTTCAGGCCATCAAGCATTTGTGCGCAGACCTGGCCGTGCGTGCGGAAGCGGCCTGGTGCCAGGTGGTTCTGGCTGCGCTGTCGGTCCGCGCCGGGCTGGATTCCGCCGGTTTTGAGGTCGCCGCAGCCGAAGTGGTGGCCATCCCAGCCGCGGTGGAAATCACCGAACAGGTGATCCAACTGCATGGCGGCATCGGCTTCACCGCAGAATGCCGTGCCCACCACCACCTCAAGCGGGTACGTTTGCTCGCCACACTGCTGGGCGGCACGCGGCCTGCCCAGGCCCGTCTGCTGCAACATCCTCTTCCCCAGTAAGGCCAGACATGGAATACCAACTGAGCGCCGAAGACCGGCTGTTCCAAGAAGAAGTGCGGGACTGGATAGCCACCCACAAGCCCAAAACCCCCCGTCCGCCCGAAGGCCCCGACGCCGTGGCCTACGACCGCGCCTGGCAGCGCCAGCTCTACGACGCCGGGTGGGCCGGACTCGACTGGCCGGTGGAATATGGCGGCCGCGGCCTGACACTCCTGCGCCAAATGATCTGGATGCAGGAAATCGGCCATCAGGATGCGCCCACCGCCCCCGACCTCTATGTGGGCCTCAACCACGGCGGTCCGACCCTCATCGCCTGCGGCACCGAAGCACAGAAAGCGGCCCACCTGCAGCCCATCCTCAAGGGGGAGTCCATTTGGTGCCAGGGGTTCTCGGAACCCGGCGCAGGCTCAGACCTCGCAGGCATACGCACCCGCGCCGTGATCGACGGCGACGAACTGGTCGTGACCGGACAAAAGGTCTGGACCAGTTTCGCCCACGTGGCCGACTACCAGGAACTGCTTGTACGCACAGGCACCGGCCCGAAACGGCACGACGGCATCACCTGGGTCATTTGCGACATGAAGTCACCCGGCATCACGGTCCGGCCTATCATCGACATGAGCGGGGGCCACCACCTCAACGAAGTCTTCTACGACGAAGTACGCATTCCGCTGAGCAACGTTGTGGGCAAGGTGAATGAAGGTTGGAAAACCGCCATGAGCACGCTCAATTTTGAACGCGGCATGGGCATGGTCTGCGTACAGATCGAAATGGCGCGTCTGGTGGAGGACATGATCACCTACGCCCGCGAACACAGCGGGCCGGATGGTCGGCGCCTGCTGGATCGGGAAGACCTGGCCCAGCACCTGGCCACGCTTCGCGCGGAAGTGTCGGCGCTGCGGGCCATGGCATTGATGAACATCAGCCGCCATGAAAACGGCACCGCCGGGGCGCAGGGCACACTCGCGGCGCTGCACCATGGCGAACTGGAGCGCAAGGTGGCGCGCACCGCCATGGAGCTCACAGGTTCACGCAGCCTGGAGCTCACGCATTCACACGACGACTGGACGCGCAAATACCTCTGGTCATTCCCCCTGTCGATCGCCGGTGGCACGTCGCAGATACGACGCAACATCATCAGCGAACGGATACTGGGCATGCCCCGCGCCTGACCCCCTCTCGTTCACACGTCAATATCCACCTCGTCCCCGTGCAGCTCCATCAGCTCGCGGCGGGCGGCGGCTTCGCCCTTGCCCATGAGCTGGGTGATGCGCGCTTCGGTGGCGGCAAAGTCCAGGTCGCCCAGTTGCACCGGCAGCAGGCGGCGGGTGTCGGGGTTCAGGGTGGTGTCCCACAGTTGTTCGGCGTTCATTTCACCCAGGCCTTTGAAGCGGCTGATCTGGCACTTCTCACGTGGCACGCCGTCTTTGGCGCATTTGTCCAGAATGGCGGTCAGTTCGCCCTCGTCCAACGCGTAGGCCTTGGCGGCGGGCTTTTTGCCGCGCGCCGGAATGTCCACGCGGAACAGCGGCGGGCGCGCCACGTACACGTGCCCGGCCTCGATCAGCTTGGGAAAGTGGCGGAAGAACAGCGTCAGCAACAGCACCTGGATGTGTGAGCCGTCCACATCCGCATCGCTCAATATGCACACCTTGCCATAGCGCAGGCCGCTCAGGTCCGGCGTGTCATCCGGCCCGTGCGGGTCCACGCCTATGCCCACCGAAATATCGTGGATTTCGTTGTTGGCGAACAAGCGGTCGCGGTCGACTTCCCAGGAATTCAGAACCTTGCCGCGCAGCGGCAGAATGGCCTGGAATTCCTTGTCGCGCCCCATCTTGGCCGAGCCTCCAGCGGAGTCTCCCTCGACCAGGAACAGTTCGGTACGCGTGCTGTCGCTGGATTCGCAGTCGGTGAGCTT
>CAYQTH010000019.1:0-18600 GCA_964420415.1 uncultured Macromonas sp. | reverse complement strand
CTCACTTACTCGACCCGCGCACACCGTGTGCGTTGGGGGTCACTACGCTTGGACGCCTGCCAGCAAGCATTCAAGCACCGATTTTTGAACGCGGCAGACGACCGCATCCGGCGAACCAGAGGGCGATTAAGCCTTCTTGGGACGCTTGGCACCGTACTTGGAGCGGGACTGCTTGCGGTCTTTCACGCCTTGCAGGTCCAGCGAACCGCGCACGATGTGGTAACGCACACCCGGCAAGTCCTTGACACGACCGCCGCGAACCAGCACCACGCTGTGTTCTTGCAGGTTGTGGCCTTCACCGCCGATGTAGGAAATGACTTCGAAACCGTTGGTCAGGCGCACCTTGGCAACCTTACGCAGAGCGGAGTTCGGCTTCTTGGGGGTCGTGGTGTACACGCGGGTGCACACGCCACGACGCTGGGGGCAGTTTTCCATCGCCGGGCTCTTGGACTTGGTCACTTCGACCTCGCGCCCATGGCGAATGAGTTGGTTGATGGTTGGCATTAGAAACGTCCCTAAACGTTTGAAAAGAAAACGAGATTCCCTTCGGAATATTCCGAAAAGCCCTCTACTGTAGCACGGTGCCCAGGTTTATGCAAACTGCACTTGCGCTGCACAACACGGCATCACTGAATCCACAAGCGCAATGCACCCCAGGCGCGGCCGAAAAAGCCCGCCTCTGGCACGGTTTCCAGCACCTGCAGAGGCACCTCGACGACCACGGCGCCGGCCGCATTGCGTACGCGCAAGGTGCCCAGCGCCTGCCCCTGCTGGAGCGGCGCCACCAGTGGATCGGGCCGCGCCACTTCGGTGCGCAGCCCGACGCCTTGCCCTGACGGCACGGAAACCACGACTCCTTCGGCACGGCCCAGCTTAACCTGGGAGCTCTGGCCTTTCCAGATATCGGGCGTGGCCGCTGGCTGACCAGGTGCGAACAGGCGCACCGCATCGAAAGCGGCGTAACCCCAGTTCAACAGCTTCTGGCTTTCCGCTGCGCGGGCGTTCTCACTGCTGGTGCCCAGCACGACACTGAGCAAGCGGCGTTGGCTGGCCGCACCTTCACCCAGCACTGGGAACTGGCGACGTGCGGTGGCGACCAGACAATAACCTGCGGCATCGGTGTGACCGGTCTTGAGGCCGTCGACGGTGGGGTCGCGAAACAGCAGCAAGTTGCGATTGGTATCGTTGGCCGCCGGGGTGCCAGGGTAACGGTAACGCTGGATGGCGTAATACCCGACGTACTGCGGGAAGTCTTTCATCAGGCGTGCAGCCAGAACGGACAGGTCGCGCGCGGTGGTGGTGTGCCCCGGCGCGGTGAGGCCTTCGGGGTTCTTGTAGGTGGTGCGCGTCAGCCCCAGAACCTTGGCCTGGCGGTTCATCAGCTCCACAAAGTGCTCAGCGGTACCACCCACGCCCTCGGCCAACGCCATGGTGGCATCGTTGCCTGACTGCACGATCATGCCTTTGAGCAAGTCCTCCACGGGCACCTGCATTTTGGGATCGATGAACATGCGAGAACCGGGCATTTTCCAGGCCCGCTCGCTGACCGGAAAGGTTTGCGCGAGCGAGATTTTCTTGGCGCGCAGTGCGTCGAACACGACGTAGGCTGTCATGAGCTTGGTGAGCGACGCCGGTTCGACCTGCATGTCGGGATCTTTGGCGGCCAGCACCTGATTGCTGGTCACATCCAGCAACAGGTAGGCACGCGCGGCCACTTCGGGCGCTGTCGGGGTTTGGGCTTGCACCACCCAGGGAGAAGTGACCGCCATGGCCAACAGACAGACCGCCATGTGGCGGCGCAAACGAGACAACAGAGTCAACAAAACTGTTCCTTGAAACCAGCGGGCACTGAACGGCCCGACCATTTATCGATCAGATCTGACGCAGATGGCGCAAGACCATGCTTTTGAGCAAGGGCAGTCGCCCGTGGAAAAAGTGCTCCACACCAGGCACCACCAGCACAGGCAAGGCCTGCGGGCGGGCCCAGTCCAACACCGAGGCCAGGGAGACCGTATCGTCTTGCTCCCCATGGATGACCAAGGTGCGGTCGTGAAGTTCCGTGGCCAGCGGCGGCACCTCGAAACGGCTGGCCGCTGTGCCGACCAGCACGACAGCCTCTGGAGGACGTTGGGACGCCAGTTGCACCAGCGCGCGGCAGGTGACGAAGGCACCGAAGGAGAACCCTGCCACAGCGAGTGGCCCGCCTGTGGCCTGTGCCGCGACGACTGCCAGCAGGTCGTCGGTCTCGCCGACGCCGTGGTCGTGGACCCCGGCGGTTTGCCCCACGCCACGGAAATTGTGGCGCACCGCCGTCCACCCCGCCTGGACGAAAGAGCGCGCGAGCGTTTGCACCACCTTGTTGTCCATGGTACCGCCGAACAACGGATGCGGGTGGGAGAGGACCGCCACCCCCCCCCCTGGTCGGGCATGAACAGGGCGGTCGATGGCGAGCTCAATGACCCCGGCGGGGCCGTCAGTGAAACAGCGTTCGGTCTGGTGATTCACGACAAACCTTTAAAACGACCTTCAACGGCCCACATTGGTGGGCAGCAACAGGCGCTCGACCACCACCCCGTCACGCAGATGGGAGTTCACGATGTCGTCGATGTCGCTCTCGTCCACGAAGGTGTACCAGACACCTTCCGGGTACACCACGGCCACCGGCCCTCCCGCGCAACGGTCCAGGCAGCCGGCTTTGTTGACCCGCACCTTGCCTGGCCCGGCCAGACCCAGCTCTTTGACCCGGCTTTTGCAGTGATCGAACCCCTCCTTCGCACGGTGGTCGGCACAGCAGGCCTCGCCGTTGATGCGCTGGTTCAGACAGAAAAAGATGTGGCGCTGGTAGTAAGCAGCAGTGGTTGGGGCGGGTGCGTCATTCATGCGCTGCGATTGTAGTGGTGGGGGTGGCACGGCGCAGGGCCAGCCGCACGGCCACCCACAGTGCCAGGTAGGGCCAGAGCCAGCCCAGCCACTGCGACAGGCCGTGGAAACGAATGAACCGCCCCTGCTCCCAGAGCTCCAGCGACTGGGCGAAATAAGCCGTATCGGGGGCGCGGTTAAGCACACCCAGGGCGAACCCCCAAGCGAGCAGACTGAACACAGCGCACGTGCGGTGCGCCAGTGGCAGACTGAGCAAGGACAGCATCACCGCTGCCAGCAGCCCGAACTCGACAGGCGGCGTGAGCCAAACCCCGGCATGCTCGGGACCGTAAGTGAGCGCGGCCGACAAGGTGCCCGCTACCAGCACCAGCACGGCAAACACCAGCAAGCCCAGCACACGCTGAACCTTGTGACGCAGCAATGCATAGGCCAGCAACAGCGGCGCCCAGACACACAACCCAGCCAGGGTGGCTTGCATGAGCAAACTCAAAGGCGGCGACACCTCTGCCACGGGTAGCCAGTCGAAAAATGGCGTTCCTTGCAGGTACTGGGACAAAACAGCCCCCAGGCGCTGCCAGATGTGACCCAACCCAAACGGCACTGGCGTCGGGTACAGAACGGCCAGCGGCCACAGCAAGAGCACCCACACTCCACCTAGGGTGTCGGGCACCAGCCAATGCTGGGAAAACTGCTCCCAGGAACCCAGCACTCGCCAGCGCACCAGCAAAAACGCCAGCCACGCCCCCAGCCCAGCCCCCAGGCTGTTGAGCAGCCAGTCCACGTAGGACGGCACCCGCTGCGGCAGGTAAGTCTGCGCAGCCTCCAGCACCAGCGACAGCAGCATGGGCACCAGCCAGCCCAGCCAACCCGACCAACGCAGCCAGCCAGTGCGCGCGGCCGCCACCGCCAGCAACAGCCCCAGCGGGATGTAGCCCAGCAGGTTGGAGATGACATCAAAGCCGGTCCAATAGCGTGGCCAGGGCGCGTTCACAAAGGCCCAGGGTGATATGCCTTGTGAGCGCCAGTCCGTAAATGGGTACAGGCTGGCATACACGATGAGACAGGTGTACGCGGCCGCCATCGGCCAGGCCTGGGAGAAACGGCGGCGGGTCATGCCTGGCTCACCAGCGGCAGGGCGCCCCTCAGAAGGGCTTGAGGACCACCAACAGCACGGCAGCAACCAGCAGGAGCACCGGGATCTCATTGAACCAGCGGTACCAGCGGTGGCTGCGTCGGTTCTGGTTGTGTTCAAACCTCTTCAGCAAACGGGCGCAGCCGTGGTGGTAGCCCAACAGCAACACCACCACCAGCAGTTTGGCATGCATCCAGCCGTTGCCCGGCCCTTCGCGGCCAATGCCATACACAAGCCAAAGCCAGAGCCCCAGGGCCAGCGCAGGCACAGCCAGCAGCGTCATAAACCGCAGCAGTTTGCGAGCCATGAGCAACAACCGTTCGCGTTCGGCCACACTGCCGGCCTCGACCATGGCAAGATTGACGAAGATGCGCGGCAAATAAAACAGCCCGGCGAACCAGCTGGCCACGAACACAATGTGGAATGACTTGACCCAAAGCATGACCGCAGTGTAGCCAAAGCCAGCCCCACAGGAGGAAAGCCACATGGACAACACGCCTGCAACCCACCCACTCTGGCAGCCGGTGGTTGACACTCCCTGCGCGCAAGGCGCCTCGCCTTTCTGGCACCCTCAGCAAGAACGGCTGTACTGGCTGGACACTGTCATGCGGCGCATCTGGCGATTGCATGTGCCCAGCGGCCAGGCCGAAAGCTGGGATGTGCCGCAAGAACCCGGCAGCTTGGCCCCCTGCCGCAGCGGGAACCTCCTGATCGCCTTGCGCGACGGCATCTACAGCTCGACCACCTGGCGCGATATTCCACAGCCCTTGGCTCAGGCACCGTTTGACACCGCCCACACTGGTTTCGGCGCAGGTCTGTGCGATCCATGGGGACGGTTCTGGATTGGCACCAACACCGACCATGCACAGCCTGGCTCCCTGTACTGCCTGCACAAACGCAACAGGCCACAGCCGGAATTGCTGGCCATGGCGCCAGGCGCGGGTCCGGCATGCGGGCTGGCCTGGTCACCTGATGGCCGCACCCTGTACCGGGGCGATACCCTGCACCAGCAGCTCAGCCTCCAGGCCTTGTCGCAGCCTGGCCAGTGGCCACCCCGCCTGGGAGCCGCCATGCCCTTCGGGCATTTGCAGGGCCGCACCCCTGGCGGCGCGGCAGTGGATAAAGCCGGCAATTACTGGCTGGCGCTGCCAGGCAGTGCAGCCGTTGTGTGCCTGAGCCCCAACGGTGATACGGTGGCCGAGTACCCCACTCCCGCACAGTACCCGACGGCGCTGTGCTTTGGCGGCAAAGACCTGCGCACGCTGTACCTGACCACCGCCCGCGTGGGGCGCGGCGCCAGCGAACTGGCGCAATACCCTGGCAGCGGCCTGGTGTTCGCGATGCGTGTGAACAACCCCGGCTTGCCGACGAACCCCTACGAAGATTGACGCACGGCTCAGCCGTGCAGGTCGTCGCGGCGTGCAATTTCCAGCAGCCGCTCCAGCTCATGCGGGTGGGCACGCTGGTTGTGTGCATGCCAGCGCTGGATGAGCCACATGACCCCGGCGACGAAGATGCCAAACAAGGTGATGGCGCCGAACGCCGACAGGCCCAACCCGGTGGAAAAGCTGTAGAGCGCGCCCAGCCCCAGGATGCAGGCCTGCTCATTGAAGTTCTGCACCGCAATGGACCGCCCGGCGCCCATGAGGTTGTGGCCCCGGTGCTGCAGCAAGGCATTCATGGGCACCACCAAGAAGCCGCCCAGGCCACCCAGAATGATCAGGAACGGCACCGCCAGCCAGAGCTGGTCGATGAAGTTCATGAGCATGACGACCAGTCCCATGAGCAAGCCGAGGGGCATGACACGGGTCGCCTGGTCCAGCCGCATACGCAACGAAGCTGCGACCGCGCCCACGGCGGTACCGATGGCCACCACCCCCACCAGCGACGAAGCCTGGGTCGTGCTGTAGCCCAGTGCCGCCGCAGCCCAGGCCAGCACGATGTAGCGCAAATTGCCGCTCACCCCCCAGAACAAGGTGGTGGTGGCCAGAGATATCTGGCCCAAACGGTCACGCCACAGGCGGTTGTTGCAGGTCCAAAAATCGGTCAGCAGCACCCAGGGATTGGCGGGTAAATGGCGCATGGCCACTCCGGTGTGCGGGATGCGGGTATTGACGCCAGCTGCCAGGGCGTACACCAGCACCAGTACCGCAATGGCTGCTTCGGCGGCCGTGTTCAAGTAGGGCAGATGCAAACCCGTCAAAAGGCCCGCCACCTGCGGCCCAACCAGTTGCCCTCCCAGTACCACCCCCAGAATGATGGAGGCGATGGTCAGCCCTTCGATCCAGCCATTGGCCTTGACCAGCTGCGAGGGCGGCAGCAACTCCGTCAGGATGCCGTACTTGGCCGGGGAATACGCCGCCGCCCCCAAACCCACCAGGGCGTAGGCCAGCAAGGGGTGAATACCCGTCAGCATCAGCAAACACCCCAGCACCTTGATGGTGTTGCTGATGAACATGACCTTGCCTTTGGGGTATGCGTCGGCAAAAGCTCCCACAAACGGCGCCAGCACCACGTAAAACAAAGCGAACATGGGCACCAGCGCCGCCTGTTGCCACACAGGGGCGGCCTGACTGCGCAGCAGCTCGACGGCCACAACAAACAAGGCGTTGTCTGCCAGCGAGCTGAAGAACTGCGCTGTCATGATGGTGTAGAAACCGCGCTTCATGGACAGATATTTGTGAACGGATCGACTATGCGAAGGCGGTTTTTGTGCAACAGTGATGGCCGCAAGCCATGCACGGGTCCCCAATGATTGCGGGGTTATAGCATGCCGCGCCGCCGGGCGCGTGACCGTTTGCCGCGTTTCCTGCCTTTGAGGTTTCACATTTTTTATTTTTTACCATGCCGCGTCCCATCCATGCCACCGTTCACCCGCAGGCGTTGCGCCACAACCTGGCACGCGTGCGCGACGCCGTGCCGGATGCGCGCGTCTGGGCGGTGGTGAAGGCCAACGCCTACGGCCATGGCATTGAGCGTGTGTTCCCAGCGCTGCGCGGGGCCGATGGCTTCGCCGTGCTGGACCTGAACGAAGCAGAACGGCTGCGGGCGCTCGACTGGCGCGGTCCCATCCTGCTGCTGGAGGGCACTTTCGAGGCGCGCGATCTGGAAATGTGCTCCCGGCTGCACCTGTGGCACGCCGTGCACTGCGCGGAACAGATCGACTGGCTGGCCGCGCACAAGACCCAGACCCCGCACCGGGTATTCCTGAAAATGAATTCGGGCATGAACCGGCTCGGGTTCACGCCGCAGGCTTTCCGGGCCGCCTGGATGCGGTTGAACGCGCTGCCGCAGGTGGACGAGATTTCACTCATGACCCATTTCAGCGACGCCGATGGCGCGCGCGGGATTGGACACCAGCTGACGGCGTTCACCCACGCCACGGCCGACCTGCCGGGCGAACGCTCCCTGAGCAACAGCGCCGCCACGCTGCGCCATGCAGGCACGCTGCCCGCTGACTGGGTGCGCCCAGGCATTGCGTTGTACGGCAGCGCCCCCGATCACCCCGAACGGCGGGCCGCTGATTGGGCGTTGCAACCCGCCATGACCTTGTCCAGCCAATTGATTGGTATTCAGCAACTGCAAGCGGGTGACAGCGTGGGTTACGGCTCCACTTATGTGGCCGAGCAGCCGCAGCGCATAGGTGTGGTGGCCTGCGGCTATGCGGACGGCTACCCGCGCCATGCCCCTGGTGACAACGTCCAGGGTACCCCCGTACTGGTGCGGGGCGTTCGCACCCGGCTGGTCGGGCGTGTGAGCATGGACATGCTGGCCGTGGACCTGACCCCGGTGGAGTCGACCTTAGGGCAGGCCTGCGCGCTGGGCGACGAAGTGGTGCTGTGGGGACGCAGCCGCTGCGGCAACCAGCTTTCCATTGACGAAGTAGCGCAATCGGCAGGTACCTTAGGCTATGAACTGATGTGCGCCGTGTCGCAACGGGTGCCGTTCCGGGTGGACGAAGACGCAGACTCGCGTTAAAAACACCGCAGCGGCATAAATTCCCCTGGGTTTGTACCCCTGGGGGTATAAGTGTATACTGGCCGACAAAGGAGAGACTCCCCATGGCATCTTGCACTCGCAGCCCTGGCTGGACCCGGCTCGGGCTGAATTTCGCTACCGCACAGCGGTCGGCTTTAGCGACGCTGTTGGTTTGCGCGGCCAGCGTTGGGGCACCCGCCTGGGCGCAGGCCCCCAACGTCCCTGTGGTCACGCTGGCGCTCAGGGCGGTGGGCTCTGGCCTGGTGCTGGATGGGACGCTGGAAGCCGTGAAGCAAAGCACTTTGTCGGCCCAGGCCAGCGGCCGCATCGCGCAACTGCTGGTGAAAGCGGGCGATCAGGTCAAGACCGGGCAGGTGCTGGCGGTGATCGATGACCGCGTCACACAAGCCGGGGTGGCACAGGCACAGGCAGGCGTGGCACAGGCCGAAGCCAACCTGCGCAACGCCGAAGCGCAACTCAAACGCACGCGCGACTTGCAGGCACAGGGCTTCCTGGCAACCGCTGCGCTGGACAATGCCAATGCACAGTACAAAGCCGCACAGGCCGCCGCGGCGCAAGCACGGGCCGGGCAGACCCAGTCGGCGCTGGCGCAGGGGTTCACCCGCCTGACGGCGCCCTACGATGGCTATGTACTCAACACCCAGGCGGAGGCCGGCGATTTGGCCGCGCCAGGCGTGCCAGTGCTGACCGTCTACGCTCCGCAGCCCCTGCGGGCCGTGGTGCATGTGCCTGCATCGCGTGCCACCTTGGCACAGCAGGCCAAGCAGGTGGACATCCAGTTGCCCACGGCACAAGGCACACAGTGGGTGCGCCCTGCCAGCCAGACACGCTTGCCGTCGGCCGACCCGGTGTCGCAAACGGTGGAATGGCGGCTGAACCTGACCCCCGAACACGCGGCGCAGCAGCTCCCTGGCCAGCAGGTGAAGGTGCGCTTTGTGGCTGGCACCACCGAACGCCTGGTGCTGCCCGAACAGGCCTTGCTGCGGCGCGGGGAATTGACGGCGGTGTACGTGGCCACCGGTCAGCCCGCAGGCTTTGTGCTGCGGGCCGTGCGGCTGGGAGCCAGCCACGGCCCGGAGGGCGTGGAGGTGCTGTCCGGCGTGAAAGCCGGTGAACGTGTGGCGCTGGATCCGGTGCAGGCCGGCTTGACCGGCGCCCGCCCCGCCGAAGCCAAGGCCCCTTGACGGAGAACGGGACCCATGCATACCCCTGACCACGCCCCAGTCACCCCAGAGCGCTTGGGTTTTTCCGGCAAGCTGGCGCGCGCGTTCCAGGCCAACGCCATCACCCCGCTGCTGGCCATTGTGCTGATGCTGCTGGGTCTGCTGGCCGTGCTCATCACCCCGCGCGAGGAAGAGCCGCAGATCAACGTGACCATGGCCAATGTGCTGATCCCGTTTCCCGGCGCTTCGAGCGCGGACGTGGAAAAGATGGTGGCCGCGCCCGCTGAGCAGGTGCTGTCGCAGATCAAGGACATTGAACACACCTACGCCGTGTCGCGCCCTGGTGTGGCGGTGCTGACGGTGCAGTTCAAGGTGGGCGTGCCGCGCACCGAGGCGCTGGTGCGCCTGTACGACGTGCTGAACGCCAACCAGGACTGGCTGCCCAGCGGACTGGGCGTGCTGCCGCCCATCGTCAAACCCAAAGGCATTGACGATGTGCCCGTGCTGACCGCGACCTTGTGGTCACCCACCGGCACCAGCGCGCACGACCTGGAGCGCGTGGCGTATTCGGTGGAAACCGAACTGAAACGGGTGGCGGACACACGCGAGGTGAAGACCCTGGGCGGACCGGGGCGTGCGGTGCAGGTGTGGCTGGACCCCGTGCGTCTGCGCGAACGGGGCGTGGCGGTGCAAACTTTGTACGGCGCCATCCAGTCGGCCAACCAGGCCATGCCTTCAGGCAGCGTGGTCAACACGGACGACGCCAGCGGTGCCGATATGCTGACGGTGGACACGGGCGAATTCCTGCGCAGCCCGGAAGACGTGGGCAACATCGTGGTGGGTGTACACCAGGGGCGGCCCATTTACCTGCACGAAGTGGCCCGCGTGGAAGCTGGCGCACAGTTGCCGCAGCGCTACGTGTGGTACACCCCCGGCCCGGCCGATGCCCCTGTGGCGGGCGCCCAGGCGGGGCAGCCGTACCCTGCCGTGACCCTGACCGTGACCAAAAAACCCGGCGCCAACGCCGTGGATGTGGCGGCAGGCGCCCAAGCCCGGCTGGCGGAACTGAAAAACTCCGTCATCCCGCCCGATGTGCAGGTCTCCATCACCCGTGACTATGGCGTGACCGCGGCGGCCAAAGCCAACAAACTGATCCAGAAACTGGCATTCGCCACCGCCAGCGTGATCTTGCTGGTGGGGCTGGCTTTGGGCAAGCGCGAAGCGGTGGTGGTGGGTGCGGCGGTGATCCTGACGTTGACCGCCACCTTGTTCGCGTCCTGGGCCTGGGGGTTCACGCTGAACCGGGTGTCGCTGTTCGCGCTGATTTTTTCGATTGGCATTCTGGTGGACGACGCGATTGTGGTGGTGGAGAACATCCACCGTCACCGCCAACTGGCGCCGCAGGATCCGCTGAGCGCGATCATCCCGCGCGCGGTGGACGAGGTGGGTGGCCCCACCATCCTGGCCACCTTCACGGTGATCGCTGCCCTGCTGCCCATGGCTTTCGTGAGCGGTTTGATGGGCCCGTACATGAGCCCGATCCCGATCAACGCCAGCATGGGCATGGCCATCTCGCTGGTCATCGCCTTCACCGTCACCCCCTGGCTGGCGCTGCATTTGACCAAAACGGGGCACAACGACCACCAGCCCAGCCGGGTGACCACGGTGCTGCAAAACACCTTCACCCGGCTGCTCACGCCTTTCTTGGCCAGTGCGCGCAAACGCTGGCTGCTGCTGGCAGGCATCGTCTTGGCCCTGGTGCTGTCCATGGGCCTGGGCGTGGTGAAGGCGGTGGTGCTGAAAATGCTGCCACTGGACAACAAGAGCGAATTCCAGGTGGTGCTGGACATGCCCGCCGGTGCTGCGTTGGAGAACACCGCCGCCGCGCTGCAGGACCTGACCGCCTTCCTGGCGCAACAGCCCGAAGTGGCCAACGTGCAAGGTTACGCCGGCAGCGCCAGCCCCATCACCTTCAACGGGCTGGTGCGGCAGTACTACTTCCGCGCCGATGCCGAACAGGGCGACCTGCAAGTCAACCTGGTGGACGCGCAGCAGCGCAAAGAAAAAAGCCACGCCATCGCCCAACGCCTGCGGCCAGAACTGCAGAAGATTGCCGCCCGGCACGGCGCACGCATCAAGGTGGTGGAAGTGCCGCCGGGACCGCCGGTGCTGGCCCCCATCGTGGCCGAGGTTTATGGCCCCGACGCACAAGGCCGCGCCGAACTGGCTCGCCGGGTAGCCCAAGCCTTCAGCAACACGCCCGACATCGTGGACACAGACACCACGCTCAAGGAAGCCGCGCCGCGCGTCTTCCTGCGCCTGGAGCGGGCACGGGCCGAATCGCTGGGCATTCCGGCACAGGTGGTGGCGCAAACGGTGTACACCGCCCTGTCGGGTTCGGACGCCACCTACCTGCACGACGGCCACGCCAAGTTCCCGGTGCCCGTGCGGCTGCAGCTGCCGCGCGAATCGCAAGTGGGGCTGGACCAGTTGCTTGCCCTGCCGCTCAAAGCTGCCAACGGGCAAATGGTGCCGCTGTCGGAACTGGTGCGTGTGGAGCATGGCGTGATCGACCAGCCGCTTTACAGCAAGGACCTGCTGCCCGTGGTGTATGTGCTGGGCGACATGGCGGGCAAGCTGGATTCCCCACTGTATGGCCTGTTCGACATCCGCGCCCGCCTGGCCGAGGCCGCCCTGCCGGGCACCGGTGAGCTGGGCGAATACTGGATCCGCCAGCCCAGCGACCCCTACCGCCAGTACGCCATCAAGTGGGACGGCGAATGGCAGATCACCTACGAGACCTTCCGCGACATGGGTGCGGCCTATGCTGTGGGCCTGGTGCTGATCTACCTGCTGGTGGTGGCGCAGTTCCGCAGCTACCTCACGCCGATCATCATCATGGTGCCCATCGCGTTGACCCTGATCGGCGTGATGCCGGGGCACGCCCTGCTGGGCGCGCAGTTCACCGCCACCAGCATGATCGGCATGATTGCGCTGGCCGGCATCATCGTGCGCAATTCCATCTTGCTGGTGGACTTCATTGAGCTGGAAACGGCCCGCGGCGTGCCGTTCGCGCAGGCGGTGGTGCAGTCTGCCGCAGTGCGGGCACAGCCCATTGCGCTCACCGGCCTGGCCGCCATGCTGGGCGCGCTGTTCATTCTTGATGACCCGATCTTCAACGGGCTGGCTGTGTCGCTGATCTTCGGCATCGCCATCTCGACCTTGCTCACGCTGGTCGTGATCCCGGTTCTGTATTACGCCGTGTACCGGCGCCGTTTCGAAACGCGTTGACCGAACCCTAAGGAGACAGACATGGCACACATCGTGATTCTGGGCGCGGGGGTGGGCGGCATGCCCGCCGCCTACGAACTGCGGGAACTGCTGGCCACAGAACACCGCATCACCGTCATCAGCGCGGTGGACTACTTCCAGTTCACCCCGTCCAACCCGTGGATCGCGGTGAACTGGCGCGAGCGCAAGGACATCACCCTGCCCATTGCCCCGCTGCTGGCGCGCAAAGGCATCGAATTCATGGCCTCGCCGGTCACGGCCATCGACGCCAACGGCAATGCCCTGACACTGGCCAACGGCCAGAACGTGAACTACGACTACCTGGTCATCACCACTGGCCCCAAGCTGAGTTTTGACGAAGTGCCCGGTGCCGGTCCGCACGGAGGGCACACGCATTCCGTGTGCACGGTGGACCACGCCGAGCTGTTCTGGAAAGACTATGAACAGTTCCTGCAAAACCCCGGTCCAGTGGTGATTGGCGCCATGCCGGGTGCGAGCTGCTTTGGCCCCGCCTACGAGTTCGCGTTCATCCTGTCCACCGACCTGCGCCGCCGCAAGCTGCGCCACAAGGTGCCGATCACCTACGTCACCAGCGAACCCTACATCGGCCACCTAGGCCTGGGCGGCGTGGGCGACAGCAAGTCCATGCTGGAAAGCGAGTTCCGCAACAACGACATCAAGTGGATCACCAATGCCAAGACGACCAAGGTCGAGGCGGGCAAACTGTTCGTGACCGAGCTGGACGACCTGGGCCAGCCGCGCAAGGAACACGAGGTGCCGTTCCAGCTGGCCATGATGCTGCCCGCCTTCAAAGGCATTGACGCCGTGGCCGCCGTGCCCGAGCTGTGCAACCCGCGCGGCTTTGTGCTGATCGACCAGCACCAGCGCAGCAAAAAGTACCGCAACATTTTTGCGGCGGGCGTGTGCGTGGCGATCCCGCCCGTGGAAGTGACGCCCGTGCCCACCGGCGCACCCAAAACGGGCTACATGATCGAAACCATGGTCAGCGCCATTGCGCACAACATCGCCGCCGAACTCAACCACCAGCCCGCCACCGCCGAGGGCACTTGGAACGCCATCTGCCTGGCGGACATGGGCGACACCGGCGCGGCCTTCGTGGCGCTGCCGCAAATCCCGCCGCGCAACGTGAACTGGTTCAAAAAGGGCAAGTGGGTGCACCTGGCCAAGATCGCGTTCGAGAAGTACTTCCTGAACAAGATGCGCCACGGCCATTCCGAGCCCGTGTACGAAAAGTACGTGCTCAAGGCGCTGGGCATCGTGCGGCTCACTTCCCGTTGATTTTCTTTTCCCACTTTGAGGAGTTGTTATGACCGTTGAACGCTACATCCGCATCATGGCCGGGTTTTTCATCATGCTGTCGCTGGCCCTAGGCATCGAGGGCAGCCCCCTCTTCGTCAGCCGCTGGTTCCTGGCCTTCACGGCCTTTGTGGGCTTCAACCTGTTCCAGTCGGGTTTCACGGGTTTTTGCCCACCCAGTATCCTGTTGAAAAAACTGGGGGTGCCGGAAGGCAACTGCTGCGCTCCCGGCAAACAGGATGGCGGCGGTCGCTGCTGTTGACCCATAGCTTCACCGCTGCTCCCTATTTTTAAACCCAAGCATCATGTCTCTGCCTGCCCAGCGTTCCAATACCCCGTTGAAATTCCTCATACCTGGCTGGTTCTCGCTGGTGATGGGCATCAGTGGCCTGGCGCTGGCATGGCGCAGCGCCGCCCCGGTGCTGGGGGAGTTGGCCACTGGTGTGGCGCTGGTGCTGGCGCTGCTGGCCTTGTTGGTGTTCGTGGTGCTTGCGGCGGCCTCGCTGCTGCGCTGGCAGCGCTACCCGCAGGCCCTGGCGGACGACTTGCAACACCCGGTGCGCCATGCTTTTGTGGCCACGGTGCCGGTGTCTTTGCTGCTGCTGGCCACGGCGGGGCATGCACTGGGCATCAGCAGCCCGACGGTGAGCGTGGTGTGGTGGGCAGGCAGCCTGCTGCAATTGTGGGCCACGGTGTGGGTACTGGGCCGCTGGCTGCTGCCCGTGGCATCCGGCACGGCGACCAGTGGCCTGTGGCCTGGCATCACACCAGTGCTGTTCATTCCTGTGGTAGGCAATGTGTTGGCCCCGCTGGCCGGACTGGAGTTGGGGCACACATCCTGGGCGGCGGCGCAGTTCGGCATTGGGCTCGTGTTCTGGCCCGTGGTGTGGACCCTGTTGCTGGTGCGGCGTTTCAGCCACAGCGCCTTGCCAGAGCGGCTGCTGCCGACCTGGTTCATCACCGTGGCACCGCCCGCCGTCATCGGGCTGGCGCTGCTGCAGTTCCAGGCCCCGGCCTGGCTGGCGCACGCGTGCTGGGGTGTGGCCTTGTTCGCCGTGCTGTGGGCGGGGACACAACTCACGCGCACCATCAGCCAGCCTTTCGGCTTGCCATTCTGGGGCTTGTCGTTCCCGTTCGCAGCCTTTGCCACGCTCTCGCTCAAACTGGCGGTGTTGACGCAGACAGGACAAACCGCAGGCGTGGTCTTGCTGGCGGTGGCGTCTCTCATCGTCCTGGGACTGGGCTTCGCCACCGTGCGCGGCCTGCGCAACGGCAGCTTGCTGGCGCCGGAACCTGTGGCGCAAATCGTGCCCGCCAGCACTTGAACCAAGGCGCCAGTGGCGCCTGCTGGGGTTCAGTGGCGACGATGCATAGCCAACTGCCCGCAATCGAAACCATAGCGGTCACAGAAAGGGTGCCCCCACTGCGGCAACCAGGCAGGCACAGCGTGGAAATGCCGCGCCACTTCGGCCAGTACCTGTTCGCGGTACACGGTGTATTTGAAGCCGATGCCATCCAGCACGTGGTAGGTCACGCCTTCCACCTGGAAGGTGTGCATGCTCACCCGTTCAAACCAGGCCGCATGCGCCTGCGGGTCCACCGGGTCGCGGAACAGCACCCGCACCGGCTGGCCGTCCCAGGCCCGAAAATCGACCTGCAAATCGTCTTGCCGCGAGTGGTGGCGCCCCACGCCGTAAACAGGGATGTATTGCCCCGCCACATAGGCCAGACTGGCGGCCGGGCTGTAGGCATGCGCCATCAAATGTGCACCGGCGGGCAAGTCTTTTTGCAAGCCTTGTAAAACCGCAGGCATTTCGCGCAGGAACACCGCCTTTTCGTACAGCCTGGTGTGCTGCCACCACGCCAGTGGCGCCCACACCACCAAACCCACCAGCAGGAGGTGCGGCACAGACCAGGCCAGGTTCCAGCGCCAGGCACGGCGCAAGGTGGCCGGGTCCAGCCGCAGGGCCAGCCACAGCACGAACAGCGGCACAAAACCCAACACCCAGTGCAGCCCGATGCTGCGGCGCAACCCCAGCACGGCAAACACCAGCAAAGGGAACAGCCAGAGCGCCATCACCACGCGGGCCATGGCGGGCGGCGTGGCTTGCACACGGCGGGCGGCCCAGCACAGCCAGGGCGTCAACAGGTACAGCAGCATGCCCAGGTACAACGTCAGGGTGCCCAGCTGCCAGTGGGAACCTTCGTTGCGGTTGAAGAAATTGAACAGGATGTTGGGCCAGCCGTGGGTGGCGTTGAAGCCCAGGTTGATGGCAATGGACGGCAGTGCGAACAGCAACATCCAGGGCAAGGCCCACCAGCGGTTGCGCCGCCAACCCAGCACATACACCGCGTAGGCCAGCCCCAGCAAGGCACCAAAGTACTTGGACAAAAAGGCCAGCCCGACAAACAAGCCAGCCAGTGCGTACCAGCCCGCCGCGCGCCGTTCTTGCGCCTCGGCGCGCAGGAAACACCAAGCCGACACCGCCATGAAGAAAATCAGCGGCGTGTCGGTGGTGACCAGCACGAACAGCCACGACCATGGCAGGGCCAAGTACACCGCACCGGCCCACCAAGCGGTGGCTTGCCGTTCGGCAGGCAGGAAGCGCCGTGCCAGGTCCACCACCCCCAGCCCAATCACCGTGGTGAGCAGCACGGTGGCACTGCGCAACGCCAGCGGGGCGTCACTGACCTGGCGCAGCAGTGCCAACCACCACCCCACCATGGGCGGGTGATCGGAATAACCCCAGGCCGGGGTCACCCCCCACTGGTAAAAAAAGGCCTCGTCCCCAGTCATGGGGAAAAACGCCGCCAGCACCACCTTGAGCAGCAGCGTCAGGCCCGCCGTCCACCAGAAAACACGCTTGGCACGCGCCAGTTCTTCCGTGGCTGCACCCGCAGCCACCGTCACAGTTGGGTTCATTGAAGCACTTTCTTTGCGTTCAGGCGTCGGCGGCCAGCAGGGCCACACCGGCCAGAATCAGGGCGGCCCCGGCCAGGCGCTGCCAGCTCCAGGGCTCGCCCAGCCAAAACACGCCAGCGGCCATGGTCAGCACAAAACCCAGGCTCACCAGCGGGTAGGCCAGGCTCACGTCCAGCCGCGACAGCACCCACAGCCAGGCCACGGCGCTCAGGCCGTAGAGCGACAGTCCACCCCACACCCAGGGGCTGGTCAGCGCCTGCAGGTAGGAACTGCCCACCCCGGCATCCACCGCTGGGCGCATGCCCACCTTCATCAGCAACTGCGCTGCGGCCGACAGGCACACGCACACCACGGCCAGCAACAACGGCACGATTTTGGTCAACACAGGTCACCCTCCCCAGGTGGCCAGCACGGCCAACACGGCCATGCCAGCGAACACGGCCCAACTGAAGCGGTCGTGCAGGGCGAACTGCAAAGGGTCTTCGCCATGCAGTTCGCGACGGCCGGTTTTGAGCCACAGCCGCATGATCCACCACAGCAGCAGCGGCGCCATGCCCCACAACCACTCCGGCTGCGGGTACAGGGCGCGGCTGTTCTGGCTGTCGATGTACAGCGCCAGCACCATCACGGTCAAAAACCCGCTGGCCACGCCCATGGCCCGCAAACCGGGCAGGTCGTCCTGGTGGTAGCCACGGCCACGGGCCGCATTGGTTTCGGTGTCCAGCAGCACCTCTTCCAGCTCGGCGCAGCGTTTCACCAGCGCCAGCCCCAGGAACAGGAACAGCGAAATGGCCAGCAGCCAGTTGGACAGCGCCACCCCGGCGGCGGCAGCCCCCGCCACCAGGCGCAGGGTGTACAGCGCCGACAGCACCAGCACGTCCAGCAAGGCCACGCGCTTCCAGTGCAGGGAATAGGCCAGGGTGATGCCGGTGTAGAGGGCCAGCATGGCTGCAAAAGCAGGCGCGACCCAGCAAGCCAGCGCAAAGGCGGCAGGCAGCATCCAGGCCATCATCAGTACCGCCGAGCGGATGCTGATGCGCCCGGCCGCCAGCGGGCGGTGACGCTTGTGGGCGTGGCGCCGGTCGTTGGGCAAATCCAGCAAATCGTTCAGCAGGTAAGTGGCCGACGCACACAGGCCGAACGCCACAAAGGCCCACAGCACGTTCAGCCAGACGGGCGCGCTCCACCAATGGGCCGCCGCCACTGGCACGAAAAGCAGCACGTTCTTCACCCACTGGGTGATGCGCACAGCCTTGAGCCACACCCGCAGCGTGGCCGCCTGGCGGGGAAACACCACGGCCTCCGGGTGCCACTGGCGCAAGGCCTCGAGCACACCGCTGGGCGCATCCACCGCCACGGCCTGGCGGGCGTGCTGCCACACAGGCAGGTCGTCGGCACTGTTGCCAGCATAGGCATAAGCGTCATGCCCCTGCGCCTGGGCGTGGCGCGCAATGGCCTCGCTTTTGTGGTGGCGGCTCAGGTTGACGCCGCTGCCATCGGCGTTGGTGGCCAGCACCGCATCGAACAGCCCCAGGTGCGCTGCCACGCCCTGGGCAATGCGCGCATCGGCCGCCGTGGCCAGCACCAGCCGGTGCCCGGCGGCACGCTGCGCCCGCAGCCACTGCAGGAACGGGGCGTGGTAGTTCAGCGCATCCGCTGGCGGGCACACCCGCTGCGCCACCTGGCGCTTGAACGCCGCCCGCCCGCCCAGCAGCCACCAGAACATAAGCAGCAGGTATAGGGGGTTGCGGCGCAGCAACAGCAGCAGCGATTCGTGCAAGGTGTCGCCACGCACCAGGGTGCCGTCCATGTCCACATAGAGTGGCAAGCCAGGGAGCAGACCGGGGCTGGCAGAGCAACTGTCTGAAGGGGGAAGGGCGTTATCCTGCATGAAA
>CAYQTH010000018.1:16441-19305 GCA_964420415.1 uncultured Macromonas sp. | reverse complement strand
AGCAGTTCGGCAATCCCTGGGATCAGAGGCTCGGTCAGGCCCCAACCCGTTTCACCGTCGCAGGTGATCTTCAAAGCGTAGTCGTCTGTGAAGTGCAGTTTCCGCACCAGCGCCTCGTTGGTCAGGTCGGTGGTGTCGCCGTCGATCCAGAGCGGGCCTTTCCAGTCTCCCTGCGCCCAGCCCTGGTAGCCGCCGTAGCAGCCACCGCCAGGGCGGCGCAGCAGAAAACCGACTGGCTCCATCTTCAGTTCACGGGTCGTGCCGTCGTCCAGGTGGATCACACTGCGGATGCCGAGCAGACGGAATTTGGAGCCGGGCATGAAGTCCCAATGGTGGTCTACGTTGACGATCTTCTGGTCCTTCTTGCCGGTGTGCGGAGCGTGTTGCAAGTGACCCAGGGCCGGGCCGAGCTTTTGGTTGTCCGGTGTCTGGGCGAACTCGAAAGAGGTGTTCCAGTGGGGGAACTGCATGGTGAAGTAGCACCAGCGGTAAGGCACACCTTCGCCCGGCGGCTGCATGTTGTTGAAGGGTGAGGTGCTGGCACCGTCGGCGCTGACCAGTTCGCCCGTGTTGGAGCGCAGGCCCCAGGAGCGGTCGCGGGAAGCCCACCAGTCCTCGCGTTTGACTTCGTGGCGCACCCCTTCTATTTCGATCCAGCCTTCGACGCTGCCGGTCTGGAAGAAGCGAATCATGTGGTTGACCAGGCGTCCGTTGCGTCGACGGAACATGGAAGGCGTCTGCTGGTAGATCTCGGTTTCGCCAATGAAGCGCAGGTCGCAGCGGATGCCGTAGTCGTTATCTTCGACGACGACGCGGACGGACTTCAACGGTTCGACGATTTCGTAGCCCATGGGGCCCACTTTGTAGGTTTCGATGTCCGGGAACAGGGCCCGCGAAGCACGCAGGTTGAATTGCTTCTTGCCGTCTACCGCAATAGCGAGGGACGCATCCATGACGTTGCGGTTGGTGTACTTGCCCATGCCGAAGGCAACGACAAACTTGCCTGCCTTTTCAAAGGCGGAAAACCAGACGCGTTCAGTCCACTGCGGGTCGCTGTTTTCAACGCTGTCGAAGGTGTTGACGGTCTGGTGACACATCCATTCGTCGGCGACGGTAACTGCCATGTTGGTTCCTTGTGTTTGAGAGATGGGAAAAAAGGGGGGGCGTCCAGTCAGGCGGCTTGGGCCAGCAATTGCTTGAGCCGGGCGATGGAGACGTTGTTGGTGGCAAAGTCTTCGGGGAATCCGACGATGCCTTTGCCGAGGACGATCTTGGCGTTGATGACCATCATGATGGCCAGCCAGGTGGCCTGCATCAGGAAGTAGTAGTCGAAGTGTTCGACCTTGCGTCCGGTGAGCGTTTCGTAACGGGCTACGGTTTCTCCCTGGTTTGGCAAACCTGTCAGGCGCTTTTGACCATGGGCCTGGTAGGCCACTTCGTCCACCAGAATGAAGTAGGCCAAGTCGTTTTCGGGTGGGGCAATGTGCAGGCCCTCCCAGTCCAGGGCAACCACGGGTTTGTAGTCACGGAAGATGATGTTGCCTGGCCGCGCGTCGCCCCAGCAAAGCGTCAGCCGTGAAGGGGTCGGCATGTTCCGCTCCAGCCAATCGAGGGCGAATTCGATGGGTTCGATGCGGTCCTTGGACGACCAGCGGAGCAGTCCGCGCATCATCTCGATGCGCTGCCGAAGGGCGGCTTTGCCGTCCTTCGGCTTGGGCAGGAAGGTGAACTCAGCACCGCCGTAATCCACGTTGTGCAGGTCGGCCATGACCTTCAGCGCGTTCCACCATGTGGTTGCACGGTCCGCTTCACTTGCATCATGAATGAAGCCTGCACCGTGGTAGCCAGGGGGGTAGTCCGACGTGATGTCGCCGTCTACCTTGGCCATGACGAAAAAGGGCCCGCCCAGGATGCTGGGGTCGGTTTCCAGCAGCAAGGTTTCCGGGACGGGAACCGCAGTGCCCGCCAGAGCGCGCATGGCGTGGTACTGGAAGGCCACGTCGTAATCCTCGAACTGCCGGTTTTCCAAAGGCGCCCAGCGAGCCACCAGGGCTTGCCGTGTGGTGACGCCATCTTTGGTCAGGCTGAGGGTGAAAAAACGCGTTTCATTCGAGTAGCCGGAGTTCGCGGGTTTGAAGTCGGTGAGACTGACTTCGCTGTCCGGGTGTCGGGCGGCGAAATAGGTGGTCAGTGCGCGTTGTTCCGGTGGAATGGGGTCTGCCATGGGTAGCGTGGTCATGAAAAATTCTTTTGAAGCTGCTTGCTGGACGGCGAGTCTATGCAGGGGGGGTGAAGTTGCAAGCGGCTTTACAGGAATTCAGCTTGAAAATGGGCGCTTATTGCTTTAATTAGATAAAAAAATGAATGAATTCAAAACGTTGACGTGTTCATAAAAATAAGAGTTACATGTAACCATTTGACGGTTATCGGTCTTGAAGCAGCTATGCTCATGGCAACTTTTGGATTGCAATGGCAAAGGAGCATGGGGCTATGGCAAGAAAGCCGACTCAACAACGGATGGCCGAATACAGGGAACGCCTGAAGCACGGCGGGATGGTGCATTTGAGTTTGGTGGTGCCTGCTGCTGAAGCGAATTTCTTCCGTGAGTTGGCCGTTTTGTCGCGGCAACCCAGGCGGCAGGGCGCACTGTCGGTGCGGGAACAGTCTCCCGTGCGGGGGCGGTTGTCTGACGAAGAAATGCGCCTGGCAGAGCAATGGGCGGCGCGTTCAGGGCTGAAACTGCGTTTGCGGCGTGACGGTTACCGGCTGTGTGAATTGCTGGCACGCAACATCACCCATGAAATTGCCATGGCCCGTTGGCCGGTGGGTGCCCGTCTGGGTACAGAACAGGAGTTACTGGCCCG
>CAYQTH010000018.1:0-16341 GCA_964420415.1 uncultured Macromonas sp. | reverse complement strand
TGTTCCTGGATGTTCTGTTGCGCAAAGGGCGCTTCGAGACCCGCTATTACCGCCTGCGGAAACAAGACCGTACCGAGGTCGTGGAACGCGTGCGCCGCAGCCATGCCGTCATTGCCCGGGCCCTGATCGCAGGGGACCGGGACAAGGCGGTCCGGGCAATGAACCGTTATTTCGATGCTTATGCCAAGCCGCTAGGCTGAGTCAGGGCGTAGCGGTTTGTGTGTTGGCCGGGTGGTCGATTCGCCGCTGGGTGCGCAGAGAAACCAGGAGTGCAACCGTCAGCATCAATGCGCCAACCGCGGGCAGCCACCGGCTGGACGACATGTCCAGGATGAGGCCGCCCATGGCGGACCCGCTGCTTTGACCGAGGTAGGTGAAAGATGAGTTGAGGGCCACCGCCACGGGGGCCAGCAAGGGCGCGAGTTCCACGATGCGGACCTGGGTCGCGCCGTTGACAATGAAACCTCCCAGGCCCCAAAGCACCAGGGCGGCGACGGTGGCAAAGGTGTTCCCCCAGACGAGTCCCCAGCCCGCCAGGGCGGTGATCATCAAACCGATGGACAGTGCAACGATACGCGCTGCGCCTACGCGGTCGATCAGCCGGGCGCCGAGCAGGTTGCCGGTCACGCCGCAGAGGCCAAACAGGGCAAAGAACAGGCTGGTTGCCAGGGCTTCCGCATGAATGGAATCGCGCAGTGCCACAACGAGGTAGCTGAGGACCGTCGCCTGACCCGCATACTGGAAGGCGGACACGGAGATCACCCCAATCAGCGTGGGGTGGCTCCAGATGTCTTTCCAGACCGACAGCCGCAGTGGCGCGATGAACAACCTAGATGGGATGACGTATGCCACCAGACACGCACCGGCCAGCGCGATGATGGCCAAGGCGCCCATGGCGTAGCGCCAGCCGAAAACATGGCCCAGGTAACTGCCCATGGGCATACCCACGACAGCGGCCAGTGAAATGCCGAGGAAAACAAAGGCCATGGCTTTGCCGCGCTGCGTTTGTGGCACCAGCAAAGACGCTGTCATGGCGGCTTGCGAGGTGTAAACGGCACCGCTGGCCGCGGTGAGGATGCGTGCGGCCATGAGCGACCAGTAACCCGGTGCGAATGCCGAGAGTCCGTGGCCTGCGGCAAAAAGTGCCAGGGAAACGACCAGCAGTTTGCGCCGGTCAAAACGGCTGGTGAGCGCTCCCAAGGGTGGGCCGACCAGGCAGATCGTCAGGCCAAAAGCGGTGATGAGTTGCCCGGCCACACCGGGTGTGACGTGGAAATCTTCGGAAAGCGCCACCACCAGTCCTGTGACGAGACTGGAGCCGGTGCCGATGATGAGATTGCCGAAACACAGTACGGCCAGACGGACGGCGATCTGGAGAGACATGGATGGGAGGCCAGAAAGACAATGGGCGCTTCCGCAGAGGAAGCGCCCATTCTGAGCATTCGCACAGTCATGCGGACGCACAGAGCGACAGGGTGTCGCGTAGTCTATGCGCAGTGCAAGTGCAGACTCAGTATTTTTTGAAATTCACGCTGATGCGGTCGCCCAGCAGCGGGATGCGGTTCACCGGCTTGCCGCCGTGGTCTGGCGCGGCTTCGCCCCATGCGAACCACACATCGGGTTCGCGGGTGTCGCCCACACGGCGCCAGCGGCCGTCGACCTGCGGGTTCTTCAGCGTGCCCAGGCCGACCAGGCGGCCCTTCGGGTCGGGGATGAATTCCCACTCCTGGCCGAAGGCCGAATACTTGATGCCTTCCTGCCAGTAGCCGTTCTTGCCGAAGTCCACTTCGCCGGTCACGTCGTAGGTGAAGCGCACGTTGCCTTTCTCGTCGCCCAGGATGGCGAAGCCGAACATGTCGTGGCCCAGCGTGAAGTGGCCGAAGTCGATGCTGCCGTCCTTGTAGCGGGTGGCCCAGGTGTACCAGACCAGTTCCAGCTTCTCTTGCACCAGGGCGTCTTTGGTTTTGTAGATCTCGCCGCCCTCGTACATGTAGATGGGGTCGAAGCCGATCATGCCGCGCACCTTCTTGCCCAGGATGGTGCCTTCCATCTCGAAGATGTTGGCCGCGTACATCATGCCGGCATCGCGGCCGGGCAGGAACCACTGCATGCCGGGCTTGACCAGCTTGCCGCGGATGTCCATGGTGTTGTCCTCGAACCAGCTGCACTCCTCGGGCGACCAGGTCACGTGAAAACGGTTGCCCAGGGCCTCTGGGTCGCTGCGCCAGTGGATCACGCCGTCTTCCAGTGTGCGAGAGAAGTTGTCGTTGGGAGCCGAATGCCGCCACCCCGGATGCATGTGCATGCCGTCTTCGTGGCCCAGCGTGCTGCTGAGGTAGAAGCGGCGGCGGGTGTCTTTGCCGTCGGTGGCCAGGCCGGCGGGGATGCGGCGCATGGGGCAGTAGATTTCGCCGTCCTCGTCGCGGAAGGTGCCCCACAGGTAGGTCGCTTCGGGCGGCATGCCGTAGTAGGGCCGGTCAGACAGCATGTCTTCAATGGTGGGCTCAAAGGCGCTGACCAGTGGCTGCCAGCCAAAGTCGCCGCGGCGGGGCGGCTTGTTGGAGGGGGTCATTTTGTCGTCGTGGCTCATGGGCAATGCTCTCCTGCAGGGGGTGGAAAAACCGTAAAGATATAGGGACCTGTAATTTTGGGGAATGCGGTCCAATTCTCGAGGGGTTTGCAGGCGCGAAGTTGGGGGCTTGGTTGGTATGAAGGAGGTTTTTAAGTGTTTGATTTATATGGGTATTTGTTTGTGTGAAAGTGTTTTTTCGAAACCATGAAAGCAGCAGTTGTTACAAGTAACTTTAGGGCTGCTCCACCTTCACGCGCCTCGGCAAAAGGGAGGGTTTGGGTGTTGTTTCGCACTCAGGCAGCATCAGGGCGCGGTTGTGATGCTGCGTAGCGCGACAGCGGGGTTTCCCCTTGTGCTTGCAGGCCCCGCATCAGGGTTGCGCGCTTGTCCAGCCACCAGCCGGCCTCCTTGTGCCAGGCGAGGTAATCTTCGCCTTCCAGGGTGTTGCGGGCGTGGGCGGGCCAATGGGGGTTGTGCAGCAGCTCGCGGCCCATGGCGATGATGTCGGCATCTCCGGCCTGCAGCACCGCTTCTGCTTGTTGGGGATCGACGATCAGCCCCACGGTGGCGACCAGTCCGCCGATGGCGTCCCGCAGTTGCCGGGAATAGGGGGCATGAAAAGCGAAGCCCCGCCGCACGCGCGCATCGCTTGATCGGTCGGCAATGGCTCCACCGGAGGAAACGTCGATCACGTCCACGCCACGGGCGTAGAGCGCGCGGCAGAAGACGGCAGAGTCTTCCTGCGTCCAGCCGCCATCCACGCCGTCCAGCACCGAGAGCCGGTAAAACAGCGCCCCCGAGGCTGGGAAGGCTGCGCGCACGGCTTCGACGACTTGCAGCGGAAAGCGCATGCGGTTTTCGCGGCTGCCGCCGTACTCGTCGCTGCGGCGGTTGGACAGCGGTGACAAAAAGCTGTGCAGCAGGTAGCCATGGGCACCATGAAAATCGATGATCTGAAATCCCGCGGCGGCGGCCCGGCGCGCGGCGGCGGCCCAGAGTTGAATGTTGCCACGGATATCGGCGAGACTCATTTCCGCTGGGGTTTGCCAGCCTGGGCCCGCCGCCACCGCGCTGGGGCCGATCAAGGGCCAGGGCGGGTCATTGCGTTCAATGCGGTCTTTTTCGGTGAGCGGACCGGCGCCATCCCACGGCGCCTGGATCGCGCCTTTGCGGCCGGCATGTACCAGCTGAATGCCGGGCACGGCCCCGTTGTTCCGGAGGAATTCCGCAATGCGGGCCAGGGGGGTGACCTGGGCATCGTCCCACAGCCCCAGGTCGCTGCTGGCCATGCGGCCACAGGGCTCGATGGCCGTGGCCTCGAGGATGACCATGCCCGCGCCACCTAGGGCAAAGCGGCCCGCATTCACCAGGTGGTAGTCGTTGGCCAGCCCGCTGCCGTCGCTTGCGTACTGCTGCATCGGCGACACCATGATGCGGTTGCGTGCCGTGAAGCCACGGATCGTCAGTGGCTGGAAAAGCTTGGACACTGCCATTTCAATGCCCCTGCCCTTCGTCGATTTTTTCGTGGGCCAGGGCCTCGGTGATGTTGCCGACCGAGAAAAACTGACGCAGGGCGGCCCGAGCTTTCTCGGTGCGGAAGGATTCACACCACATGGCATGCTCGAAGCGCAGTGCTTCATCCTTGGGTACGCCCATGCCGGCATCGACCACCTGTTTCAGCAGACCCTGCGAAGGGCAGGCGGCCTGTGCGAAGGGTTTGGCGAATTCGATGGCCCGTTCCAGTGCCGTCCCGGTCGGTGCCAATTCGTCCACCAGGCCAATGCGCAGCGCCTCCTGGGCGTCGATCTGCACGCCACTCAGCAGCAGGCGCTTCGCCTGGGCGTTGCCGATCAACCGGGGCAAACGGTAGGGCCCCCCGCCGATGGTCGAAATGCCAAGGGTGACTTCTGGTGAGGCGAACAAGGCGCCCTCTGCGGCAATGCGGTAATCGCAACACAGGGTGAGTTCCAGGCCGCCGCCGAAGGCAATGCCTTCGATGGCGCACACCACCATGCGCGGAATGGCGGCCACGGCTTCGAAAACATCGTGGTATTTGTGTCCCAGTTGCGCCACATAGTCATCGCTGGAGACTTCGGCGACCACGGCCTCGATTTCCGCCGGATCGATGTGCTCCTTGCCAGTAAAGCGCTGGCGCCTGACTTCGGACAATTCGCCGCCCCAGGCGAACACGTTCGGCAAGCCGGTGAGAACGACGGCGGCAGGCGGCTGTGCGGTCAGCTCCAGCGCCAATTGCTTGAGTGCCTCGAAGACTGGTGTGGTCAGCGCGTTGACCGGTGGGTTGTTCAGGGCGACGACAACGATGCCATCGGCCCGGTGCTGGACGTGGAGCAGGTTCATGGGGGGGTGATTGGGTGAAGAAAAATGAATGCGGATAAAGTATAAGGACCCTGATGTTGAGGGGGAAATGCCGCTTTCTGACGATGTTTTCAATCATGTGATTGGCCTGTCTTTTGGCCATGAAAACCTTATATGAAAAAGGAATTCGGTAATATGAGCTGCTGCCCCGTCGGGGGGTAGGGTGTCGTGACGTTTCAAGTAACAATCAGCAATTGCATGGCCAAAAGCTCCTCACAGCGTGTTGCCGATTACCGTGCCCGCCGCAAGGCGGAGGGCATGGTGCAGCTCAACCTCGTCGTACCTGCGGAAGACGCTGGATTGTTTGCCCAGTTTGCCGAGGCCCGACGCAAGAACCACCGCGCCGACCGCCAGACCCGGTCTGCACCACGTGAGCAATGGCAGGCCATGCTAGAGGCGTTGCTGCCCCGTGTGGCGAACGCTGAAGCCGGGCTGGTTCAGCCCACCCCCAGAGCGCTTAGCAGGCCCCGTGCCGATGTGGTGGTGGACGGTATCGTCAAACGCATCGTTGAGCTGGGGTGGCCAGTGGGCTTGCCGTTGGGGTCGGAACAGGAATTGATGCGCCAGTACAGCGCCAGCCGCACGGTGTTGCGTCAGTCCATCCGTTTGCTGGAGCACCACTCCATTGCGCGCATGCGGCGTGGGCCCAACGGTGGGCTGGTGGTGGCTCGCCCGGACCTGCGTGCCACGGCCCAGGCCGCCGCTTTCTACCTCGAATACGCGCACATCGAACCGCGCGACATCCTCACCACCCGCCGCATTCTGGAATTGGCGACGGTGGAATTGGTGATCGAGCGCCTGGACGATGAAGGCATTGAGCAGTTGCGTGCCCAGATAGAGGCCGAAGCCGGGCTCGACGGCAGTGCTGAAACAAGCGAGTTCCTGCGTTTTCACTTTTTGCTGGGCGAACTGTGCGGCGACCCGGCATTGCGGCTGTTCAGCGGCGTGGTGCTGCAACTGGCGAACGCCCACTCGACATTTCACTCGCGCTCGGCAGAAGACCGGGACGCCGTGGCAAAACGCATCACCCGCTTCCACAGAGATATTGCACAGGCCATTGTGGCAAAAGACACCGCCGTGGCCTGTGCCCAAATGGCTCGCTATTTCGCGGGCATGCGTGCCTGGCTGACCTGAACGCCGGTTACTGACGGTACCGGGCCCGCATCAAGGTGCTTTTGCCGAACAGGCTTTCGATCAAATCCACCACCAACAGGGCCGAGCGGTTGTGCACGTCCAGGGCGGGGTTGAGTTCCATCACGTCCAGGCTGGCCAGGCGCCCGCTGTCGGCAATCATCTCCATGCAGAGCTGGGCCTCGCGGTAGGTGGGGCCGCCCGCCACGGGGGTGCCCACGCCGGGGGCGATGCCGGGGTCGAGGAAGTCCACATCCAGGCTAACGTGCAGGTGGGTCTGTTCGTCCAGGCCGTACAGGGCTTGTTCCATCACATGGCGCATGCCCAGTTCATCGATGGCGCGCATGTCGTACACGTCCAGTCCCTGTTCGTGGACGAACTGCTTTTCGCCGGGGTCCACGCTGCGGATGCCGATTTGCCGCATATCGGTCGCCGCCATGGCCGGGCGGGTGCCGCTCAGGTGCGTCAGCGCATCGGGGCCAAAACCGCACAGGCAGGCCACCGGCATGCCGTGCAAGTGGCCGCTGGGGGTGAGTTCACACGTGTTGAAGTCGGCATGGGCGTCCAGCCACAACACACGCAGGTGTTTGCCTTGGGCGCGACAGTGGCGCGCCACGGCGCTGATGGAGCCCACGGCCAGGCTGTGGTCGCCGCCCAGCAGCAAGGGCAGTTCGCCCCGCTGGAGCGCGGCCAGCACGGCACCGTGTGTGAGCCGGTTCCAGGCCGTCACTTCGTTCAGGTGGCGGTAGCCGCCCACTGCGGGTTGCCAGGGGTTGGCCGGGCCGTGCAGGTTGCCCAGGTCCCGCACTGGCAGGCCTTGCCGCTCCAGCGCTGACTGCAAGCCAGCCACCCGCAATGCTTCCGGGCCCATGGAGGCCCCGCGCATACCAGCGCCCACGTCGGTGGGGGTGCCGATCAGGCAGACAGTGGGCGGTGTGGCCATGGGGCTGAACCGTCACTTGCCGCTAGGCGCAACGTTCACGAACGGCACCGCGCCGCCCAGCACGGTTTGCGGCAAGCGGCCGTCCCATTTCTCAATGGCGCGTTTCTCGTTTTCGGTTTGGCGCAGCTTCAACAAGTCGGGGGTGATTTCCATGCGTTGCAGGCGCAGGGCTTCGGCTTCGGCCTTGGCCTGGGCAATTTTTTGCTGCGCCTCCACCTCAATGCGTTGCAGGTCGCGCTCGGCTTTGAGCTTGTTCTGCTCTGCGGTGATTTTGGCTTCCACCGCCTCGTCGAAAGACTTGGAAAAGCGGAAATCGGTGATGCTGAACTCGTCCACCACCACACCAAAGCGGCCAATGCGTTCGTTCAGGTAGGTGCGGATTTTCTCGCGCACCTCGGGGCGGCGGGTGATCAGTTCTTCGGCGGTGTACTGTGCCGTGGCGGCCTTCACGGCCTCCTGCACAGCAGGCAGCACCAGCCGGTACTCTATCTCCTTGCCAAAGTCGCGGAACACGGCCACCGTCGCCTCGGGGCGGATGTGGTAATTCACCGCCACGCTGGTGCGGATGGATTGCAGGTCTTTCGATGCCGCCTCGCCCGAACCTTCGCCCTTCTGGATGCGCACGTCAATCAGGTTCATGGTCTGCACCAGCGGAATGCGCAGGTGGATGCCTTCGCTGTAGGCTTCGGGCGAAATCTTGCCGAAGGTGGTCATGACGCCACGCGAGCCGGCAGGCACAATGGCGGTCGGGTTGACGATCGGCAGCAGGATGACGAGCCCCGCCAGAACGAGTGCGCCCTTGATGACTTTGGATTTCATGGAAGAAGAGTTATCGAACGTGGCCATGCGTGTGTGATTACTGTTTTGAATAAAGAAGATGCAAGTCAGTGCCTCCCAGCTTGCCGGGCAATTACAGCGCGGTTTACGGGCTTTGTATACCCTGCACGGCGACGACCCGTTGCTGCAGCAGGAAGCGGCTGACGCCATCCGCGCTGCCGCGCGTGCCCAGGGCCATAGCGAGCGCACGGTGTTCACGGTCAGCGGCGCGCATTTCGACTGGAGCGCGGTGCAGGCGGCGGGCAGCGAGCTGAGTTTGTTCGCCGACAAGCAACTCATTGAAATCCGCATCCCGTCGGGCAAGCCGGGCAAGGAAGGTTCGCAGGCCTTGCAGCGCCTGGCCGAGCTGGCACCCGGCAACGACAGCGCCCTGACCCTGGTGCTGCTGCCCCGGCTGGACGCTGCCACGCAAAAAGGCGCCTGGTTTGGCGCGCTGGACGCGAACGGCGTGACCGTGCGCATCGACCCGGTGGAGCGCGCGCAGCTGCCGAACTGGATCGCGCAGCGCCTGCAGCAGCAGGGCCAGCGCGTGGCGCAGGGCGAGGAAGGGCAACGCACCCTGGCCTTCATGGCCGACCGGGTGGAAGGCAACCTGCTGGCGGCGCACCAGGAAATCCAGAAGCTGGGCCTGCTCTACCCTGCGGGCGAACTGGGCTTCGACCAGGTGGAAAGCGCGGTGCTGAACGTGGCGCGCTACGACCCGTTCAAGTTGGCCGAGGCGGTGCTGGACGGCCAGCAGGCGCGTGCCCAGCGCATGCTGGACGGCCTGCAGGCCGAAGGCGAGGCCGCGGTGCTGGTGCACTGGGCGCTGGCGGAAGACATCCGCGCCTTGCACCGCGTGAAAGCCGCCATGGGCCAGGGCAAGCCGCTGCCCATGGCGTTGCGCGAACAGCGCGTCTGGGGTCCGCGCGAAAAACGTTTCGAGCGTGTGTTGCCGCGTTTGAACCTGACGCAGACCGCGCAATGGCTGCAGGACGCCCATACGGTGGGCGGCATTGTCAAGGGGTTGAAATCGCCCGAATGGCCCGCCGACCCATGGCAAGCCCTGCACCGCCTGGCACTGGGCGTGTGCCGCGCTTGCGCGGCGCGCTGACCAGGTTCTAGCCGAGCAGGCTGTCGGCCGCCACCAGCGGGTAACCCAGGGCCTGCGCCACCGCCGAGTGGGTCACATGGCCCAGGCACACGTTCAGCCCATGGCGCAGGTGCGGGTCGGCCCGCAGCGCGCCCTGCCAGCCCAGGTGCGCCAGCTTCAGCGCATGCGGCAAGGTGGCGTTGTTCAGCGCCAGGGTGGAGGTTCGGGCCACCGCGCCCGGCATGTTGGCCACGCAGTAATGCACCACGCCGTCCACCACAAAAGTGGGTTCCGCATGGGTGGTGGGGTGCGAGGTTTCAAAGCAGCCACCCTGGTCGATCGCCACGTCCACCAACACGCTGCCGGGCTTCATGCGCGCCACCAGCGCCCGCGTCACCAGTTTGGGCGCGGCGGCGCCGGGAATCAGCACGCTGCCGATCACCGCGTCGGCGTCCAGCACCGCTTCGTCAATGGCGGCCTGGGTCGAATAGCGGGTGTGGATGCGGTTGCCAAACACCAGGTCGAGCTGGCGCAGGCGGTCCACGTTTTTGTCCAGCACGGTCACGCGAGCGCCCAGGCCTACCGCCATTTGCAGCGCATTGCTGCCCACCACGCCTGCGCCCAGAATGGCCACATGCGCGGCGGGCACACCGGGCACCCCGCCCAGCAGAATCCCCTGGCCGCCGCGTGATTTTTCCAAATGGCACGCTGCGGCCTGGATGGCCATGCGCCCGGCCACCTCGCTCATGGGCGCCAGCAGCGGCAGGCCGCCCGTAGGGCCGGTGATGGTTTCGTAGGCCATGCACACTGCGCGCGACTTCACCAGCGCGGCGGCTTGCGCGGGGTCGGGCGCCAGGTGCAGGTAGGTGTAGAGGATCTGGCCGGGGCGCAGCATGGCGCATTCCTGCGGTTGCGGCTCCTTCACTTTCACCACCATGTCGGCCTGGGCAAACACGGCGGCTGCGTCCGGCACAAGGTGTGCACCGGCCGCCTGGTACTGGGCATTGTCCATGCCAATGGCGGTTCCCGCGCCGCTTTGCACCAGCACCTGGTGGCCAGCGTGTGTCAGCTCCTGCACGCTGGCGGGCGTCAGCCCGACGCGGTACTCATGGTTCTTGATTTCCTTGGGCACACCGATCAGCATGAGGCATCTCCTGGCAGATGCCTCACTGTAGAGCTTTCGGCCCGGTTTGTGCGGTGCCACTCGGCCCCAAGGGCAGCAGACCACGTGGCCGCGCCACAGGTCCTACTGTGCGGTGTGAGCCGCCTGTGCCAGCAGCCGCGGCAGCGCGGTTTTGCTGCTGCGTTGCAATGTCTGCAAGAAGGCGTGGTCAGGCGCTGCAATGCCGTGGCGCGTGCGCAGGTCGTGCAGGATGCGCGCCAGCAATTCCACCGTCACCTCGGCGTCGGCCAGCGCGCGGTGGGCACGGCCGGTGCGCGGCAGGCTGAACCAGTCGGCCAGCGTGCCCAGCTTGTGGTTGGGGGCGTCCGGGTACAGGCGGCGCGACAGCAGCACCGTGCAGGCAAACGGCTGCTGCACGGGCAAGGCCAGCCGGGTCAGTTCCGCCTGCCAGATCTTGCGGTCGAAAGACGCGTTGTGCGCCACCATGGGCGTGTCGCCCACGAAACGCGCCGCTTCGGCCATGACCTGTGCCGCGGGTGGAGCAGCGCGCACCATGTCGTTGCTGATGCCCGTGAGTTGCGTGATGAACGGCGGCACCCACACGCCCGCGTTCATCAGGCTCTGGAAGCGGTCCACCACGCGGCCATGCTCGGTCAGCACAACCGCCACTTCGGTGGCGCGCCCGCCCGCCTCCGGCACCAAACCGGAGGTTTCAAAGTCAATGACGGCCATGCGCCCCATAGCGGCTGGGGGTGATGGGGGCTGGGAATCAGCGGTAGAACACGTCCACCTTGCCCGCCAGCTTGAGTAGCAGCGGGTTGCCTTTGCGGTCGCGCGTTTTGCCGGCCGGCACCTTGATCCAGCCTTCGCTCACGCAGTATTCCTCCACATCGAAACGCTCCTTGCCGTTGAAGCGGATGCCCACGTCGTGCTCGAACACGGCGGCCACGTGGTGCGGGCTGCGCGGGTCAACGGACAGGCGGTCGGGCAAGGCGGGCAGGCTGGGGGTGGGGGTGGAGGTGTCGCTCATGGTGTGTGTGAAAGGTCGAAAAGGTAGCGATTGTCCGGGATTTGTCTGCCTGGCATGCGCCAGTCAGGCGTCAGCGTTCGCGCACGGTGACATGCCAGGGCTGGCCAGGGGTTTTGTCTCTGGCTTGCGTGATGACGCGCACATGAATGCGGCTCAGGTTGCGGTAGACCGCAATTTTCCGGACCAGCGGCCACCAGGTGTACAAAAAAATCTCGATCGGGCGCCACATGGCCACCCAGCCGACGATGAACAGCCCTTCACGCAGCACCGAACCCCAGGTGCCGGGAAAGAGCTGCGTCAGGGTTTGCGCCACCGCCAGGCAAGCGCTCAGAAACAGCAACCCAATCAGCAAGGCGGTACGGCCTTCTTTGAGCAACTCACTCAAGTCACGTTGTGCCAGTTCGGCGCGGTAGGTGAAGTGGTTGTGTATGGCTTTTTCAATCACGGCCTGGGAGTCACCGTGCAGGGCGGCACTGTCCATGTGGATGGTGAGGTGCAGCCGGTCTTTGGGAGAAATGGTCCGGGCCCAGGTTTCAATGTAAGCCTCGGCCTCCTGGTCCAGGTCTTTGTTCAGGAACGGCGTAGGGTCCAGCGAATTGAACAGCTGCGACAGATCGCGGATGCGAAGTTCCAAGTGGTGTACAGCGGTCTTGCCCATCTCGCAGTTATAACGGATGAAGGGGGAAGCCCCCTACCGGGGTCGATTCACACGGCGGTGGAAAAAATGCAGAATGCATCCAACCTTTAGCTGGAGGAGTATCGCCATGCCCGTCATTCCGCCCCTGCAGGGAATGCCCAGCACGGCGGCAGGGCTGACCGACACCGTGCCAACAGAGGCGGGCCGTTCGGGGCAGCGCACGCTTGCCGTCGCCCCATCGCTATTGAACATCGGCAGCAACGCGGCCAATACTGTCAAGCTCACTCCGCAAGCCTTGCTGCATTTGTTGGAGCCGCAGCTGTTGGATTTGCCGGAAGGCGCTCCAGGGGCAGGGGCCTCCCCCATACCGTGGCCAGCGCAAGGGGCCAGCGTGCCCGAACATGCCTGGGCTGCACAGTTGCTCAAAGCCCTGCCCGCACCCTGGCCATCTTTTCAGCTCGTCAGCTTGCAACACTGGCCGCTGGCGCTCCTCAAGCAGTTTCTGCGGCAAGCGGCAGAACCCGCGCCCGCCCCGGTGCCCGCCTTGCAAACCGCAGCCACCCAGGCAGCACAAGTCCACACCGCCACCGGGGTGCAAGGCCTGCAACTCGCCCTGCTGGTGCCCAGCGAAGACTTGGCCACTGTGACAAAGTCCTCCCCACAGGGCACGCCAGCTACCGCCGGGTTCACGCCCGTGTTCCGGCTGGCCGACAAGGCGTGGCTCGGCACCGGGGTGATGGCCATGGTGTTGCAGCACGGGGAGGAGCCCCCCATCAGCGCCCTGTTGATGCTGGAGTTGGGGCCTGTGCGCGAAACCCTGGTGTATGGGCGTGAAGCGCTTATGCGGCCCGTGGACCCCTGGTTGCAGCAAGCCCAGTACCTGGCCAACGCCCAGCCCCGCCAGCCCAGGGAGCCGAGCGGCCCCTTGTGCCTTGTGGACACCTGCCCCTACGCCGGGCGAGCCGCCTGCCCGCAGCCGTTCTGTACCACCTTGGCGGCAGTGGCGCGGCCTGCGTTGTGAGGATCACCATGCCCGAAACCGTGTTTCACATTCCCGGCCTGCACACCCAGGCAGATGCCGATGCCGTTATGTTTGAACTGCAGGACTTGCCCTGCGTCAACCAGGCCGAAGTCCACCTGGCGGAGCAGCGGGCTTGGGTAGACCACACCGCCATGCTTTCTGCGGCCGACATTGCGGCGGCGCTGGAAGATGCCGGTTACGAGGCCCTGCCGCTGGAGGGGTGAGGCTGGCGCGGGTGTTCCAGCTGTCGAATCACCTCTTTGACGATGCCGAACATCAGCGCCCGGTCCCGGTTCGGGTGGTCGGAAAAATGCACCCGGCTGGCGCCGACATCGATATGTGCAGGCCCGGCCCCGTCGGACCCCTCGGCGAAATGGACCGGGATGCTGTAACGCACCAGCAGCGGGCCGCAGGCGGCCCAGTCACGCGTCCAGGCGGGCAGTGGCTGTGCCCCATCCCACAGCGTGCCGACGCTCTCGTAGCATTCCTCAATGTGCTGGTAACCCAGCAATTGGGCCAAGTGCCGCTCCAGGGCAATGCAACTGCGGAAATATTCTTGGTCACTGTTGCGCATGGCTGTCCCCTTTCAAGGGATTGGATGCCAATGCGTTCCACTCGTCAAGCGAGCGGGGCCTGGCTAGACCGGGGAGGCGGGTTTGGCCACCAGATCGTGGCTGGGGTGCTGCCCCGTTAACAGCAAAAACAGCGCAAACACCGGTCCCGGCATGGCGCGGTCGCCCGAAGCGCTTTCAAACGCCTGCCAGGTGCGCGACTGCACACCGCCACGGCTGCCGGTTTGCAGCGAGTAGCCCATCAGCTGGGCCGCTTCCACCTGGCTCAAACCTGCGGCCAGGCGCGCGGCTTTCAATTGTTCGCCGCTGGGGGTGGGCAGGTTCAGGGTGATGTGTGGGGAAGTCATATCCAGCTAAAACAGCCTATAGCGGGGTTTAATTTTTTACAACCCATATGTTGTATGAATGAGTTCACTCCACTTACAGCGGATCAGTTGGCCCAATAGCGTTCTGGCGGGTTTGCAGGATGCCGCCAATAAGCTTCGCGACGAAGCGCGTTGACGGTGATCCAACCACTCAACGCCAGCGCGCCAACCGGGCATGGCACTCGGAGGGCGGCAGGCGCGCGCCATGGTCGAGCATGGTTTGCAACGCTGCCGTTGCCACGGCAGGCTGGATCAACGCATGTTCAAGCAGTTGGTCCAGCAGCCATAGCGCGCCATGCACTTGCAGGCCATCGTGCGCGGCTTGCTTTCTCAAGCGGCCATCACCTGTCAGCAAGGGACGGCCAGTTTCCTGTGCCAGCAGGTAGCACGATACATCGGCCAAAGAACTGTTGTTGTGCTCGGCCATCAGTCCAAACAATCGGGCGTTGGCGTCGCCATCCAAGGTTTCCACCAGCAGGCCGCGTGCAAGCAAGGTGTCGTGTTGAAAATCTTCCAGTTCGTTCAGCACAAAGTCCGTACAGCACAGTGTGAAAGGCAGGCTGAACAAGGCGTCAAGCAGTCCCGCGTTGCGAAAGTCGATCCAGATGTTGGTATCGCTGACGTAGACCCGTGTCATTCATGCTCCGCCAACCCTCGCAGGGTTGGGTCCAGGTCATCAATCCGCCGCTGCAAAAATTCAGCGGCCCGCGAGGGGCTGAACAAATCTTCCGCCAGTCCCCAAAACACCAACGATTCAAAACGCCTGGGCCGCTCGGCCAAAAGGGGTTCCGGTTCGGCTGACCACCAGCCATGCTTGTTGAACTCAATACATGCCCACTTGTAACCCGCGTCGCTCAGCAGATGCAGGTCTTTCAAGCGCCGCAGGGCCACTTGCATTGACACGCCATACCGGCGCTTGGCATTGAGCAATTCGCCAGGGTGCACCCGCGTGCGCTGGTGGCTGCCAAAGTCTTTCACCACGTGGTCAGCGGGGTACAGAAAAGCGCCCGCAAACCGATGGCAGCAGGCTTCTTTGTCCTTTTCCGGCATGTCGTTAGGCAAGGCCATGACCCAGTGACCCAATTCGTGGGCCGCCGTGAAACGCATGCGCTCACCAGGACGCGTGGTGTTCAAAGCAATTAGCACGTGCTGTTCGTCGTGCGTGGCCGCACAGGCACCATCAAAGTCGGCAAACCCCTCAAGCAGCGCCACTTTAATGCCGTGCTCTTCCAGCAACTGCGTGAGGTTGGCAATGGCGTCGCCGCCAATTTCCCAGGTTTGTCTAAGCTGGTTGGCGGCATCCTCTGCACCGTCAATGCTGGTCACCGCAATAGCACGCGCAGCCGCAGGCAAAACGGGCACATCAGTGGCGTCAAAACAGCGTTCAAGCGCAATGTAGCGTTCCAAATGCTCACGCATCTGTTCCTCCACCTGTGCCTGCCGGTACTTCGGCATCTTGGCCAGCTTGCGAAACTCCAGCGGCGCCAGCGTTACAGAGTCCGATCGAAAGAAGTATTCAGGCTTGACGTTGAGTGCACGGGCCAGTTGAAGCAGGCGGGTTGAGTTCGGCGCTGCATCGCCCTTCTCGAACTTGCTGAGTGCCTGCTTGCTGATGTCGCCCAGTTGCAGGGCCAACGCATCAAGAGTGAGACCCTTCAACACGCGTGCACGCCGTATCCGGTCATGGATCATCGTGTTCTCCTTGGTTGACAGATTATAAAGAATATATTTTTTTGTCAACCAATGCTGTGAGCGATGCCGATTCTTTAGATGTGCGTGAAAAAGCCTGTTTTCTTCGGTTCGTTGCTAAGCGATGGCCCGACTTGCCACAGGCTGTTGACCCAGGGCCAAGTCCTTCGCAGCAATCGTGTCCCTGGTTGCGATTGCCTCTTTGGCAATCGGATGCCTTCGTTTTAGTGAGGCTTCTTCTTTAACGCCTTACGTGCCTCGCGCTCCGCTTGTCGACGTTGCGCTCGGTTCATGAAGGGATCGTGGTGCTGCGATCCAAAGTCGAACGGCATGGGGTATCTGCGCACGCGATTGCCGTCGGGGTAGGTGATCTACGGTTCCTCTGCAGTCAGCGGCGACACAGGCAGCGACTGGAAACGTTGGTAGAGGTGTCAAAACGAACGCCCGGGTGAACCGGGCGTTTCGCTATCTGCTGCTGTCGGAAGTTTTCACTAACCGTGTCAGTAATTTTTCACTAACTTGGCACGCTTTTCACTAACCGTGTCATCCGACAAGATCAAACGTCAATATTCCCCGCCCGCAGCGCATTGGTCTCAATGAACACCCGGCGCGGTTCCACCTCATCGCCCATCAGCATGGTGAACACCTTGTCGGCCTCGATGGCGTCCTCAATGCGCACCTGTAGCAGGCGGCGCACGGTCGGGTCCATGGTGGTTTCCCACAATTGGGCGGCGTTCATTTCGCCCAGGCCTTTGTAGCGCTGGCGCGCGGTGGTGCGTTCGGCTTCCGAAATCAGCCAGGCCATGGCGCTGCGGAAATCGCCCACCTTTTCTTCCTTCTGGCGGTCGCCTTCACCGCGCAGCGCTTTGGCGCCTTCGCCCAGCAGGCCGCGGAAGGTTTCGGCGGCTTCGGCCAGGGCGGCGTAGTCGGCGCCATGCACAAAGTCTTGCGTGATGACGCTGCTCTTGATGTT
>CAYQTH010000017.1:3398-19605 GCA_964420415.1 uncultured Macromonas sp. | reverse complement strand
TCCATGCTGACCGCGCTGGCGGTGGTGCGCGAAAAGGAACTGGGCTCCATCATCAACCTGTACGTCACCCCCATCACGCGCACGGAATTCTTGCTCGGTAAGCAAATGCCCTATGTGGTGCTGGCGATGCTGAATTTCGTCTTCATGTGCGTGCTGGCGGTCACGGTGTTCGGCGTGCCGTTCAAGGGCAGTTTCCCGGCGCTGTTGCTGGCGGCTTTCCTGTTCAACCTCATGTCGACCGGGATCGGCCTGCTGGCCTCCACCCTGACGCGCAGCCAGGTGGCGGCCATGTTCTTCACCATGATCGGCACCCTCATCCCGGCCATCCAGTACGCGGGGCTGATCAACCCGGTGTCGTCGCTGGAAGGGGCGGGCCGGTTCGTGGGCGAGGTGTTTCCGGCCACCTACATGCTGATCATCAGCCGCGGTGTGTTCAGCAAGGGGCTGGGTTTTGCCGACCTGCACGCCGAACTGCTGGTGCTGCTGGTGGCGGTGCCGGTGGTGCTGGGCGCGGCCATTGCCCTGTTGAAAAAGCAGGAGACGTGAGATGCGCCGCCACCTGAGCAACATCTACCGCCTGGGCGTGAAAGAACTGTGGAGCCTGCGCCGCGACGTGATGCTGCTGGCGCTCATCGTCTGGACCTTCACGGGCGCCATTTATCTGGCGGCCACCGCCATGCCGGAAACGCTGCACAAGGCGGCCATTGCCATTGTGGACGAGGACCAGTCGCAGCTCTCCACCCGCATTGTCAGCGCGTTCTACCCGCCGCGTTTCACCGCCCCCGCACTGATCGACCTGTCGCAGATGGACGCGGGCCTGGACGCCGGGCGCTACACCTTTGTGCTCAACATCCCGCCGCATTTCCAGCGCGATGTGCTGGCGGGCAAGGCGCCCGCCCTGCAGTTCAATGTGGACGCCACGCGCATGAGCCAGGCCTTTGCGGGCAGCGGTTATGTGCAGCAGATCGTGGCGGGCGAGGTGGCCGAATTCGTGCAGCGCCACCGCAGTGCGGCGGTGCCGCCAGTGGAACTCAACCTGCGCGCGCGCTTCAACCCCAGCTTGGACCCCGGCTGGTTCGGTTCGCTCATGGAGGTCATCAACAACATCACCATGCTGTCCATCATCCTGACCGGGGCAGCCCTGATCCGTGAGCGCGAGCACGGCACGGTGGAGCATTTGCTGGTGATGCCGGTGACGCCGACCGAGATCATGCTGGCCAAGGTCTGGTCCATGGCGATGGTGGTACTGGTGGCTACCGGGCTGTCGCTGGCACTGGTGGTGCAGGGCGTGCTGCGGGTGCCGATTGAAGGGTCGGTGGCGCTGTTTCTGTGCGGGGTCACACTGCACCTGTTCGCGACCACGTCCATGGGCATATTCATGGCCACGGTGGCGCGCAACATGCCGCAGTTCGGGCTGTTGATGATTTTGACTTTGCTGCCGCTGCAACTGCTCTCGGGCGGCGTGACCCCGCGCGAGAGCATGCCGGTGCTGGTGCAGGATTTGATGCTGCTGGCGCCCACGACCCATTTCGTGGAACTGGGGCAGGCCATTCTGTACCGGGCGGCCGGGCTGGACGTGGTGTGGCCGCAGTTCCTGGCGCTGTTCGTCATCGGCATGGTGATGTTTACCCTGTCACTGGCCCGTTTTCGCAAAACCATTTCCCAAATGGCCTGATACATGGACACAGAATCTTCAACCCCACAGGGTGCTGGCAGTGCGCCGCTGGTGCCTGAGCGCGCCTTGCAGGTGCTGTCGCACGTGCCGCTGTTCCAGGCAGTGCCGCCGGAGCAGCTGAGCAGCCTGATGGTGGGCCTGACCGAGCACCGCTTGCAGCGGGGTGAGGTGCTGTTCCGCCGGGGCGACCCGGTCACCGGCTTCTACGTGGTGGCCTATGGCCAGATGAAGCTGGGCATGACCAATTCGCAAGGCGTGGAAAAGGTGCTGGAAATCATCCAGCAGGGGCAAAGCCTGGGTGAAGCCGTGATGTTCCTGCGCAAGCCTTACCCGGTCACGGCCGAGGCTTTGCAGGATTCGCTGTTGCTGCGCGTGGAACAGAGTGCCGTGGACCGCCTGCTGGCCACCGACCCGCAGTTCGCGCGGCGCATGCTGGCCGGGCTGTCGGTGCGGTTGCACGCGCTGGTGCGCGATGTGGAAACCTATTCCGAGCGCTCCAGCACGCAGCGCGTCATCGGCTATTTGCTGCAACAGTGCGAACAGGCCCTGGCGGGGGAGGACGACACCCATGCGGTGGACCTGAGCACCAGCAAGCAGGTGATAGCCTCGCGCTTGAGCCTGACGCCCGAAACCCTGTCGCGTTCGTTCCAGGACTTGACCCGCGCCGGGTTGATCGAAGTCCAAGGCCGCACCATCCACATCCAGTCGGTGCGCCGCCTGCGCGAGCACCAACCCTGATCCAGATCAAACCCGGCCCCTGCAAGCGCATGCGGGCCGGAATTTCTTGATTGCCCTCAAGGCCGGGCTTGTCAGGTCTCCGTAATCTTGCGTTGCGCGTTGCCCGCCGGGCAGCGACCCATCCACGAACACACGGAGACCCGACACATGTTCTGCTACCAGTGCGAGCAAACCCAACGTACTTCCAGCGGCGCGGCTGGCTGCGCATCCCAGCGCGGCAACTGCGGCAAGGACGCTACCACCGCCGACCTGCAAGACCTGCTGGTGCATGCTGTCAAGGGCATCGCCCAATACGCCAAGCGTGCGCGTGTCCTGGGTGCCCCGGACCGCGAAGCGGACAGCTTCATGATCTACGCCCTGTTCACGACGTTGACCAACGTGAACTTCAACGCCACCCGCTTCGTTGGCCTGCTGCAAGAGGCCGCCAAGCTGCGTGACACCGCCAAGGCGCGCTACGAAGCTGCCGCTCGCGCAGCCGGGCAAACGCCGGAGCTGCTGGGCGGTCCGGCAGGCTGGCAACCCGCGGCGGACCAGGCGGGTCTGCTGGCGCAAGCCGCGCTGGTGGGCATCAACGCCGGTATCGAACTGGTGGGCGCCGATGTGATCGGCATGCGCTCGCTCATTTTGTATGGCCTGAAGGGTGTGGCTGCCTATACCCACCACGCCCATGTGTTGGGCCAGGACCGCGAAGAAGTTTTTGCGGGCATTGAAAACGCACTCGACTTCCTGGCGCAAGAGCCGACCGACATCAACGCCATGCTGCAGCAGGCGCTGGATCTGGGCACGCTGAACTTGGGTGTGATGGAGATGCTGGACGCCGCCAACACCGGCAACTATGGCACGCCGCAGCCGACCGCCGTGCGCGTGACCCCGGTGGCGGGCAAGGCCATCCTGGTCTCTGGCCACGACTTTGGCGACCTGGAAGCTGTGCTCAAGCAGACCGAGGGCAAGGGTATCAACGTCTACACCCACGGCGAGGTGCTGCCGGCCCACGGTTACCCCAAACTGAAGGCTTACAAGCACCTGGTGGGCAACTACGGTGGGGCCTGGCAGGACCAGCAGCTGGACTTCGCGAACTTCCCCGGCCCGGTCCTGATGACGTCCAACTGCATCATCGAGCCGCTGCCCGCGTACCGCCAACGCATTTTCACCACCGGCCCGGTGGGCTGGCCCGGCGTGCGTCATCTGGAACACCACCAGTTTGCCCCGCTGATTCAGGCCGCCCAGGCGCTGCCCGGCTTCAAGGCCGACGAACCGGAAAAGACCATCACCGTCGGCTTTGGCCGTGACGCCGTGCTGGGCGTGGCCGGTCCGGTGATCGACGCTGTCAAGAGCGGTGCCATCAAACACTTCTTCCTGATCGGTGGCTGCGACGGCGCCGCCCCTGGCCGCAACTACTACACCGACTTTGCCGAAAAGGCCCCCAACGACACCGTGGTGTTGACCCTGGGCTGCAACAAGTACCGCTTCAACCAGCACGACTTTGGTGACATTGGCGGCATCCCGCGCTTGCTGGACATTGGCCAGTGCAACGACAGCTACTCCGCCATCAAGATCGCCTCGGCCCTGGCCGAAGCCTTCGACTGCGGTGTCAACGACCTGCCGCTGTCGCTGATCGTGTCGTGGTTCGAGCAAAAGGCTGCCGCCGTGCTGTTGACGCTGCTGGCGCTGGGCATCAAGAACATCCGCCTGGGCCCCACCCTGCCGGCCTTCCTGACGCCCAACCTGGTGAACGTGCTGGTGGACAAGTTCGCGCTGAAGCCGATTGGCGAGGCCGAAGCCGACATCCGCGACGCCATGATGCTCAAGGCCGCTTGAGCCCCGGCGCAGGAGGACACGCGATGGACAGCGCCGTGAGGCTTTTCAATGTGGAACTGGAAACGCAGGATGGCCAGATCCTGAACGTGTCCTGCGCGCCGCAGCAAACCCTGCTGGACGCAGCGGAGCAGGCGCAACTGCGGCTGGCGGCGCAATGCCGCCAAGGCAGTTGCGGCGCCTGCCACGCGCTGGTGCGGCTGGGCGACTACGTGCTGGGCGAGCACAACCCGGCGGCTCTGCCCGCCGGGGCCGAAGGGCAGCACGGCATCCTGCTGTGCCGCACCACGCCGTGCTCCGATTTGCGCGTGGCCCTGCCTTACGACAGCAGCCGTGTCGCCCACGGCAGCTTGCCCGTGCGCGAGGCTGAAGTGACCGAGCTGGAACGCGACGGCGAATGCACCGTGCGGCTGGCACTGCGCCTGCTGCCGGACGAAAACGGCGACGGGGCCATGGCCGAGTTCGAACCCGGCCAGTTCGCTGAGCTGGAAGTGCCCGAGCTGGACCTCAAGCGAGCCTATTCGCTGGCCAACACCAGCAACTGGGAGTCGAGGCTGGAGTTCATGATCCGGCTGCAGCCCAAGGGACGCTTTTCCACCTGGCTGAACGAACAGGCCCAGGTGGGCAGCCGCTTGAAGGTGCACGGACCGCAAGGTGCATTTGGGCTGAAGGAAAACGGCCTGCGTCCGCGCTGGTTCGTGGCCGGCGGCACCGGGCTGGCCCCGCTGCTGTCCATGCTGCGCCGCATGGCCGAATTCCAGGAGCCGCAACCCACGCGCCTCTACCTGGGCGTGACGCGCCCGGCCGAGCTGTTCGGCCAGACTGCTTTGGCGGCTCTGCAGGCCGACCTGCCCGGTTTGCAGGTGGTGCAGTGTGTGTGGCAAGCTGCGCCCGGCTGGACGGGCTTCAGCGGTTCCGTGGTCGATGCCTTGCGCCAGGACCTGGCCGCACAAACTGGCCAGTGGCCCGACATCTACCTGTGCGGCCCGCCAGGGCTCCTTGACGCGACCGAAGCGGTGGCCAGCGAACTGGGCGTGCCGCCGGATCAGGTGTTGAGCGAACGCTACACACCCGCCACGGCGGCTGCTTGACGCCTGCCCCGGAAGCGGATGGGGCGGTGCCCCGTGGGTGCGCTCGTCTATCGGCGCGCGTCATGCGCAGGACACCGGCAGCCCCTAAGATGTCATTCTTTTGCCAGCCCCGGCCATGCCGCCGGGTGCCCCCGTTTCTGGAGTGTGCGCATGACATCGGCCGATCCCCTGGTTCTTCCCAGCCTGCCCAATTTCCGCGACCTGGGCGGGGTGCCCGCACGCCATGGCCGCCGTGTCCGCGCGCGCACCGTCTTCCGGTCACAAGGGTTCGAACGCGCCAGCGCGGGTGACCTGAACCGCCTGGCGGGTCTGGGTTTGCGTCTGGTATGCGACTTGCGCAGCCCAAAGGAAAGCCAGGCCCTGCCCAACCGCTGGGCCCAGGGCCACGAGCCCGACCGCCTGGACATGGGCATCCTGACCGACCTGCGAGCCATGCAAGGCGGCATGCGCGACTACCTGGCCGAGCACCCCACCGCCCACGGCATGACGCAGGGCATGCTCGACACCTACCGCAACATGCCCGCGGCCTTTGCCCCTGCCGTGCCCGCTTTGTTCGACCGCATTCTGGGCGACGATGCCAAGCTGCCGCTCGTCATCCATTGCCACGCGGGCAAGGACCGGACTGGTTTTTTGTGCGCGGTGCTGCTGTCGGCATTGGGGGTGGCGCGCGACGACATCATGGCCGACTACCTGCTGTCGGCCGAGCGGGTAGAGGCAGACCGGCTGGGACGTGAACTGCAAGGCTTTTTGCTGCCCGAACTGGGGGTGGAACTGGACGAGGCCGCGCTGGCCCCGGCGGTGTACGTCTACCCCGATTACCTGAACACCGCCTGGGCGGTGCTGGACCGCGACTACGGCGGCATGGAGGGCTACCTGAGCCGTGTGGCGGGGCTGGATGCCGCGCGGCGCGAGCGCCTGCAGGAACGCCTGTTGGCCTGAAGGTGGCCGGTTGCGCGGCGAAAGGCCGCCCACGCCATGTGACTGACTTTGCGGCTCAGGACCCCATTTCGCCCATGATGCTCTGCTGGTAGTTTTGCAACCCCACTTTGCCGATCAGGTCGAGCTGGGTTTCCAGGAAATCGATGTGTTCTTCCGTGTCATCCAAAATCTTCAGCAACAGGTCGCGTGACACGTAGTCGCGCGCACCTTCGCAGTGGGCAATGCCCTCCTTGATGGTGGCCTGCGCAGCACGTTCCAGAGCCAAGTCGCTGGTCAGCATTTCCTGCACATCTTCGCCAATGTTGATCTTGCCCAGGTCCTGCAGGTTGGGCAGGCCGTCGAGCATGAAGATGCGATCCATCAGCCAGTCGGCGTGTTTCATTTCGCCGATCGATTCTTCGTATTCCTTTTTGGCCAGCTTGTCGAAGCCCCAGTGCTTGAGCATGCGGTAGTGCACGAAGTACTGGTTGATGGCGGTCAACTCGTTTTTGAGCTGCGCTTGCAGGTGGGCAATGGCTTGGGCGTCGCCTTTCATGGGGGGTCCTTTCGTGAGCTGTGTGGACGCAGTTTAGCCCTGGCGTGGCGAAGTGAACAGTGATGGCTCGTCGAACAAAAGAAACGGGTTGTTATTGTTGTCTACCTGTTGGTTCGGAGCCAAGCTCGCGTCACCCTCGCCAGTGCAGTTGCAGTGAAGCACATGCCCACTGCCGTGCCGCAGGGCGCGAAAAAGGTCAGTCCTGTGTGTCGGCGTGCGGAAATTCGGCACTCATGTGGGCCACAGGCTGGCCGACACGGCATTGCAGCCACAGCATGCGCGCGCTGTGTTCGCATTGGCCACATTGCGTGGCCACGCCGTGTTCCAACTGGATATCGTCAAAGTCGGCGCCCGAACGCGCGCAATGGGCGATGGTTTTGTCACTGACACGGTGACAGACGCAAACGATCATGACCTGCCTAAAAATGCTAGATAGTTAATGATAATGGTTTGCAGTATCTGTTGCAAGTGTGCTGCCTCAGCACCGCAGAATATTCAGCCCCAGGTGCTTTCGCGCAGCCTTACCAGTGTCAGCAGCACATGGTTGACGGGGGTGGCCAGTCCCAGGGCCTGGCCGCGGCGCACCACGTGGCCGTTGAGGTGTTCGATCTCGCTGCGCCGGCCCAGCTTCAGGTCCTGTGCTGTGGATGAGCACTGGGTGGGCATGGTCTGGGCAATGCGTTCCACGTCTTCCCACACAGAGGCAGGCAAGGCGATGTTTTCGGCCTGCGCCACCGCCTGGCATTCCTGCACAGCGGCACGCATCACGTCCCATACGCCGGGAATAGCCACCATGTCGCCATAGGAGCGGCCACCCAGGGCGGACAAGGCGTTGTATGCGCAGTTGATGGCCAGTTTGGTCCACAGCATGACGGGCACCTGATCCGAGAGTTCCAGTGGAACCCCCGCTTGCAGGAAGGGCGTGACCCAACGTGCGTTGGCCGGGCCTGGCCCAATCTGCAGTTCACCCCGGCCGTGGTGCCGCACGTGGCCCGGGCCGGTCATTTCAACGGCCACGTACACCACGGCGGGTTGTACCCGGCGTTGCAGCACTGCTGCCAGGCGTTCGGCGTTGTCCACGCCGTTCTGCAAACTCCAGACTTCGGTGGCGGGGCCTAGGTAGGGGTGCAGCTGCAACGCGGCGTCTTCGGTGTCGGCGGATTTGACGCACACCAGTACCAGCTCGGCGTCCTGGGCCTCGGCGGCGTCGGTGCTGGCGTGCACCGGTATGTGCTCGTCAAACGCGAGGGTCTGCAAGCGCAGGCCGTTGCAGCGTATCGCCGCGACGTGCGCCGCCCGACCGATCAAGGTTACCTCATGCCCGGCGCGGGCGAGCATGCCCCCGTAGTAGCAACCGACTGCACCGGCGCCCATCACTGCAATTTTCATGGAACCGGATGATGCCACTGATGGTCAGGGTTCGGTGACGCGTTCACCGTCAACTGGTTGTGGAAGTCTTGCAGGATGTGTGTCAACTTCGCGTCGTTGCGGGTGAAAGCGCGGCAGCGGCGGCACAGCAGACGGTGCTGGGCGGCTGCCAGGCGCTGCATCCAGCCAGCGTCATCGAGCTGGCCGGATGTGAGCTGGAAGATGTAGGTCTGGCAATTCAACATGGGCGTTCTCCGGCAAACCAGTGCTGGTCCAGGCACAACTGAATCTGTTTGCGCGCGCGGCTCATGCACTGCCAGTAGTCGGTTTGGCTCAAGCCCAGGGTGGCGCAGATTTCGGGCGGGTCGCATTCCAGCAGCTCCTTCATGCTGAAGACGCGAGCAGGTTTGGCGGGCAGTTTGTGCATGCAGATGTCCACCACTGCGAAGAATTGCTGGCTTTGCAATTGCGCTTGCGGACAGGTCCAGGGAGCGGGTGCCACGCCGTCAGTCCAGTGGCCGCCCTCGTTGAAGAGGATCTGGTCGAGGTCGTCGCTGAAAGCGTCGCTGTAGCTGGTTTCGGGACGGTATTTGCGGCGCAGCTGGTCGGTGATTTTGTGTTTGAGGATGCCGAACAGGTAGCGTTTGGGGTCACTGTTCGTCAGCGCGTCGGAGTCGGCCAGCAGCAAGGCGGTAAGCGCTTCTTGCACCGCGTCTTCGGCGTCTTCGCGGGGTTGCAGGTGCAGCAGGGCAAAGCGCAGCATGGGGCCCCGCCATTGGCGGGCCCAGTTGGCCAGGTCGGGGTGCGACAGGTGATTCGTCATGCGGTTCCTGAGGGCGTGCCAGGCGGCTCGTCAGCCAGCTCAGTGGCAGCGCTGACACCACCACGCATCGAGCGAGTATCGCCCAGAACCCTGGCTCAGCACGGCCAGCAGCATCAGGGCCAGCATCAGCGGCACTTTGTAACCCAGGCCATGCTCCGTCTCAATCTGGTTCCAGCCGGCCCATCCGAGGTCGAAGTGCACGCTGTACACCGCCACCCAGGTGATGAAGAGCAGCCCCAATGCAGCCAGCCGACCGCTCAGGCCCAGGAACAAGGCCGCGCCCAACACGGTTTCGCCCAGTCCAGCGGCCAGCCAGTTCAGGTCGGGGCCCAGCAGGTACAACGGTGCCGGGAAGTTGAGTCCGGCGAACCACTCGGGGGCTTGCAGGCCATAGCGCAGTTTGGTCAGCCCGGCGAGCAGGAATTCCTGTCCGGCAAACAGCCGCAGGGCCAGCAGGCCCAGGCCGTCGAGCGAACGGGTCAGTTGGCCGCAACAGTCACGCACGCGTGCGTTCCAGGTAATCAAGGAATTCATTTTTCAGGTCTCCGTAGTAAGGCGAGGTCCAGGCGGACTGACGCACAAAGTCTTCCACCAGGGCGCGGTAGGGCGCTTCGCCCAGTTGGGAGCGCAGGTCTGGGTAGTGGGCGTCAACCATTTGGCTGGCGCCCAGAAACACCAGGTGGCGGTAGACGCGCAGGCCGGTTTCGCTGTAGCCCTCGGGCACAACGTCGCTGCGGCCCCTTACGTAGTCGTAAAAGCCTGTAGACATTGCAGTTCCCGGTTCAGGGTGGCCAGGTCGGGCAGGTCGTGGTCCCATTCGAGAAGAATGGGTAACCCCAGCCGCGCGTGCAAGTCCAGTGCGGCATGGACGGTGTGGTGAGCCACGGGTTGGCTGTGGGTGTCCAGGTGCAGGCCGAAGCGTGCGTCGAACTCGTGCCCGGCCACGTGCAGGTAGCTCACGCGGCTGAGGTCGAGTGCGGCTACGAAGCTCGCCGCATTGGGCGTGCCGTGGTTTTTGTGGTTGACGTCGATGTTGTTGAGATCGAGCAGCAACCCGCAGTCGGCCCAGTCCAGCACCAGTGACAGGAATGCGCTCTCCGGCAAGTCGCCCTTGTTGGTGTACCAGGTGGTGTTTTCCACGGCCATGTGGCAGCCCAGCACGTCTTGTGCCTGGCGGATGCGGTCGGCCACACGGCGTGCTTCGGCCCGGGTGAAGGGCACAGGGAACAGGTCGTAGAGCTGGTGCGCGTCGCCGCTGGCGGCCAGGTGGTCCGAGTAATGGGGGGTGCCCAGGTCGTCCATCAGCGCCCGTACCTCGCGCAGGAAGGACGCAGACAGTGGCCCGGTGCCACCCAGGTTGAGCGAGACGCCGTGCAGGTGCACGGGCCGTCCCGACTCGACCAGGCGGTGCAGGGGGCTGCGGTCACGCCGCAGCCAGTTTTCGGGTGCGACCTCAAAAAAATCCGCCGCCACGGCCGACATGTCCCAGTCGGCCATGTCGCGGCGGTAGCCCAGTCCGGCCATCGTGTACTCCTGTGCGGGGTCAAGAAGGCATCACTTCTTGGAGCAAGCCGCTTCCTTGCCCTCGTCTTTCTTGGAGCAACTGGCGTCCTTCTTCGAGCAACTGCTTTCCTTTTTGCTGCAATTGGCATCTTTCTGCACGGTTTCTTTTTTGCTGCAGCTGCCTGCGCCGCATTTGGCGTCGGTGCCAGCGGCAAAAGTGGAAGTGGCCACCAGGGTGGCGGCGAGGGTGGCGATGGATTTCAGGTTCATGTCGGTTGCCTTGGTGAAAATGCGTGCAGCCTGTCGTGCACGTCTGTTCTGTCGTTCCAAGGGGCTCAGTCCTGACAACTTATCAAACATTTTTCCAACACCCGCTGGCGTGTACCATGGCTGGTAGCAAGCGAGTCCTGAATCCTGTGTCGAATTCCCCCTTTTTGTTGTGTGATGTTGCCATTGTTGGCGGTGGCCCAGCTGGTTTGGCAGCTGCTGAAGTGCTGAGCGCTGCAGGGGTGTCTGTGCACCTGTTTGATGCCATGCCTTCGGTGGGGCGCAAGTTCCTGCTGGCCGGGATCGGCGGCCTCAACCTCACGCATGCGGAACCTTTGCCCGTATTCGTGCAGCGTTACGGCGCACAGGCCGCTGTTTGTGAGCGCTGGCTGCAAGCCCTCAGCCCCCAGGCCGTGCGCGACTGGGCTGCCGGGCTGGGCATAAACACTTTCGTGGGCAGCTCGCAGCGCGTGTTCCCGACCGATATGAAAGCCGCGCCGTTGCTGCGGGCCTGGCTGCACCGCTTGCGCCACCCGGCTTCCGGTGTGCCCGTGGTGTTTCACATGCGGCACCGCTGGAACGGTGAGTTGCAGCACCAGCCACCCGTCGCGGCGCCGGACGGCGTCTATCTCGCCCCTGCCCGGCGTGGCGGGGGCCAAGAGCCCAGTTGGCAGCTGACGTTTGACACTCCCCATGGACCGTGCCAGGTTCAGGCCAAGGGCGTGCTGCTGGCGCTGGGTGGCGGCAGCTGGCCCAGGCTGGGTTCCGATGCCGCCTGGGTGCCTTGGTTGACCGCGCACGGCGTGCCCGTGAAGACCCTCAAACCTGCCAACTGCGGCTTCGACGTAGCGGTGCATGGGCGACGTGGCTGGAGCGACTTTTTGCGCAGCCGCCACGCTGGCCAGCCGCTTAAGGGGGTCGTGCTGTCTGTCGTCGATGGCCTGGGCCAGCGCTTCGAACGCAAGGGTGAATGCGTGGTCACCGGGCATGGCTTGGAGGGCAGTCTGGTCTACGCGGCTTCCGCGCTGCTGCGTGACGAGATTGAACGCGCCGGGCAGGTACACCTGACCCTGGACCTGAAACCCGACTGGACGGTGGAGCGAGTACAGACCGAGCTGCAGCGTGGGCGTGGCAGCCGCAGCTTGGCCAGCCAGCTCAAAGGCCGTCTGGGTTTGGGCGGAATACACCTGGCGCTGTTGCACGAGGTGCTGGAGGCCGCGGTCTTCAGCAATGTGCTGTCGCTGGCTGCTGCTATTAAAGGGTTGCCGTTGACGCTGGTGGCGCCGCGGCCACTGGACGAGGCGATCAGCAGCGCTGGTGGTGTGGACCTGGCGAGGTTGACTTCAGGCCTGATGCTGCGCGAATGGCCCGGCGTGTTCTGCGCAGGCGAAATGCTGGACTGGGAAGCGCCCACCGGCGGTTACCTGCTCACAGCGTGTCTGGCGAGTGGCCGAGTGGCGGGCGATGCTTTGGTCGACTACCTGGGGTGCTGTCGGTGAACCACCTCAGAAAAAATCTGCCATGTTTTAGACGAGTCGCGGTTGGGTGCGGCCCCTCTGCCACGGTCAGAGCGCTGTTCTCTTGCGCAGTGTCAGGCCATCGCACACCGCAGGGCCGCCAGGGGGCACGGTGGAGGTTGACTGCGGCGTTGCTGGGGGCGGTCGGGGTGCTGTCTGCTTGGCCATCCTCTCAGGCGGCCCAGGACGTTTCTGTGCCTATGTCCAGCCTGGCGGGGTTGCAGTTCATCTGTGACGCCGCCCCGCGAGCCCGCGTCTGGGCTGGTATGCGTGACTACCTGCATGAACTGGGTGTGCCGGAGCATTTGGTGGCTGTGCAGGACGACCCCCAGCGCGGCACCCTGACCTACACCCTGCGGACGCTGCCTGGCGACAGTAGCACGCTCGACTTCACTCAGCGACCGAACTTTTGGGTCAGCCACAGCACGCAGTCATTGCCCACAGCGACGGGCGGGCGCCGTGAGGTCGATACCGTCAGCGCCAAAGAGATCGTGCTGGCTCTGATGCAGCACGGTCGCCGCACCGAGTTGAGCGGCGCGGCCTGTCACCTGGATGCTTTGCGTGAACACGTGGCACTGCGCCAGCACATCGTGGCCTGGGCCGAGCAGTTGGAATGGCCTTGGCCGGATGGCACCCCGGCGATCTGGTCACCCCGCTTCTGGCGCAATGGCACACCACGGCGCGATGTGTCGCTGGCGGCGGCATTGCGTGATCCGTTTCTGCGTCCCCAAGCCTACGCTTTTGGCTGCTACACCGCTGCCCGGCTGGTGTTTGCTCACGGGGTGTTGGACTTCTATAGCCGGTCCCAGCCCAAGCCGACCATGGCGCGCCTGCTGGTGCAGCGCTTGTGGGCAGGGGGGGAGCCCTTGCACGGTATCGAGCCCGGCACCATGTGGCGTGCGCAGGACGGCTTCGAGCCAGAGACCCGCCCCCAGCCAGGCAAGTTGCTGCGGGTGCTGTTCGATGTGGCTCCGCGCAATTTCGTGCCAGGCGATTGGGCCTATTTCCGCAACCCGGACCCGGACAGTTGGGTGCTGTCGGGCTACGAAGGTTCCAACACCATCTACCTGGGCCGGGGGCGCTTCGTCGACTTCTACAACGACAACGGTCACGCGTACACCTATGAGCAGAAACTGGAGGAAATCTACCAGTGGCGCCATGGGGTGTTCAGCCAGTCACGTCACCATGACCGGGTGCAGCCGTTGTCGGCGCAGGACTTGGAACGCCTGAGTGGCCCTCCGGCGCAAGGCGGCTTGCTGGTGCCGGTGCGAGGGGTGCCGTATTTTTTCGGCTATGAAGCCTTGCCCGCGTCGACCACCGCTGCGCCTGCCCTGCCTGGCGTGCAAGTGGCCGAAGCACAGCTCCGAAACTGCTGGCGCTGATGCAGGCCTGGCATGGGTTTCACGTGCGGTGCGCCGCCGCCAGTTTTTCCAGAAACGCCTGGGTCAGCCGCAACGGCGCAGGTGAGCGCCGCACAATGCTGCTGAAGCGGCAGGTGTAGCGCAGCACTTCCGGCGCCACTGCCCTCAGGCGGCCCGCGCGCACAAAGGGTTCGGCGTAGTGGTCCGGCAGGAAGCCGACGAAGGCGCCGGACAGCACCAGCGTCGCCACCGCTTCCTGGTCGCTGGCGCTGGCCGCCCGCTCCAGGCGGCGGGCGTGGGTCAGTTCCATGTTGGGCGAGTGGTAGCCCAGCGCGGCCAAGTCCTGTTGGCGCAGGTCGTCCCAGTCCAGGTGTTGCTTGCCAGCGCTGAACCACGGGTGCCCCTGTCCGGCATAGAGCAGCATGGTTTCGCCGAACAGGTCTTGGTAAAGCAGGCTGTCCGATCGGCGGTGTTCCGGGATGATGCCCAGGTGGTACTGCCCGTCCAGCACGCCGCGTTCGATCATGCCGATGCTGCCCACGTGCAAGTGCAGCGTGGCCTGGGGCGCCAGGTGGCGGAAGGCGGCCACGGCGTTGGCAATGCGGGCCTCGGGGTTGCTGGCGGTTTTTTCGAACAGCGCCACGTGCAGGTCGCCGCCCAGGCGTCGGTGGATGTCGTGCAGGTTGCCGCGGAAGTCGTCGGTGGCCGACAGCAGGCGCAGCGCAGACTGGTAGATCTGCTCACCCTCGGGTGTGAGAGCAAAGCCGCCGCGCCCGCGTCGGCACAGCACCAGGCCCAGCCGGGTTTCCAGGTCCTTCACATGGCGGCTGATGGTGGACACCGCAATGTTCAGCTCCAGCTCGGCCGAGGCCATGCCGCCGCATTCCACCACGCTTTTGAACACGCGCAGCAGGCGCAAATCGGCATCGCCCAACTGGCCCAGGGTGGCCAGGTTCTTTATTTGCATATTTTGTCAACTGAATGTTTATAAAGAGTCATTTATAAGAGTAGCACTGGTTGACACAATCTGCAGCCTGATGCCATTGGAACAGGACCTGCACCGCATGGACATGAGCGACCACCCCTCCGCCACCTCTGCCGCGCGCACCGACGCCGACTGGCTGGCCGCGCACTGGATGCCTTTCACTGGCAACCGCCAGTTCAAGGCCAGCCCGCGCCTGTTTGTGCAGGCCCAAGGCGCCTACTACACCACCGCGCAGGGCCAGCAGGTGTACGACGGCCTGTCGGGCCTGTGGTGCACTGGGCTGGGCCATGGCCGCCAGGAAATTGTGCAGGCCATCAGCCGCCAGGCCGCCACGCTCGACTATTCCCCGGCCTTCCAGTTCGGCCACCCGCTGTCGTTCGAACTGGCCAACCGCGTGGTCGAAAAAATGCCCGCTGGCCTGAACCGGGTGTTCTTCACCGGCTCCGGTTCCGAGTCTGCCGACACTGCACTGAAAATCGCACGCGCCTACTGGCGCCTGCGTGGCCAAGCTGGCAAGACACGCCTGATCGGCCGCGCCAAGGGCTACCACGGCGTCAACTACGGCGGCATTTCGGTCGGCGGTTTGCCCGCCAACCGCAAGCTCTACGGTCAAGGCATTGAGGCCGACCACTTGCCACACACCCAGCCACCGGCTGGTTCTTTTCACAAAGGCATGCCACCGGAAGAAGGGCCGCACGGCGCCGCCTTGGCCGACGAGCTGCTTAACCTCATCGCCCTGCACGACGCGTCCACCATCGCCGCCGTCATCGTGGAACCGTTTTCGGGTTCCGCTGGCGTGGTGGTGCCGCCGCACGGCTACCTGCAGCGCCTGCGCGACATCTGTACCGCGCACGGCATCCTGCTGATCTTCGACGAGGTCATCACCGGCTTTGGCCGCTGCGGCACCTGGACCGGGGCCGAGACGTTCGGCGTCACACCCGACATCCTCAACTTCGCCAAGCAGGTGACCAACGGCGTGCAGCCGCTGGGCGGTGTGGTGGTGCAGCAGGGCATTTACGACACCTTCATGGCCGCTGGCGGGCCGGACTACCTGCTGGAACTGCCGCACGGCTACACCTACTCGGCGCACCCGGTGGCCTGTGCCGCGGGCCTGGCCACGCTGGACCTGCTGGAACGGGACAACGCCTTGCAGCGCGTGCAGGAACTGGTGCCGTATTTCGAGAAGGCGGTGCACAGTTTGCGCGGTGCCCAGCATGTGCTGGACATCCGCAACTGCGGTCTGGCCGCTGGTTTCAGCATTGCGCCGCTACCGGGCGAGCCCGCCAAGCGCCCTTACGAGGTGGCCATGGCCATGCTGCAAAAGGGCTTCTACATCCGCTACGGTGCCGACACCCTGCAGTTCGCGCCGCCCTTCATCAGCACCCCGGCCGAGATCGACCGTTTCGTCAACGCCCTGGGCGACACGCTGAACCAGACCGCCTGACCTTGCCGCACCCTGAATGGACGCCCCCTTTTTGACGCCCCCGACACCACCATGAGCAACCCCACAGTTGAGCACCTGATCGACGGCCAGATCGTCAGCGGCGGCAGCCGCACCCAGCCCGTCTACAACCCCGCCACCGGCGAGGT
>CAYQTH010000017.1:0-3388 GCA_964420415.1 uncultured Macromonas sp. | reverse complement strand
CGCCGCTTAAGCGGGCTCGCGTCATGAGCCAGCTCAAGGTGCTGCTGGAGCAGAACGCCGACGCCATCTGCCAGCTCATCACCGCCGAGCACGGCAAGGTGCTGGCCGACAGCCTGGGCGAGCTGCAGCGCGGCATCGAAAACGTGGAGTACGCCAGCTACGCGTCGGAGTTGCTGAAAGGCGAACACAGCCGCAACGTCGGCCCCGGCATCGATTCCTGGAGCGAACACCAGGCGCTGGGCGTGTGCGCTGGCATCACCCCGTTCAACTTCCCGGCCATGGTGCCGTTGTGGATGTGGCCGATGGCGGTGGCCTGCGGCAACACCTTCGTACTCAAGCCTTCGGAGCGCGACCCGAGCAGCGCCTTGCTGATCGCCGAACTGGCCTTGCAGGCCGGGCTGCCGCCGGGTGTGCTCAACGTGGTCAATGGCGACAAGGAGGCGGTGGACACGCTGCTGACCGACCCGCGCGTCAAGGCCGTCAGCTTCGTTGGCTCGACGCCGATTGCCGAACGTATCTACGCCACCGGCACCGCGCACGGCAAGCGCGTGCAGGCGCTGGGCGGGGCCAAGAACCACGCTGTGGTCATGCCCGACGCCGACATCACCAACGCTGTCAGCGCCCTGATGGGCGCGGCCTTCGGCTCCTGTGGCGAACGCTGCATGGCGGTGCCGCTGGCGGTGTGCGTGGGCGATGCCACCGCCGACGCGCTGATGGCCGGGTTGCGCACCGAGATAGCCCAAATGAAGGTGGGCCCCGGCACCGACGCCGCCTGCGACATGGGCCCGTTGGTGACGAAATCGCATTTCGACAAGGTCAAGGCCTACGTGGACCAGGGCGTGGCCGAAGGCGCCACGCTGGTGGTGGACGGGCGTGGCCTGCAGGTGCCTGGCCACGAGAACGGTTACTTCCTCGGGCCTTGCCTGTTCGACCACGTGAAACCGGGCATGGTCATCTACCGCGAGGAGATTTTCGGCCCGGTGCTGGGCGTGGTGCGGGTGGCCACCTTGCAGGAGGCCATGGACCTGATTGACGCCCACGAGTACGGCAACGGCACCTGCATCTTCACGCGCGACGGCGAGGCGGCGCGCTATTTTGCTGACCACATTCAGGTCGGGATGGTGGGGGTGAACGTGGCACTGCCGGTGCCGGTGGCCTACCACTCCTTCGGCGGCTGGAAGCGCAGCCTGTTCGGCGATCTGCACGCCTACGGCCCGGACGCCGTGCGTTTCTACACCAAGCGCAAGACCATCACCCAGCGCTGGCCCAGTGCCGGGGTGCGCGAAGGTGCGGTGTTCCATTTTCCCAGCAGTCGCTGAACGTGTTGCGCAGAAGATGATGTGAAACCACGTCGGCAAGAGCCGCGCAGGCGGCTGACAGTTGCAACAAAAAACCCGGCATTGCCGGGTTTTTTGTTGCCGTGTGACGGGGCTTAGCTCTTGAGCGCCACCAGCACGTCGTCCAGCATCTTCTTGGCATCGCCGAACAGCATGCGGTTGTTCTCTTTGTAGAACAGCGGGTTGTCCACACCAGCGTAGCCGGACGCCATGGAACGCTTCATCACGATCGAGGTACGGGCCTTCCACACCTCCAGCACCGGCATGCCGGCGATCGGGCTGGCCGGGTCCTCCAGGGCGCTGGGGTTCACGATGTCGTTGGCGCCAATCACCATCGCCACATCGGTGTCGGGGAAATCTTCGTTGATTTCGTCCATCTCCATCACGATGTCGTACGGCACCTTGGCTTCGGCCAGCAGCACGTTCATGTGGCCCGGCATGCGGCCCGCCACCGGGTGGATGCCAAAGCGCACGTTCACGCCCTTTTCGCGCAGCGTCTTGGTGATTTCATATACCGTGTGCTGGGCCTGTGCCACCGCCATGCCGTAACCCGGCACGATGATCACGCTCTTGGCGTCGCGCAGCATTTCGGCGGTTTCCTGGGCACTCACTGGCACCACTTCGCCTTGCGGCTCGGCGGCAGCACCGTCGGCCTTGGCCGCAGGCTTGGCCGCGCCGCTGCCGAAACCACCCGCGATCACGCTGATGAAGTTGCGGTTCATCGCGTTGCACATGATGTAGGACAGGATGGCGCCGGAGGAGCCCACCAGTGCGCCGGTCACGATCAGCAAATCGTTGCTCAGCATGAAGCCGGTGGCCGCAGCGGCCCAGCCCGAATAGCTGTTCAGCATGGACACCACCACGGGCATGTCCGCACCGCCAATGGCCATCACCATGTGGATACCGAACAGCAGGGCAATCGCGGTCATCACGATCAGCGAGGTCATGCCTGCGTTCACATCGTGCGCGGCCAGGAACTCGCGGCCAAACCAGATCACGACCAGCAGGCCAGCCAGGTTGAGCCAGTGGCGTGCGGGCAGCAGCAGCGGCTTGCCGCCGATCTTGCCGGACAGCTTGCCGAACGCGATGAGCGAACCGGAGAAGGTGATCGCACCGATCAGGATGCCAACGTAGATTTCCACTTCGTGGATCATCTTTTCGGCGCCTTCGAGCTGGATCGAGGTATCCACGTAGCTGGCAAAACCCACCAAGCAAGCGGCCAGACCGACCAGGCTGTGCATCAGTGCCACCAACTCGGGCATCTGCGTCATTTTCACCACCTTGGCGGCGTAGAGGCCAATGCCGCCACCCACCACCAGGGCACCCACGATCCAGGCCATGCCTTCGGGGCTGACGCGCGGGCCGAACACGGTGGCCAGCACGGCCAAGGCCATGCCGATCATGCCGTACAGGTTGCCGCGACGCGACGATTCGGGGTTGGACAGGCCGCCCAGGCTCAGGATGAACAGGATGGCGGCGCCGAGGTAAGAAACCGTAGCAAGACTTTGAGACATGGTCTTCTTCTTTCTTCTTATTTACGGAACATGGCGAGCATGCGACGGGTAACAGCGAAGCCACCGAACATGTTGACGGCGGTCAGCACAATGCCAGCAAACGCCAGCCAGCGGATCAGTTCGTCCGGGCGGCCGGACAGGCCTGCCTCGGGTGGTGCGATCTGGATCAGCGCGCCAATGGCGATGATGCTCGAGATGGCGTTGGTCACGCTCATCAACGGGGTGTGCAGGGCCGGGGTGACGTTCCACACCACCATGTAGCCGATGAAGCACGCCAGCACGAACACGGTGAAGTGGCCCAGGAAGGCCGCCGGGGCGTAAGCGCCAATGAACCAGAAGGCCAGTGCGCCAATGGCGAAGATGATGGCCAGTGTCTTGGCCGGCAGCGGGCCGCTGGAACCGTGGCCGTGACCACTTTTCTTCTCGACCACCGGCGCGGCGGGCTTGGCGGGGGCGGGGGCTGCCTGCTTGATCGGCGGGGCTGGCCAGGTGATGGCGCCATCCTTCACCACGGTCAGGCCGCGGATGGCGTCATCT
>CAYQTH010000016.1:0-19938 GCA_964420415.1 uncultured Macromonas sp. | reverse complement strand
GCCTTCACACGGCAGGGGTCGCAGGTTCAAACCCTGCATCACCCACCAACACAAGCCCTTCGTGCCCCGTGCGCGTGGGGCTTTTGTATTTCCGGGGTCAGCGGTACAGGGCCATGCTGCGTTGCAGCGATTCGCGCACTGCGGTGCGCAGGGATTCCGGTGCCAGCACTTCGCAGTCGGCGCCGTGGCGCAGGATGTCGCCCACCAGTTCGCGTTCGTCGCTGTAGGGCAGTTCCAGCAGGTAGTGGCCGTCTTGCTCCCAGCGGCCGGTCTGCTCCGGGTGCCACTGTTCGTTGCAGACCCAGCGCGCCCGCACCGGGGAAAAGCGCAGTGTGGCGCGGGCCTTGGGCGCACCGCTGAAGATGCCGTAGCTGGACTGGGTGGCAGTTTTCAGCGCCTCGGGGTCCATGTCTTGTGCCGCTTCTTCTTGCAACTGGCAGCGTTCAATGGCGTCGACCGCAAAGCTGCGCAGGCCCAGACGCAGGTGGCACCAAGCGTCCAGGTACCAGTTGTCGCGGTAGTGCACCAATTGCTGCGGGGACACTTCGCGCTCCAGGGTGTCGCCGCTTTCGCGCCGGTGGTGCCACAGGCGCAGGCGCTGCCTGGCCAGGGTGGCCGTCGCCACGGTCTCGAAAGCGGCTGGCGGTAAGCGGCGCTGCCCGGCATGCACCACGCGTATGCGCTGCGCCAGGCCCAGCGCGTCCAGGTCGATGTCGTGCAGCAGCCCGGCGAGGCGTTCCTTCAGCGGGGCCAGCTTGTTGGACAGCACGCCGGGTGCAAAGTTGGCCAGCAGTTGCTGCAGCGTGGCCAGGGCCACGAGTTCTGCGGAGCTCAGCCACAGGCCGGGCAGTTCGCGTTTGCCATGGGCCGCCTCCAGCCGGTAGCCGCCCAGCAGCCGGTCGTACACCACGGGCACATGCAGCCGTTCGCGCAGTTTGGCCATGTCGCGCTTCAGGGTCGCGATGGAGATGCCCAAAGCGCTCATCAACTCATCGCTGGGCACGGCGTGGCGGCTCAGCAGCAGGCTTTTGTAGCGGTACAGGCGGTCGATGTCTTTCATGCTGTGCAGCGTATCGGATTTTGATCCGCTGGGCCGCTAAGATCGGGCGTAACTTTTGCCGCCCATGCCTACCAAGCCCTCCCTGTTTTCTGCCGCTTTTGCTGAACCCACACCGGGTTTTGTGGTGTTGCAAGGCAACCGGCTGGAGGATTTGCGCGACTTGCTGGTGGCGCAGTTGCGGCGCGAGCCTTTGCCGCCGCTGGCGCAAGAGGTGTTGCTGGTGCAGAGCAACGGCATGAAGCACTGGCTGGAACTGGCCTTGGCGCATGACGATGCTTTGGGCATTTGCGCGGCCACCCGGCTGGAACTGCCCAGCGCTTTTTTGTGGCAGGCCTACCGCGCCGTGCTGGGGCCAACCGCCGTACCAGTACACCTGCCGCTGGACAAACCGGCGCTGCTGTGGCGCCTGGTGCGGCTGTTGCCGATGCTGGTGGCGCAAGACCCGGTGTACGATCCGTTGGCACGCTACCTGGCCAGTGATGCCGATGGCCGCAAACGCCTGCAACTGGCGCAGCAACTGGCCGATGTGCTGGATGGCTACCAGAGCTACCGTGCCGACTGGCTGGCCGACTGGTCCGCAGGGCTGGCGCAACTGCGCGATGCCCATGGCCAGCCCCTGCCCTTGCCGTCGGACCAAGCTTGGCAAGCCCGCCTGTGGCAAGACGTGCTGGCCGATCTGGAGCAGCAATCAGGCCCGACCACACCGGCCATGCCTAGCGGGCAGGGGGCGCAAGCCTGGTCGCGCGCTGGCGTCCATACCTGCTTCATGCGTGCCATGCAGGGGTCGGAAGGCCGCCCACGGCCGCCGGGGCTGCCGCCGCGCATTGCGGTGTTCGGGGTGTCGTCGCTGCCCATGCAGCAGGTGGAGGCGCTGGCCGCGCTGGGGCAGGTGTGCCAGGTGCTGATGCTGGTGCAAAACCCCTGCCAGTTCCACTGGGGCGACATCGTGGAAGGCCGCGAATGGCTGCGCCAGCAGGAACGCCAGCGCCAGGGGCAAAAACCGGGCTGGCAGGCCGGGGCCGATCTGGCCCAGGCGCATCTGCACAGCCACCCGCTGCTCGCTGCCTGGGGCAAGCAGGGGCGCGACTACCTGCACCTGCTCAACAGCTTTGACCTGCCGCAGCAGTACCGGCAGCGTTTCGACACCATCGACCTGTTCGTCGATCCGCTGGCCGTGCCCGAGCCGCCCACGCGGCTGCGGCGTTTGCAGGCTGATTTGCTGCACCTTAACCCGCCGCCCACCCAGCCCGAAGCCGTGCCCAACGACGACAGCCTGCTGCTGCGCATGGGCTATTCGGCCCAGCGCGAGGTGGAGTGCCTGCACGACCAGTTGTGGGCTTGGTTCGATGCCGACGCCCGCCTGCAGCCGCGCGACGTGATCGTGATGGTGCCGGACATGTCCGCTTTTGCGCCGCACATCCAGGCTGTGTTTGGCCGTTTTGCGCCCGGCGAGGCGCGCCACATTCCTTACAGCGTGGCCGACGTGGGGGCGGGGCAGTTGCCTTTGGCCCGTGTGTTGGAGCAGTTGCTGCAACTGCCGCAGGCGCGCGTGACGCTGGCCGACTGGCTGGATGCTTTTGACGTGCCCGCCGTGCGCCAGCGCTTTGGCTTGGCGGCCGCCGACGTGGCCACCTTGCATGCCTGGCTGCTGGAAGCCGGTGTGCGCTGGGGGCTGGATGCCGAGCACCGCCAGCACTGGGGCCTGCCACCCGGCATGGACGGGCTGGAACGCAACACCTGGGCCTTTGGCGTGCGCCGCATGCTGCTGGGCTACGCCGCTGGTGACGCCGCACCGTGGCAGGACGTGGCGGCGCTGCCCGCCGTCAGTGGCCTGTCGGCCCGCCTGGTGGGGGCGTTGGTGCAGTGGCTGGACGCCATGGACCAGACCCTGCACGAACTGCAGCGGGACCAGACTCCGCGTGACTGGGTGGCCACGCTGCAACGCCTGACCGAGCGCTTCCTTGACCCGAGCGACGATGCCGAGGAACGCCAGCTACAGCGTCTGCTGCTGCCGCTGGGGCCGTGGCTGGAGCAGTGCGAAGCGGCGGCGCTGGATGAAGCCTTGCCGCTGGTGGTGGTGCGCGAACACTGGCTGGCCCAGTGGGATGCGCCCGCCCTGCAGCAGCGCTTCTTCGGTGGTGGCGTGCAGTTCGCCACGCTCATGCCCATGCGCTCCATCCCGTTCCGCGCGGTGTGCCTGCTGGGCATGAACGATGGTGACTACCCGCGCCGAGCCGCTGCCCGCGACTTCGATTTGATGGCGCGCCAGATGCGTCCCGGCGACCGTTCGCGTCGCGAGGACGACCGCTACCTGTTCCTGGAAGCGTTGCTGTCGGCACGCGACAAACTGTACATCAGTTGGCAAGGCCGCCGTGCCAGCGACGACAGCGAGCAACCCCCGTCGGTGCTGGTGGCGCAGTTGCAAGACACCCTGGCGCAGTACTGGCAAGACGCGCCGCACCCCGGCCTGCAACCGCTGCAGCCGTTTTCGCGTCGCTACTTTTGGGCCGAACCGGGGCAGACGCCCAGCCACACCACATACGACAACGACTGGCCAGCGCTGCACAGCGCGGCGCCCGTCGCGCCTTCTGAATGGCCCGATGCACCCCCGTTGCCTCTGCCCGCCACCCTGACGCTGGCCAACCTGGAACGCCTGCTGCGCGAACCGGCCGAATGGACCTTGCGCGAGCGCCTGGGTGTGCGGCTGGACCGGCTGGACGATCTGCCTGACGACGCCGAACCTTTTGCCGCCCAGGGGCTGGAGCGTTACGCCCTGGCGCAAGCCGTGGTGCAGGCCCCTGACGCCGCCCAGGCCTTGCACAGCTTGCAATTGACAGGCCGTTTGCCGCTGGCGGGTTTTGGCCAGGGCCAGGCGCGCCGCCTGCTGGCCGAGGCCCACACGCTGCACGAGCGCTTGCCCATGTGGCGGCAGGCCTTCAGCCAGCGCCTGGAACCGGCCAGCCTGGATGTGGTGCTGGACCCTGCCACGGGTTGCCGTGTGCAAGGCGCCGTGGTTGGGTTGTGGGGCGCCGATCCGGCGCTGCCTGCCGAGGTGGCCGATGCCGTGGGCCAGGCCGTTCAGTGGGAATTGCGCCCCGGCGCCACCACGCATGTGCTGGGCAGCCGCCGCGTGCCCCGGCTCGACCTGTTGCGCCGCCTGTGGGTGCGGCAGGTGCTGTTGTGCGCCAGTGGTTGGCCTTTGAGCAGTGTGCTTTTGGGGCTGGACCGTGTGGTGTGGCTGCCCCCGCTGACCCAACCACAGGCCCAGGCCGTGCTGGCCGACTGGTGGCGCGTGCTGCAGGCCGTCGCACAGACCCCGCTGCCTTTGAGCGCGGAAGCGGCGCTGGCCTGGGTGCAGGCAGCACACGAAGCACAGCAATTGCCCGAAGACAAACGCGGCAGTCAGGCCCTTAACCCCCGCTGGGCCGCGCAACAGGCATGGGGCGGCAGCCCGCAACGCCGTGGCGCACGCGACAAATCGCCCTACGTGGCGCGCGTGGTGGACGACTTCGCTGCCTGTGCCGCAGCCTTGGAAGAGTGGGCGCAGCCGCTGTACGGCGCATTGGTGGCCCAGGCGCACGTGGGCGTGCCCGAAGCGCTGCAACGCTGGGCCGTCGCACAAGGTCTGCAACTGCCTGCCGAGGAGGGCGCCGCTTGAGCCCGCCCGTGCAAGCCTTGAACGTACTCACCTTGCCATTGCTGGGGCGGCAGGTGATCGAAGCCAGTGCAGGAACTGGCAAAACCTGGACCCTGGCCGCGCTCTACCTGCGGCTGGTGTTGGGCGTGGGGCGTTCCGAACCTTTGCTGCCGCCGCACATTCTGGTGATGACCTTCACCGAAGCCGCCACGGCCGAACTGCGTCAGCGCATCCGCGCTCGGCTGGCCGAGGCCTGTGCCTGGTTCCGTAACCAGCCTTTGCACGCGCCAGACGCCTTCCTGCAAGAACTGCGTGCAGCCTTTGACCCCACAACCTGGCCCGCCTGCGCGCACCGGCTCGACCTGGCCGCGCAGTGGATGGACGATGCCGCCATCTTCACCATCCACGGCTGGAGCCACCGCATGCTGCGCGAACATGCGTTTGAGAGCCGCAGCCTGTTCGAGCAGCACGCCGTGGACGACGGCGACACCCTGTGGCGCGCCGTGGCGCAGGATTATTGGCGCCAGACCTACTACCCCTTGCCTGCCGAGGCCGCCGCGCTGGTGGAGCAACTGGTGGCCGACCCGGACACCTTGCTGCGCAAAACCCAAGCCTTGCGCGCGCAGGCCGAACGCAGCCCGTTGCCGCAAGACGACGAACCCGCCGCTCCTGCGCCCCTGCTGGCTGAAGCGGTGGCTTGGCAGCAAACGCTGGAGGCCCTGCAGCAACCTGCCCGCGCCGCCTGGATGGCATGGGCCGTGGAAGGCCGACACGCCCTGTGGCAAGCCACGTCCAGCAAGCAGCTCAAGGGCTACAGCGCCTGGCTGGAGGGCTGGCTCGCCAAAATGGACGCCTGGGCTGCAGGAGAGGGCATCGACGCCAAAACCCTCGTCCGCTTCACCGTGGCCACCTTGCAAGACAAGTGGACCTGCGCCCCCGACCTGAGCGCCCTGGCTGCGCTGGACGATTTGCACCAACACCTGCAAACCAAGCACGACCCCGCGCCCGCCTTGCTGGCACACGCCGCCTGGGCGCTGCGCCACGCCTACGCCGAGCGCAAGGCGCAACTGGCGCAGTTCGACTTCAACGACCTGCTGCAGCGCCTCTACCACGCCGTGCGCGCCCCCGACGGCGCACTGGCCCTGGCCATACGCCGCCAGTACCCGGTGGCCTTGGTGGACGAATTCCAGGACACCGACCCCTGGCAATACGGCGCGCTGGATGCCATCTACCCGCAGCCGGTTGCAGAAATTCAACCGGACCCGGCAGACGGCACCGCGCTGGTCATGATCGGCGACCCCAAGCAGGCCATCTACAGTTTCCGGGGCGCCGACCTGGCCACCTACCTGAAGGCGCGTGCGGCGGCACAGGGCATCCACACCCTGGACGGCAACCACCGCTCCACCCCGGCGCTGGTGGGTGCACTCAACCACGTGTTCACGCTGGCCGACAGCCCCTTCGGCGACATCGACTACCCCCCTGTGCAGGCGCGCCGTCAGGATTTGCAGCCCTTGCTCGACGCCCAGGGCCAGGCCAGGCCCGCCATGACCGTGTGGCACACCCCGCTGGACGCGCCTCTGAACGCCACCCAGGCCGACGACCTGCTGGCCGAAGCTTTTGCCAGCCAGATGGTGGACCTGTTGCGCCAGGGCGTGGCGCAACCGTGGGAAATGGCCGTGCTGGTGCGCCATGGCGGCGAGGCTGCCCGTGTGCGCGAGGCCCTGGCCCAGCGCGGCGTGAAAAGCGTCTACCTGTCCGAGCGCAACAGCGTGTTCGCCACCGCCGAGGCGCACGACCTGTGGCGTTTGCTGCGCGCCGTGCTGGAGCCGCGCCGGGGCGACCTGCTGCGCGCCGCGCTGGCCTGCCGCGTCTGGGGCTGGCCGTTGCAACAGGTGGCCGCCTTGCAGGCCGACGAAGCCCAGTGGGAAACCTGGCTGGAGCGTTTTCTGGCCTGGCAGGCGGTTTGGCGCAGCCAGGGCGTGCTGCCCATGCTCTACCGCTGGCTGCACGAGGCGCAAATTGCCGCGCGCCTGCTGCAGCAAGATCCCGCCACTGGCGAGCGCCGCCTGACCAACCTGCTGCAACTGGGCGAATGGCTGCAGCACGCCGCCACCACCCAGCACGGTGAAACGGCCTTGCTGCGCTGCTTCGAGCAGCACCTGCGCCGCCCCGAACTGGGCGGTGAATCCGCGCAACTGCGGCTGGAAAGCGACGACGAACTGGTCAAAGTCGTCACCATGCACAAGTCCAAGGGCCTGCAGTACCCGTTGGTGTTCCTGCCGTTCGTGTCCGGCTTTCGCCGTGTGACCAGCGACAGCAACGCAGCCCCCACGGACAGCGACGAAATCGAAGGGGACGACGACACCTCCCCTGTGGCCGAGGACATTCGCCTGCTCTACGTGGCACTGACCCGTGCCGAGCGCGGTCTGTGGCTGGGCGTGGCACCGCGTGCCAAGGAATTCAGCAAAACCCACCCGGCGGGGCAGAGCGCCTTGTCGCACCTGCTGGGTCGACAGTCGGCCGATGATCTTGCCACCTGCCTCGGGCGCTGGGCCGAACACCCGCACATTGGCATTGAGCCCTTACCGCCCGCCACGCTCGACTGTTACCCAGGCAATGCCCAGGCCCTGCAATACCACCCCGCGTGCCAGCCCCAGCGCCGCTTGAGCAGCCACTGGTGGACGGCCAGCTTCAGTGCCCTGGCGCGCCCGCAGACCGGGGCCTCCGCGCAAGAAGGCTGGGCCGAAGAACGCTGGCTGGATGCCCAATGCGATCAAACCTTACTGCAAGAAGCCACAGCAACCAATCCCGCCGCTGTTACCGCGTACAACACCTTCCCCGCAGGCAGCCGCTACGGCACTTTGCTGCACGACTTGCTGGAGTGGCAGGCCCGCGAAGGCTGGCCGCTGGCCGACACAACGCTCCCACCCGCATTCACCCCGGAACAACACGCACGCCATGCCGCCTGGCAAACCTGGCTGACCACCCGTTGCGAAACCGTGGCCCTGCCAGCCGAAGCGCAAACCCAACTGGAACCCTGGCTGCACCGTTTGTTGACCCAAACCCTGCCTGTGGCAGACGCGCCTTTGGCCCTGGCCGACCTGGCACCGGCCCAGCTATGGCCCGAAATGGCCTTTACCTTGCCCGCCCAGGCCACCCCCGCGCCGTGGCTGGACCAGCGCATCCAACACCACACCTGGCCCGGTCAGCCGCGCCTGCCCCTGGCCCCGCGCACCCTCAACGGCATGCTCACCGGCTTCATGGATGTGGTGTTTGAGCACCAGGGCCGCTACTACGTGCTGGATTACAAATCCAACAAGCTGCCCGACTACGGCCAAGCGGCCTTGGTGGAGGCCATGCTGGAGCACCGTTACGACGTGCAATTGACACTCTACCTGCTGGCCTTGCACCGCCTGCTGCGCGCCCGTTTGCCCGGTTACGACTACGACCAGCACGTGGGCGGGGCGGTGTACCTGTTTTTGCGTGGTATCGATGCCCCCGGCGCAGGCACTGTGCACGTGCGCCCACCGCGCGTGCTGATCGAGACACTGGACGCGCGCCTGCGCGGGGAGGGCGCATGAGCTATTTGCCAGCTTTGCCGCCCGGCGCGTGGGACGGCTTGCCCTTCACCCCGCTGGACCGTGCTTTCGCCCGTTTCCTGCAGGAGCGGCAGCCCAGCGCCGACCCGCGCCACACCTGGCTGGCCCTGCTCGTCAGCCACCAGTTCGGGCGCGGCCACGCCTGCCTGGACTTGTCCACATTGCCTGCCCATGCGACTGAAGTGCTGGGCTGGTCCGCAGAGCAGTGCCAGCGCCTGCCCGCCCACTTGGCCGACGCCGCGCCCAGCCTGCCGTGGACGCAAGCCGAGCAGGGCGCCAGCCCGCTGGTGCTGCAGGGCCTGCGCCTGTACCTGCGCCGCGCCTGGCAGGCCGAGCAGGACATCCGCGCCGCCTTGCTCGCCCGCGTACAGGCCGATGACGCCTCCGTGAACAGGACGGCGACCGCACTGCACGCGGCCCTGCAAGCCCTGTTCCCCCCACTTGGCAGCACCCACACCGCAGCCGCGCCCCAGCCCGACTGGCAAAAAGTGGCCTGTGCCCTGGCCGCGCGCGGCCACCTGCTGTTGTTGACCGGCGGCCCCGGCACTGGCAAAACCACGACCGTGGCGCGCCTGCTGGCCCTGCTGCAAAGCCAGGCTTGCGCCGTTGGGCAGCCTCTGCGCATCCACCTGTCCGCGCCCACCGGCAAAGCCGCCGCACGCCTCAGCGCATCGCTGCAAGACGCACAGGACAAACTGCCCGGCACCTTCCGTGCCGTCTTGCAGGCGCACCCGCCGGGCGAAGCGCAAACCTTGCACCGCCTGTTGCGCATCCAGCCCGGCGGTGCCAGCCCCGTGCCCGAGCCCTTGCCCACCGACCTGGTGGTGGTGGACGAGGCTTCCATGATCGACCTTGAAATGATGGCCCGCCTGCTCGCCTGCGTGCCCCAGCGCGCCCGCCTGGTGCTGTTGGGCGACAAGGACCAACTGGCCTCGGTGGAAGCCGGGGCCGTGTGGGCACAGTTGTGCGAAGGCGCGGATGAGGGCCACTACACCGCCCACACGGTGGACTGGTTGCGCGAACACGCACAGGAAGATGTGTCGGCCTGGGCGGCACCAGACCGACCATCGCCGTCGCCTTCGGTGCAGCAGCAGGCGACTGCCAACCAGAACTCAGCAGCGGAACGCACCGCAACCGGGCAACTGGATTTGTGGGCGGACAATGCGCCCGCTGAATCACCCTTGGCGGCTGCTTTGCCCTGGGCGCAGCATACCGTCAAACTGCGGCACAGTCGGCGCTTTTCTGCCGAGGGTGGCATTGGCCTGTGGGCCAGTGCGCTCAACCTGGGCGATGCGCCAGCCGTGGCCGCGCTGTGGCAGGCCCTGCCTTTGGCCAGTGGTGCGGTAAACGCCACCATCACCCGTCTGGCCCCTGGCACCCAGCCACGCAGCGCCGCCTGGGCACACGCCGTGCGCCAGGGCTGGGCCGACTGGCTCACCCAAATCGCTCCCTGGCAAGCCGCAACCGCCAGCCTGGACGGTGACGGCCAACCCAGCGCCAGCGTGAACGACGCCACCGCCCGCCAACTGCTCAATGCCTTTGGCCGCTTCCAGGTGCTGTGCGCCGTGCGCGAAGGGCCGTGGGGCGTGCAGCAGCTCAACCGCGCCTCCGCTCTGGCGCTGCAATGCCCGGCCGAAGGCTGGTACGCGGGCCGCCCGGTCATGGTCACGCGCAACGACGCCGCCCTGGGCCTGATGAACGGCGACGTGGGCCTGTGCCTGCCGCGCGACGGCCGCTTGCGTGTCGCCTTCCCCGTGGGCGAAACGGGCGTGCGCTGGGTGGCCGCCAGCCGCTTGGAAGACGTGGAAACCGTCTTCGCCATGACGGTGCACAAATCCCAAGGCTCCGAATTCGACCAGGTGCTGCTGGTGCTGCCCGACCAGCTCAACCCTGTGCTGACGCGCGAACTGCTGTACACCGGCCTCACGCGCGCCAAAACCCGCGCCATTTGGCACGTGCCCGAGCCGGACGTTTTGTTCCAGGCTGTCACGCGCCGCGTCTGGCGCAGCGGCGGGCTGGGTTTGGCGCATGGTCTGGGGCACAATGCCGTGCCCGCCTAAGAGGCTGAGAAGGAACCGTTTTCCGCCATGGCCGACACGCCTGACACCACCGCCGAACAGCAGCGCCTGCACGAGTTGCGCACGCAACTGCACCACCACGCCCACCGCTACTACGTGCTCGACGCGCCCACCCTCCCGGACGCCGAGTACGACCGCCTGTTCCGCGAACTGCTGGCCATCGAAGCCGTGCATCCCGAATGGGTTTCGCCCGATTCGCCCACCCAGCGCGTCGGCGGCCGTGTGCTCGATGGTTTTGCCACCGTGCGCCACCGCGTGCCCATGCTCAGCATCCGCACCGAAACCGACACCGAAGCCAGCGGCGCCATCACCTTCGACACCCGCGTGCGCAAGGAAATGGAACTGGCCGAAGCCGACCCTCCCGTGGACTACGTGGCCGAGCCCAAGTTCGACGGCCTGGCCATCAACCTGCGCTACGAGCACGGCGTGTTGGTGCAAGCCGCCACCCGTGGCGATGGCGAGCAGGGCGAGGACGTGACCCAGAACATCCGCACCATCGGCCAGATTCCGCTGCGCCTGAACGCCGAAGCCCAGCCTGTGCCGCCAGTGCTGGAAGTGCGCGGCGAGGTTTACATGCGGCGCGACGATTTCGAGGCCTTGAACGAACGTCAGCGCGAACGCATTGCTGCCGGTGCCAAGGGCGAAAAAACCTTCGTCAACCCGCGCAACGCTGCCGCTGGGGCCGTGCGCCAGTTGGACCCGGCCATTGCCGCCGAACGACCCTTGAGCTTCTACGCCTACGGCCTAGGTGAAATCACTCCAGCCGCTGAAGGTGGCCCGGCATTTGCCACCCATTTCGACGTGCTGCAGGCCCTGCGCACCTGGGGCTTGCCGGTGTCCGATCTGGTGGAGATCTGCCCCGGCGCGGATGCCCTGGCCGCTTACCACCGCCGCCTCGGCGCACAGCGCGACGCTTTGCCCTTCGACATTGACGGCGCCGTCTACAAGGTCAACCGGCTGGATTGGCAGCGCGAGCTGGGTTTTGTCACCCGCGAACCGCGCTGGGCCGTGGCGCACAAGTACCCGGCGCAGGAGCAAATGACCCAGGTGCTGGCCATCGAAGTGCAGGTGGGCCGCACCGGCAAACTCACCCCCGTGGCCAAGCTGGCCCCAGTGTTCGTGGGCGGCGTCACCGTCACCAACGCCACACTGCACAACGAAGACGAAGTGCTGCGCAAAGACGTGCGCGTGGGCGACACCGTCATCGTGCGCCGCGCGGGCGACGTGATTCCCGAAGTGGTGAGCGTGGTGCATGAGGCCAACGCCCCACAGGGTGACTTGTTTTCCGCACCGCCAGCCCCAGCGCGCGGCCCCGTGTTCCACATGCCCACCACCTGCCCGGTGTGCGGCAGCGACGTGGTGCGGGAAGAAGGGGAAGCCAACCACCGCTGCACCGGCGGGCTGTTCTGTTCCGCACAGCGCAAGCAGGCTATCCTGCATTACGCGCAGCGCCGCGCGCAGGACATCGAAGGCCTGGGCGAAAAACTGGTCGATCAACTGGTCGATGGCCAGATCATCCAGACCCTGCCGGACCTGTACCGCCTCGGCCTGGTGGCCCTGGCCAGCCTGGAGCGCATGGCCGACAAGTCCGCGCAAAACCTGCTGGACGCGCTGGACAAATCCAAGCAAACCACGCTGCCGCGTTTCCTGTATGGTCTGGGCATACGCCAGGTCGGCGAAGCCACCGCCAAAGACCTGGCGCGCCACTTCGGTAACCTCGACGCCATCATGGACGCCAGCGTGGAACAACTCCTGCAGGTGCGCGACGTGGGCCCGGTGGTGGCCGAAAGTATCCACACCTTCTTTGCCCAGCCGCACAACCGCGAGGTGGTAGAACAGTTACGCGCCTGTGGCGTGCACTGGCCCGACGAAGCCACCGCGCCAAGCGTGCCGCAGGTGCTGGCGGGCAAAACGCTGGTGCTCACCGGCACCTTGCCCACCCTCACGCGCGACCAGGCCAAAGCCATGATCGAAGCCGCCGGTGGCAAGGTCAGCGGCTCCGTCAGCAAAAAAACCGATTACGTGGTGGCCGGTGCGGAAGCTGGCAGCAAGCTGGACAAAGCGCAGGAGCTGGGCGTCGCCGTCATCGACGAAGCGGGCCTGCAAGCCCTGCTGCAAGGCTGAACCCATGGCCATTCGACCCCTGCTCAAAATGGGCGACCCGCGCCTGCTGCGCGTGGCCCAGCCCGTGTCCACCTTCAACACACCCGAACTGCACGCCCTGCTGCAGGACATGCAAGACACCATGGCCGCTGCGGGCGGCGTTGGCCTGGCCGCCCCGCAAATGGGCGAAGACTGGCAGGTGGTGATTTTCGGCACCGGCCAACCCAGCCCGCGTTACCCGGATGCCGCGCCCGTGCCCCGAACCGTGCTCATCAACCCCGTCATCACTCCGTTGGGTGACGAGGAAACTTGCGACTGGGAAGGGTGCCTGTCTGTGCCCGGCCTGCGCGGCTGGGTGCCGCGTTGGCAGCGCATCCATTACAAAGGATTCGACCAAAAGGGGCGCCTCATCGAACGCGAGGTAGAAGGCTTCCACGCCCGCGTGGTGCAGCACGAGTGTGACCACCTGTTCGGCAAGCTCTACCCAATGCGTGTGCGTGACTTCTCCCGTTTCGGCTACACCGATGTCCTGTTTCCCGGCCTGACCGCCGCACAACCAGATGATTGACCCGCCATGAACTTGCGTCCCCGCTTTCTGTTGCTCACGGCCGTGTTCTTCATTGTCATTGCCTTGCCATCCTGGTTTGCCGTGCGCTCGATTGCCGAGCACATCGTGGCCCAGTGGGCCGTGCGCCACGCCGAAATCCAGGTGCGTTACGACAAAGAACGCACCCTGCAGCCCATTCTGCGCGAGGTTGCCTTGTCACGCCAACTGGCCAATTCACTCGCATTGCGCCGCTGGGCGGCACATCCCGAAGACCCGGAACTCGAACGCCTGGCCCTGGCCGAAATGGAAAGCTTTCGGCTCAACTTCCAGGACCAGAGTTACTTCGTGGCCTTGCTGAAGAACGGCGCCTACTTTCACAACAACGCCAGCAACGAGTTCGCCGGTCGCGAGTTTCGTTACACCTTGCAGCCTGGCGCCGCCAAAGACGCCTGGTTTTTCGACCTCATTCGCCAAAAACGTGACTTGCACATCAATGTCAACCCCGACCTGGACCTGGGCATCACCAAACTGTGGATCGATGTGCTGATCCGCGATGGCAACACCATTCTCGGCATGGCCGGTACCGGGCTGGACCTGACCCGCTTCATCAACGATGTGGTCGAAGAACACGTCTCTGGGGTGACCAGTTTGTTCGTCGATCATGCCGGTGCTATCCAGATCCACCGTAACCAGCAGTGGATCGACTTTGGCTCGGTGAGCAAAACGGGCGGCCAACGCAAAACTTTGCAATTGTTGTTTGACCGGCCCGAAGACCTGACTGCAGTCATGGCTGCCATGAAATCGTTGGAAAGCCAGGAACAGTCGGTGACCACGCATTTTGTTGAGATCAAAGGCAGGCGGCACCTGGCAGGCATCGCCTACCTGCCTGAAATCGACTGGTATGAAATCACCCTCATGGACCTGGATGTGCTGTTGCCTTTCAGTCAGTTCACGGGGCTGCTGGTGTTTTATGCGTTGATTCTGGTCGGGCTGCTGCTGCTGTTTCATCTGGCTTTGCGGCATTACGTGCTGGTGCCTCTGGACACGCTCAATGCGGAAATGTCCCGCGTGGAGGCGGGCCAGGGCACAGCGCAAGAGCTGGACCGCATCGGCACGGGTGAAATCCGCCAACTCATGCAACACTTTGCCCGCATGGCACAGTCCGTCACCGAGGCGCGGCGCGACCTGGAGACCAAAGTTCTGGAACGCACCGCCGCACTGGAAACCTTGACCCAGATCGACCCACTGACCGAGTTGCTCAACCGCCGTGGCATGACACGCCGTCTGGCGGAAGAACTGCAACGCGCTGCCCGCGAATCCACCCGGCTGGGCATCTTGTGGGTGGATGTGGACAAATTCAAGGACATCAATGACCAGCACGGACATGCAAAGGGCGATGAAGCGCTGCTCACCATAGGCCGACTGATCACGAACACAGTGCGCTCTTACGACGCTGTGTCGCGTTGGGGCGGCGATGAGTTCCTGGTCTTGATCGCCAACGCCAACCAGACCGCCCTGGACGACCTGGGCAAACGCATGTTGCTGGAAATCAGCACGTGTCAGTCACTGCGAACTGAAGGAGGTGAAATGATTCCGCTCAGTGTCAGTATCGGCGGGCATTTGCAGGCCGCTGGCGAAACCCTGGATGCCTTGTTGCAGCATGGCGACCAGGCGCTGTTTGCAGCCAAAGCCCGCAGCCGCAACCTGTACGTGTCATCCAGTGAACTTCAGGCCCAGTCCTGACTTTCACTCATTCCCCTCCAAAGCCTCCACCAGTTCGGTTTCAATCTCCAACTGTTCCTTGCTGCGTTGCAACGCCACACCGCTGATCAGGAAGGTGTCTTCCACCCGTTCACCCAGCGTGGTCACTTTGGCCAGTTGCAGGTGGATCTGGTGCTTGGCCAGCACGCGGGCAATGCAGTACAGCAGGCCGGCGCGGTCGCTGGCGGTCACGCTCAGCAACCAGCGCTGACCTTTCTCGTCGGGGTGCAGTTCAACGCGCGGAATCACTGGGAAGCTCTTGCTGCGGCGTGACAAGCGGGCTTTGGTGGGCTTGGGCAACGCGCCGCGCGCGTTGATGGCCAGCGGCAGTTCGTTTTCCACCATGGCAATCAGCTCGCGGTAGTGTTCCGCCAGTGTGGGCGCAATCACCTGGAAGGTGTCCAGCGCATGCCCGTCCAATGTGGTGTGGATTTTGGCGTCCAGAATGCTGAAGCTGGCCTGGTCGAAATAACCGCAAATGCGGGCGAACAGGTCGCTTTGGTCACCCGCGTACACCAGCACCTGCAAACCTTCGCCCAGGGGCGACAGGCGGGCGCGTACCAGGGGCGGCATGGGCGCGTCGTTGGTGCGCTGGGCCAGCGGGCGCGAAATCTGGCGCGTGTGCCAAGCAATTTCGTCGGCTGGGTGACGCATGAAGTAGCCCACATCCAACTGGTCCCACAGCGTTTTGTGGGCCTGGTGGGGCAGGGCGTGCAGGGCCAGCATTTCCAGGGCTTCGCGTTTGCGGGCTTCTACTTCAGCGGCCGGGTCGGGGGTGCCGCCGCCCAGTGCGCGCAGGGTCTGACGGTACAGGTCTTCCAGCAGTTTGCCCTTCCAGGCGTTCCACACCTTGGGGCTGGTGCCGCGTATGTCGGCCACGGTCAGCAAGTACAGGGCGGTCAGCCGCCGTTCATTGCCCACACGCGCGGCGAAGGCGGCAATCACATCAGGGTCACTCAAGTCCTGCTTCTGCGCCACCTGGCTCATGGTCAGGTGCTCGCTCACCAGGAAACGGATCAGGTCAGCGTCGGCCTTGGCAATGTGGTGCTGGCGGGCAAAACGGGTAACTTCGCGCGCGCCCAGCACCGAATGGTCACCGCCTTTGCCCTTGGCTATGTCGTGGAACAGCGCTGCGGTGTACAGCAGCCAGGGCTTGTCCCAGCCGGCGGCCAGGCGCGAACAGAACGGGTATTCGTGCGAAAACTCGGGGATGAAGAAGCGCCGCACGTTGCGCAGCACCATCAGAATGTGCTGGTCCACGGTGTAGACGTGGAACAGGTCGTGCTGCATTTGCCCCACGGTGCTGCGGAACACCCACAGGTAGCGGCCCAGCACCGAGGTCTGGTTCATCAGCCTGAAGGCCTGCGTGATGCCTTCAGGTTGCTGCAGGATGCTCATGAACGTGGCCCGGTTCACCGGGTCGCGCCGAAAGGTCTGGTTCATGACTGGGCGTGCGTTGTACAGCGCACGCAGGGTGCGGGCCGACAAACCTTGCACCCCGACCGTGGTCTGGAACAGCAGGAAGGTTTCGAGAATGGCGTGCGGCTCGCGCTGGTACAGGTCGTCGTATGCGACGTCCAGCATGCCGTCTTTTTCGTTGAAACGTTCGTTGATGGGGCGCAACGGCGAATGTGAGCCCCGTTCGCTCAGTTCCAGCCGTTCTTCAATGTTCAGCAGCAGGATCTGGTTGAGCTGCGTCACGGCTTTGGCTGCCCAGTAGTAACGGCGCATCAGGGCTTCGCTGGCCCGTCGCGCGCCACGCGCTGTCAGGTGGCGGTTGCTGGCGCCATCACTGCCTGGTGTGTGTGCCTGGAAACCGAACGACTCGGCCAACGCGGTTTGCATGTCGAACACCAGCCGGTCCTCGCGCCGTTTGGCCAGCAGGTGCAGACGGGCACGTATCAAGCTCAGCAAGGCTTCGTTGGCTTTGATCTGGCGGGCTTCCAGTGTGGTGGCCAGGCCGTTGCGGGCCAGTTCGTCCCAGCTGTTGCCATACCCAGCCGCGCGGGCCACCCACAGCACCACCTGGAGGTCGCGCAGGCCGCCCGGTGACTCTTTGCAGTTCGGTTCCAGAGAATAGGGGGTGTTTTCGTACTTTTGGTGGCGCTGGCGCATCTCCAGCACCTTGGCCACAAAAAACGCTTTGGCCTCCATGGCGCGGCCCAGCGCTGCCACCAACTGCTCAAACACAGCCTTGGGCCCGGCAATGCGGCGGCATTCCAGCAACGCGGTCTGTACCGTGATGTCGTTGCGCGCTTCGTTGAGGCATTCTTCCAGCGTGCGCACGCTGGAGCCTATTTCCAGCCCCAGGTCCCAGCAGTGGCCGATGAAAGCCTCCACCTTGGCTTTCAAGGCCGGGTCGTGTTCGGGCACCACGCCGGCAGGCAGGAGCAGCAGCACGTCCACGTCGGAGTAGGGCTGCAGTTCACCGCGTCCGTAACCGCCCACGGCCAGCAGGGCGAAATCAGCGGGCAGCCCGGCCAGTGTCCACAGCCCTTGCAGTGCGTGGTCGGTGACGCGTGCCAGCTGCTTCAATTGGCTGCGTATCGCACGGGCGCCTGCGGGCAGCGCCCCAATGTTCTGCAGCACCGCCGCCTTGGCTTCGCGGTACTGCTGTCGCAACACATTCAGCGCCTGGCGCTGCTCGTTATCGGTCATGGCGCAGGGCTCCGGCGGTGGGTTTTGGTCAGGCTTGCGGGGGAGGGGCCACAAAGGCGGGCGTGGGCGGCGTGCCCGCTGACAAGGTCAGGATTTCGTAACCCGTTTCAGTGCACAGAACGGTGTGCTCCCATTGAGCGGAAAGCGAGCGGTCTTTGGTCACAATGGTCCAGCCATCGCCCATTTCGCGGATGTCGCGCTTGCCCTGGTTGATCATGGGCTCGATCGTGAATGTCATGCCCGCCTTGATCTCTATGCCCGTGCCTGGCTTGCCGTAGTGAAGGATTTGCGGGTCCTCGTGGAACCCTTGGCCAATGCCGTGGCCGCAAAACTCACGCACCACCGAATAACCGGCGCTTTCTGCGAATTGTTGAATGGCATGGCCAATGTCGCCCAGCCGAATCCCTGGCCGCACCACCTGGATGCCTTTCCACATGGCATCGTAAGTCACCTGGCACAGGCGCTTGGCGGCAATCGAGGCGTCCCCAATCACGAACATGCGGCTGGTGTCGCCGTGCCAGCCATCTTTGATGACGGTGATGTCGATGTTGAGGATGTCGCCTTTTTTGAGCGGCTTCTCGTTCGGTATGCCGTGGCAGATGACGTGGTTGATCGACGTGCAAATGCTTTTCGGGTAAGGCGTGTAACCGTTGGGTGCGTAGTTCAACGGTGCGGGAACGCAGCCCTGCACGTTGACCATGTAGTCGTGCGCCAAGCGGTCGATTTCGTCGGTGGTGATACCTGGCTTGACGTAGGGCGTGAGGTAGTCGAGCACTTCGGCGGCCAGGCGGCCCGCCAGTCGCATGCCGGCAATGCCTGCAGCGTCTTTCAAGATAACGGTCATGGCCTTCCCTGTGGGTGGCCTGCCCGGAGGGACTCGAACCCCCGACCTGCTGCTTAGAAGGCAGCTGCTCTATCCAGTTGAGCTACGGGCAGCGGTGTTGAAGAACAAAAGGCCCAACGAGTGGGCCTTTTGAATGTATAGATTGGTCGGAGCGGCGGGATTCGAACTCGCGACCCTCTGCTCCCAAAGCAGATGCGCTACCAGGCTGCGCTACGCTCCGACACAGCCGCTATTGTAGCGGCAGGATGTTGCTTTTTTCTTGTAGGCATGGAAAGTGCTGCAAAATTTATTTCAGAGTGCTAGAATAGCGGCTTCACGACCAAACGGGCGGGTATTTACCGGCCCTTTTTTTTTGGCTGGCTGGTTTTGCTTCTTAGGCAGCGCCAGAGTAAAGCTTGCGTTCAAGGCATTAAAACAGTACATGAGTTGGCAACAAACTTTGGAGCAGACCGTCACAGGTCTGGGCTTTGATCTGGTTGAACTGGAACGTTCGGCTGGAGGCCTGTTGCGCATCACCATTGACTTGCCTTGGGATCCGGTCCGGCCGCAGGAACAATTTGTCACGGTCGAAGATTGCGAAAAAGTCACTCGCCAACTGCAGTTTCTGCTGGAAGTGGAAAGTGTTGACTACAAGCGCCTTGAAGTGGGATCGCCCGGCATTGATCGCCCCCTGCGCAACGAAAACGATTTCATCCGTTTCAGCGGCCAGGTGGTGGACATCACCCTCAAGGCCCCGATTGGCGAGGCGGCCAGCGCAGGCATTGCCGCCAACCGCAAAAAATTCCGCGGCACGCTGGAGCGTGCCGACGATGGTGTGAGCTGGCAAGTGGTGTGGAGCGATGCGCCCGCGCGCAAGCCCGGCGCCCGCATCAGCAAAAAAGCGCCGCCTGTCCCCGTGCATGCCCTGGGCTTCACGTTGGACGAAATCCGCGAGGCACGCCTGGCACCCATCGTCAATTTCAAAGGGCGTGCTGCAGGTCTGGCAGCCGATCCGCAAGAGTGAATTCAAGTAAGCAGCAGAGTACGAAAGGCAGGCGAGAACAATGAACCGCGAAATGTTGATGTTGATCGATGCGATCTCGCGCGAGAAGAATGTTGAGCGCGATGTGGTGCTCAATGCGGTTGAGTCGGCGCTGGCCTCGGCCACCAAAAAGCTGCACAAGGGCGAGGTGGACATCCGCGTCGCCATTGACCCCGACAACGGTCACTACGACACCTTCCAGCGGTGGCTGGTGGTGCCCGACGAAGCTGGCCTGCAAAACCCTGACGCCGAAGAAATGTACTCCGACGCGGTGGAGGACCACCCCGGCATCGAGGTGGGCGACTACATCGAAAAGCAGATCGAATCCGTGCCGATCGGCCGTATCGGTGCCATGGCCGCCAAGCAGGTCATCCTGCAGCGCGTGAAATGCTGCTCAACGACTTCATGAGCCGTGGCGACAAGATTTTCGTCGGCACCGTCAAACGCTTGGACAAAGGTGACGTGATCGTGGAAAGCGGCCGCGTCGAAGGTCGTCTCAAGCGTGGCGAAATGATCCCGAAGGAAAACTTCCGCTCGGGAGACCGTGTGCGCGCCATGATCATGGAAGTGGACCTGACCCTGCGTGGCGCGCCTATTCTGCTGTCGCGTGCCGCTCCGGAGTTCATGATT
>CAYQTH010000015.1:0-21108 GCA_964420415.1 uncultured Macromonas sp. | reverse complement strand
GCCCGGCCAGCGGGTGGATGGCGATGCGCTGGTCAAACACATGCTCCAGTGCACGGTGCGCAGCCGGTTCGGCACAAGCGCCGTGGTGCGCCACGCGGCCATCGCGCAGCACCACCAGGTCGTCGGCGTGCAGGGCAATGGAAATTTCGTGCAACACGCTGACCACGGTTTTGCCCGCAGCCACCAGCTCGCGCACCAGCACCAGCCAGTCGGCCTGGTGCGGCGGGTCCAAGTTGGCCAGCGGCTCGTCCATCAACAGCACCTGGGCCTGCACCGCCAGGGCTCGGGCCAGCAGCACACGCTGACGTTCTCCGCCCGAAAGCGCCCCCAGCGGGCGTTCACGCCAGTCCCAGGCTTGGGTAGCACGAAGAGCTTGCTCCACTGCCACATGGTCCGCCTCGCTGGCCGAGGCCAGCCAGGGCTGGTGCGGCAAGCGGCCCAGCATGGCCACGTCGTACACGGTCAGGTCTTCCGCGCTGGCTTCGTTCTGGCCCAGCCAGGACAAGGTGCGTGCCCGTTCTGAACGCGGCCACTGGTGCAGAGGCTGGCCCAGCAAAACCACCTCGCCCTGGCACGGCAACAACCCCGCCAGCACCTTGACCAAGGTCGATTTTCCTGCGCCGTTGGGACCCACAATGCTGGTCCAGGCACCAGCGCGCAGTTGCAAATCCACGCGATGCAGGATGGGCGTGCTGCTCAGCGAAGCACTGACCTGACGCAAAGAAAAAGCGGGGTGAGCCATCAAGCGCCTCCGCCCTGCTGGCCTGCTGTGCGCCGGTGCATCAGCCACAGCAGGTAGCCGCCACCCAGCACAGCCGTCAGCACACCCACGGGTAACTCCTGCGGCGCAATCAGCCAGCGCGCCAGCAAATCGGCCCCGGCCAGCAACACGGCGCCCATCAGGCTGGCCAGCAGCATGAGGCGGCGGTGCGGCACCTTGATCAGCGCACGCACAAGGTGCGGCGCCGCCAGCCCCACGAATGCGATCAACCCGGTCTGTGCCACGGCAGCGCCAGTGGCCAAGGCCAGTACGCCCACCAGCGCAGCACGCAGCGGACCCAGCGGCAACCCCAAACTTCGTGCCGTGGACTCACCCAGGCTCAAACCGTCCAGCACGCGCGACAAGGCCCATGCCACCCCCATGCACACGCACCAGACGGTGAACATCAGCCACCAGGCGGACCAACCGACAAAACCCGTGGAACCCAGCATGAAGGCCTGCATGGCTTGAAGCGAATCGGGCGAAAAAATCAGCACCAGCGAAGTCATGGCGCTCAGCACCACACCCACCACCACACCGGCCAGCAGCAGGCGCAGGGTGTGGCCCACGCCGCGTGCCAGGGCCAGCGTCAACAGCACCGCCAGCACGGCTCCCACAAAAGCGGCACCGGTCAGCCCCAAACGCACCCAGAGCGTGCTGGAAAAAATGCTGATGACCGTGCCCCCGTTCATCATGCTGCCGCCCAGCATGCCGCCACCGCCACCCAAAGCGGCCAGCACCAGGGCCACACCCAGCGAAGCCCCCGACGCACTGCCCAGCAAATAGGGGTCGGCCAGCGGGTTGCGGAACAAACCCTGCGCCACGGCCCCAGCCAAGCCCAGCAAGGCACCGGCCGTCCAGGCACCCAAGGTGCGTGGCAGGCGGATTTCCCACAGAATTTGCTGGACCATGGCCTGCTCGGCCGGATCGGCCAACGGGTCCAGCAGCGGGCGCAGCAGGTTTTCAAACCCCGCGCTGCCCACGCACACGCCCAGCAACACCAGTCCGGTGCTGATCAGCAACAGCCCGGCCACCAGCCAGAAAGCGTGACGCAGGTTCATGGTTTCACCACCGCAGCCTTGGGCACGAGTGCCCCAACCCCAGGGGTAGTCGGCGCCTTTTCAGCCAGACAACCTCCCATCAGCTTGGCGGCTTCGGCCATGCGCGGTCCAGGCCGCACCAGCACGTCGGCCTCCACAGCCGGGAAGATGCAGATTCGACCTTCCTTCACGGCCCGTATGCTCTGCCAGCCTGGGCGCTGCATCAGGGCCTGGGCGTTGCGTTCACCGATCATGATCACGTCCGGGTTGGCTCGCACAATGTATTCTGGGTTCAACTTTGGGAACGGCCCCAGCGCGGCTGGCAGGATGTTTTTGGCGCCCAGCCGGGCCAGTGTCTCACCAATGAAGGACGACTCGCTGGCCCCATACGGCCCGCTGTTGACCTCAAAGTACACGCGGGTGTGTTTCACTTGCGGCGGCAAGCTCCGGGCCACCGCGTTCACGCCGCTGTCAATGTCGCGCCAGAGCTTTTGCGCGTCACTCACCCGTAGCACCACGCCTATTTTGTCCAGTACCCGGCGCACGTCGGCATGGGTCTTGGGTTCCAGCGCCACCACCGGAATGCCCAGCGCAATCAAGCGGTCTGCCGTGCGGCTGGAGGTTCCGGCCAGCACCACGTCCGGCCGCAAGGAAACGATCAGCTCAATGTTCGGGTCCAGCCCGCCGCCCACTTGCGGCAGCTGGCGCACCTGTGACGGCCATTCGGAATACCGGTCCACGCCCACCAGCTTATCGCACTGGCCCAACTGGCACACCATTTCCGTCAACGACGGCAAGATGCTGACGATGCGTTTCGGCACGCCATTCAAGCGCACGTCCCGGCCACGGTCGTCCTGCAATTGAATGGCTGCGCTTTTATCCGCCTGCGCCCAGGCGGGAGCCAAGCACAACCAGCCCAACAGCACCACAACGCCCATGCGGCGCAACCAGACAGGCATCATGCTTGCTCCTGTGTGTCTTTCAAGGTCAGCGGCAAACCAGCCGCCATCAGCGTGACGCGCTGGCAGCAAGCCGCGACCTGCTGGTTCAAGCGCCCCAGTGCGTCCACAAAGGCACGCACTTCGCGGCCCATGGGAATCACGCCCAGACCAATTTCGTTGCCCACCAGCACCACGGGGCCAGGCGCCTGTTCAATGGCACGCAACAGGGCCTTCACAGCATGCTCACAGTCTTGCTCTGCGGCACCCATCGGCTCGGCAGGCATCAGCCAGTTGGTCAGCCACAAGGTCAGGCAATCCACCACCAACAGCGTGTGCGGCTGGCTGTGTTTCGTGATCGCATGTGCCAGCTGCAGCGGCACCTCCCGTGTGGCCAAACCGGGCACACGCTCTGCGCGGTCTATCTGGTGGCGCGCAATGCGTTGGCGCATTTCTTCGTCCCACGGCTGCCCGGTGGCCAGCAACAGCGCCTGATGCGAGGCATCGGCGGTCAGCCACGTGCGGGCCAACAGCTCGGCGCGGCGCGACTTGCCACTCTTTTGCCCGCCCAGGATCAACTCACTGCGCGCCACTTGCAGTTCAGCCATAACGCCGCCCCCAGTCCATGACGATGCGGTGCAACTGCGCCACGCCATCGGTCAGCGCCGCCGGGCCGGGCTGCAAAATGTCGCAGGATTTGATTTCGTGCAGTTCCTGGTTGCGCACGGCAGGCACCTCGGCCCAGCCGGGGCGCGCAGCCACTTTCTCGGGCCGAAACTTCTTACCGCACCAGGAGCCGATGATGATGTCGGGCGCACGCCGCACAATTTCCATTGGGTCCGCAATGATGCGCTGCTTGCCCATGCGCTCGCGAGCCAGTTCTGGAAAGCAGTCGTCGCCACCGGCAATACCCATCAGCTCCGACACCCACTGGATGGCGCTGATCGGCGGTTCGTCCCATTCTTCGAAGTAGATGCGCGGGCGGCGCGGCAAGGTCTGCGCTTGTGCTTCAATGGCCAGCAGCTGGGCACGCATGGTGTTCAGCTGCCGCGCACCTTCGTCCACGCAATCCACCAGAGCAGCCACCTGTTCCAGCGTGCTGAAAATTTCCGCCACGCTGCGTTGGTTGAACACCGTCACCGGCACGCCGGCCCGCACCATGGCCGAGGCAATATCGGCCTGCAAGTCGGAAAAACCGAGCACGCAGTCCGGCTCCAAGGCCAGAATTTTGTCGATCTTGGCGTTCAGAAACGCGCTGACTTTCGGTTTTTCGTCACGCGCACGGCGCGGGCGCACGGTGTAGCCCGAAATGCCCACGATGCGCTGCTCTTGGCCCAACAGGTACAGCCACTCGGTCGTCTCTTCCGTCAGGCAAACCATGCGTTCCGGGCCGCGCTGGCCTTTTATCGGGGCGTGACGCCAGTTCATGCGCCCTCCCTGGGCAGAAACAGGGCCGCAACAGCTTCAGGACAGGACGGGAACCAGGCGTGAAAGTAGCTGGCCCGCACCGGGCCAAGGGCATAAACCGCCTCGCCCAGGCCAGCTTGCACAGGCTGATTCGGGCGCGACGTGCGAGCCCATTCCGGCGCCGGGCTGCTGGCCGTGGAAAAGTGAAAAGTGTGACCTCGCAATGTGCCCTGCTCCAGTGCCAATTGCTGCGGCCCCAGCGCGGCCAGCCGCTGGTTCATGCGCACGCAGCCGGGCAGCAGGCCCCACAGTGCATGGGTCCTGCCTTCCAGGTCCACCAACTCATCAAACAAAGCCATCATGCCGCCGCATTCGGCCCACACAGGCTTGCCTTGGGCGACATGGTCTAACAAAGACTGGCGCAACCCCGTGTTGGCTGCCAGCGTGTCCGCATGCAGTTCCGGGTAGCCGCCCGGCAGCCAAACAGCGTCGCACGGCGGCAGCGGCTGGCCAGCAAGCGGTGAAAAAAACACCAGTTCCGCCCCCAGGGCCTGCAAGGTGTCCAAGTTGCCCTGGTAGATGAAGCAAAACGCCGCATCCCGCGCCACGGCAACCGTCTTACCAGCCAGCAGCGGTGAAACCGGCTCGACCACGGGCGGGTCAGGAAACGTGACACTCCAGCGTTGCAAAGCAGCCATGTCCATCTGCCCCAGCGGGGTGTCGAGCAAAGCATCGGCGGCGGCATCCAGCCGTGACAGGGCGTCATCCAGTTCGGTCGCCACGGTCAGGCCCAGGTGGCGCTCTGGCAACGTCAGCGCCGGGTTGCGCAACAAGGCACCCAACCAGTGCTGCGCATCGGGAATGGCACCTTGCAACATACCAGCATGCCCCACGCTGGCCACCCGGTTGGCCAGCACCCCGGCCCAGGGCAGGTCCGCCTGGTAATGCTGCAGGCCAAACGCCAATGCGCCAAAGGTGCCCGCCATGGACGATGCATCAATCACAGCCATCACCGGCAAACCGAAGCGCTGCGCCAAGTCTGCCGCACTCGGTTCACCATCGAACAACCCCATCACCCCTTCGACCAGGATCAGGTCAGCCTCCTGTGCCGCCGCATGCAGGCGGGCGCGCACGTCGGCTTCACCGGTCATCCACAGGTCCATCTGGTAGACCGGGGCGCCGCTGGCCAACTGGTGCCAGTACGGGTCCAGAAAATCCGGCCCGCACTTGAACACCCGCACCCGCCTCCCCTGGCGTGTGTGCAGACGCGCTAGTGCGGCGGTGACCGTGGTCTTGCCCTGGCCGGACGCCGGGGCCGCGATCAGGAGTGCGGGGCAATGGGCTGTCATGGATTCACATCAGCGGTCAGACCAGCGCAGACCCACATAAAACACACGGCCTGGCGTGTTGTAGCCGCGGGAAGTCTGGTAATACTTGTTGCCGAGATTGTCCACTCGGGCCACCACACTCCAATCCTTGACCAGCGGTGTTTCCACGTGCAAGTTCAGCAAAGCGAAGCCGCCCAGACGCCGGGTGTTGGCCACATCATCAAAGCGCTCACCCACCAGTTGCCATTCTGCCCCCCAACGCGAACCCAGCCATACCGTGTCTGCTGTCAGCATGGCCGTCTGCTTGGCGCGGCGCGGTAAACGCTTGCCAGTGCTCTGGTCCTTGGGGCTCAGGAAATCCAGCGAGGCACCCAGTTCTACACCTGCCCAATGCGTGCCACCGCTGAATGAAAGACCGTTGAGTTGGGCACGTCCGGTGTTGCCGTAACAACCCGGATAAAACGGATCTGCCCCGTTGATGCAACTACCCGGCCCCGACACATAGCTGATCAGATCAGACACACGGTTACGGTAAGCCAGCGCACTGAAATGGCTGGACTTGTCCACGTATTTCAAACCCACTTCGACACTTCTTGATTTTTCAGGCTTCAGACTGGCATCGCCATAAATGCTGAAACGGTGAAACAGCGTCGGTGCGCGGAACGCCGTGCCTGCCGATACCGTGGCACTCCAATTCGGTGTCAATGCGTATCCGTAAGCAGCACTGCCCGTGGTGTGGTTGCCAAATTCACTGTCATCATCACCCCGCACATTGAGTTGCAAGGTGTGTGCTCCAATACGCAAACCATAACCCAGGGCCAGTGCGTTCTGCGACCGGCTGGTATTCACAGGGGTGGTGCTGCCATTGCGCAGTTCGTCCTCGCGCCGCTCAAGAGCGGCGGTAAACGTCTGCCCGCCCACCGTCCAAATGTTCTGCCACAGGTAACTGGTGACATCTGTGTCAGTCTCATAAACAGACGGGGCCGTTGCGTAATGGTCGGAACCCCGGCTGACAGAGACCTTGGTTTTGTACAGATCGCTCCAGCGGGCCGACCAGTTCAAACCGATGGCCTGGGTGTCCAGGTAGGAGTGGTCATCCAGCGTGTTGCTGCTGTCGTACTGGCCATCCACGCGGTTTCGAAGAAAAGTGGCATCCAGCTTGTGGTCCGGCGTCACCTGCAAACCCAGTCGGGCGGACAAGGCTGTGTTCTGATAGCCGTCCTTATCGGGGTTGCCCGCAGGCTTGACGTTGTACCCCTTGCTCAACTCACGGTCCAGTCCCAAAGCGTAATCCCAGACGCCCTCACTGCCAGCCAGCCCCAGATCAAGCTTGCTGGTGCCGTGGGTGCCCACACCCAGCTCGGCGCTGCGCGACAGACCTGGCTCCCCCTTGCGGGTGAAAATCTGGACCACACCGCCCAGGGCATCCGAACCATAAATGGCCGCAGCTGGTCCGCGCAACACCTCAATACGCTCCACTTGTGACAAAGGAATCGCATTCCAGGAAGCTCCGCCAGTGGATTGCGAATCCATGCGGATACCATCCACAAACACTGCCGTGAAGCGGGTTTCCGCACCGCGCAGGTACACACTGGTGGTGCTGGCAGGGCCGCCATTGCGCTGCATCTGAATACCCGGCAGCCGGGCCAGCACATCGCTCAGGCTGTTTGCGCCGCTCTGCTCGATAACGTCACGCCCCACGATGGACACATCGGCCAGCACATCGGTCAGCGGTTGTTCAATACGGGTGGCCGTGACCACCATTTCCTTCAAAGTGGCTTCTTGCGCCCACGCTGAAGCAGCGCACACCGACAGGCAAGCACAAGACAGCGTGGACAGGCGCACGCTCAAAGAGTTGGATTTCATGAAAAAAACAAAGAAGCAAGCCCTGACCGCCTTCCCCGGCAGTTATGGGCGTCATGGTCGCGCAGCAAGCGCAACCGCCTGGTTGGCCGGTATCCGGGCTGGCGGAAACTACCTTCAAAGCCTTCCCAGGTGAAAACACCCAGTGGCAGGGAGATGAAGGCGGGGCTGTACGGTTGGTACAACCCGTCCGCTTACCGTTGCGGGGGCAGCGCTGGTTAGAAGGGTTCAGGCAGAACCTTTTCCCCCAGCTTCCCGTTGAACTGCGGCGTGCGAACCACGCCACGAGCACCAACTGTTGCGAATTATAACGATCCACTTCACGCCAGCGTCCTACAATGTGTAGCAAATGGCATCCCAAAACCACATTGACCAGATCACCGAGCGTGTCGAGCGCTTGCTGGTGCGGCATGAAGAATTGCAGCGCACCATTGCCCTGCTGTCGCAGCAGGTACGTGACCTCACCCTAGAGCGTGATCAGCTTAGAAACCTGAATCTGGCTGCACGCGAACGGCTCGACACACTGATCCAGCAACTGCCCACAGAGGCAGACAACCACCCATGAGCACCCCAGGCATCAAACAAATCGAAGTTCAGATCATGAGCCAGACCTACACGCTGGCCTGCCCCCTGGACGGTGAAACCGCCCTGCGCGAGGCTGTGGACAAAGTGGACGCCGCCATGTGCCGTATCCGCGATGCCGGCAAAGTCAAGGCGCGTGACCGCATTGCGGTGCTGGCCGCGCTCAATATCGCGTTCGAACTCTCGCAGAAAGACGCTGCCCTGCACTTCCGCAACTCGTCCTTCGCCAACACGGAAAGTGGCGAAACCACCGACTCCTTGGCGCCAGGCAGCGCTCAATTGGATCACTTGCTGGCCCGGCTCGACAACGCTTTGGCCACCGACGGTCGCCTCCTCTGATCGGCCAACTGCATTCCGGTGCGTGAATGCATGCACCGAATCCATACCCGCCGTACAATGGAGGCGTCTGCCGCTGTGGCCGGGCTTTATATTTCCTTGAACCAATGCTCATAGAGCCCGGGCTTGGTACATTGCGCAGCGGGTGTGATCGTCTCGCGTCAGACGAACCCGAAGCTGCGCTGCCCTCGCCCACCTGAACCCCCTCGTTCAGGATGCCGGTCCGGTTCAGCGGCAGACACCCTCCCTCAGGCACACGCACTTCACCCTGCACCCGTACCGTTCTTACAAGCGGTGCCCTTCTCATGTTCACCCCAGCCCTTATCCTCGAGCTTGCCATGCTCGGACTGTTCACAGGTTTTCTCGCTGGTTTGCTGGGCATAGGCGGCGGCACCGTGATCGTGCCAGTCATGACCTTGATCATGTCAGCACGTGGGCTGCCTCCCGACCTGACCGTGAAAATTGCGATTGCCACTTCCATGGGCACCATCTTGTTCACGTCCATGGCCAGCGTGCGGGCCCAGCACAAGCGCGGCGCCGTGCGCTGGGAAATCGTTGCCCGTTTGGCGCCTGGTATTTTGCTGGGTGCCCTGGGGGCCAGCCTGGGTGCTTTTTCGCTGCTCAAAGGTACTTGGCTGGCGCTGTTTTTTTCTGCATTCATCACCATCTCAGCCACACAGATGCTGTTGAACCGTCAACCGGCCGCACACCGCACCATGCCCGGCACACCAGGGCAACTGGGCGCGGGTGGATTGATCGGGTTTCTTTCGGGTTTGGTCGGGGCTGGCGGCGGCTTTGTCAGTGTGCCGTTCATGCAATGGTGCAACATACCGCTGCAGCAAGCCGTGGCCACCAGTTCAGCACTGGGGTTTCCGATTGCTCTTGCCAATGTGGCGGGTTACATCCTGTCGGGCTGGAATGTGCCTGAACTGCCCACGGGCTCTCTGGGTTACATCTACTTGCCCGCTCTGGCCTTGATCGCCAGCACCAGCGTGCTGGCCGCACCGCTCGGCGTGCGCGTGGCACACGCCTTGCCGGTGCATTATCTGCGGCGTTTCTTTGCCTTGATGCTATACACGCTGGCGGGCTACATGCTGTGGCACAGCCTGGCCAGCTGATTCACCGGCGCGGTACGCGTCAGACCAACGGCTTACCCGAAACAACAATGCCGTCTTCATCTGCATACAGCCAGTCGCCCGGGCGCACCCAGACCCCCTGAATCTGAACCGCCACATCACGCTGGCCTTCGTTGCGCTTTTCAGTTGGCAGCGGCATGGATGCCAGCGCCCGGATGCCCGTCTGGCATTCGGCCAGTTCGGCCACATCGCGCACGCAGCCGTCCACCACCACACCGGCCCAGCCGTTGCGCGCCGCCGCAGCACCCAGGTTGCCGCCTACCAGGGCGCGGCGCAAAGAAGCTCCGCCATCAACCACCAGCACACGCCCTTCGCCAGGGGAGTCCACAGCAGCCTTGACCAAGGTGTTGTCCTCGTGGCATTTCACCGTGCTGACAGGACCGGCAAACTTGCGTACCGCACCAAAATCACGGAAAACAGGCGGCAGCACCCGGAACACGCCAGATGAGTCATTCTTGTGCGCGTCGCACAGATCACAAGTGGCGAAAGCAGGAACAGAAGCAGACATTCAAACACTCCGTAATGGGTCAAACTACCGTGCCGGATCATAGCGTTTGGCCTGTGCCTGCGGCCTGCGGCTGGCTCATCGGCTGGAATTTCCTCGGGCAAACCCCCAAAACGCCAAAAAAACCACGGCGCCGCCCTAGGAAACGCGGTTCTTTGCGATTAGGATGGCAAAGTCCTGTGGAGCGCATTGGCTCCTCCGGCAAGCATTCAACTTCGACAAGGATTTCACACATGGCAACTGCGAAAAAAGCCCCCGCCACGAAAGCTGCAGCTCCCGCGAAAAAGGCTGCTGCCCCCGCCGCCAAGAAGCGCACGCCCAACGCGGCCTTCATGAAGGCCATGACGCCGAGCGCTGCCCTGGCTGCCATCGTGGGTGCCAAGCCCCTGCCGCGCACCGAAGTGACGAAGAAGGTGTGGGAATACATCAAGAAGCACAAGCTGCAAGACGAAGCCAACAAGCGCAACATCAATGCCGATGCCAAGCTGAAGGAAATTTTCAAGAAGCCTCAGGTGTCGATGTTCGAAATGACCAAGCTGGTGAACGAACACCTGTCCTGATCCCGTGACTATCCCCCCATGGGGATGACACGATGAACAAACCGGCCTGCGGGCCGGTTTGTGTTTTCTCGGCCGTCAGACATTTTCGCTGGCACGTCGACCGACACCAACCGCAACCCATGCAGCGGCGGCCAGCGTGGCTGCAGCCAACACCAGAGTGGCCGCAAACCACCCTCGATCCATCAGCACCCCAAACAGAAGTGGCGCAACCGCCAGCCCCACATCCAAGCCGGAATACACCAGGCCATAGACGCGCCCCGTAGCCCCTTTGGGCGTTGCACGCCGGATCATCAAGTCACGCCCAGGCCCAGCCATACCGACTGCGAAACCCGTCACCACCAATGCGGCCATACTGCCTGCGCCGCCCAACACACTGCTGGCGACCAACAACAGCGCCAAGGCCCCGCTGACCATGCCCCAGGCCACCACCCGATCCGCATGAGGATGACGCGAGGACAACACCCCGCCGAGCACGATACCAGCCGCCCCGCACAACAGATAAGCGGTCAGCAGCAGGGTGGCTCGCTCCATACTTATGCCATGCAAGGCCTGCAGAATGGGCACCGAATAGTTCTGCACAACCGCCAGCGTCATGGTGGAAAGCAGGAAAAAAACAAAACACCACCACACCACAGGCAGGCGGAAAAAAGCCACATCCTGCCGGGGTACCGGGCCACCCTGGCGGTGTAACACCTCCGTGCCCAGCCATGCGCGCTGCAGCCACATCGCCCAGGCCACCAGCAGAAACAGGGCGGCAGCAGCTAGGTACGCCACTCGCCAGTGGAACAACGTGGACAATCCCACCAGAAACACAGGCGCCAGCGCCCAGCCCAGGTTACCGCTCAAGCCATGCACGCTGAATGCCTGTCCGAGACGCTGGGCCGACACACGTTGGTTCAAAATGGAGAAATCCACCGGATGAAAGGCCGCATTGCCCAGCCCCGCCAGCGCGGCCGCCACCAGTAACTGCGGGTAAGCCTGAGCCGATGCGGTTGCCAGCGCCGCAGCCACGAACCCGCCCAAAGAGGCGAACAAGACCGGGCGCGCGCCCCAGCGATCCACCACAAAACCCGACACAGCTTGCCCTACTCCGGACACCAGAAAGAACAGAGTGGTGAGCAACCCCACCTGAGAAAAACTGAGACCGAATTCCTGCATGAATAGCGGGAACAGCGGCGGCAACAGCAAATGTCCGAAATGGGAAATACCGTGGGCCAGACCAACCAAGGCCATGATGCGCACATCCTGCCGCCAAGCCGCCTGGATGGACAGATCTGCCGCAGCAAGTGGTGGTACTGAAGACATGCCCGTCATACTAAATGAAACAAAACAAGCCCGTAACGCTACGTGAATTCGCTGCCTTCCCAGGCACAATACAGGCATGAATATCGTAATCCTCGACGATTACCAGGATGCCGTGCGCAAGCTGTCCTGCGCCGCCAAACTGGACCCCTACCCGGCCAAGGTGTTCACCAACAACGTCAAAGGCGTAGGGCAGTTGTCAATCCGGTTGAAAGATGCCGATATTCTGGTGCTGGTTCGGGAACGCACTTGCGTGACACGCCAACTGGTCGAAAAGCTCCCTCGCCTCAAATTGATCGCCTTGACTGGGCAGCCAGGCAAGCACATTGACGTTGCTGCTTGCACTGAACATGGGGTCGCTGTGGCCGAGGGCAAGCAATCTCCTGTCGCAGTTGCTGAGCTCACCTGGGGGCTCATCATGGCGGCCATGCGACGCATCCCGCAGTACGTCGCCCACCTGAAGCATGGGGCTTGGCAGCAATCGGGCTTGAAAGCGGCCTCCATGCCCCCCAACTTCGGTCTGGGCATGGTGCTGCAAGGCAAGACCCTGGGCATCTGGAGTTATGGACAAACCGGCCGCCTACTGGCCAATTATGGCCGTGCCTTTGGCATGCGCGTCTTGATCTGGGGCAGTGAACCCGCGCGCCTACAAGCCAGCACTGACGGGCATGGAATCGCAGAGTCCAAGGACGATCTGTTCCAGACTTCAGATGTGCTGAGCCTGCACCTGCAATTGAGCGACAGCACCGCAGGATGTGTGCGTCTGGATGACCTTGCCATGATGAAACCGACGGCGCTGCTGGTCAACACTTCGAGGGCCGAGTTGATCCAGCCGGATGCGCTGGTGGCTGGACTCAACCGAGGACGACCCGGTATGGCCGCCGTCGACGTTTTTGAGTCTGAGCCGATTCTGCAGGGCCACGCCTTGCTTCGGCTGGAAAACTGCGTGTGCACACCACACATTGGCTACGTGGAACAGGACAGCTACGAGCAGATGTTTGGTACCGCGTTCGACAACGTGGTGAACTTCATCAAAGGCACGCCCACGAACATTCTCAACCCCGGCGCGCTGCACGTTCGCCGCTGACAGCGCGGGGCGTCTTTCGGCACACGGGCAGATCAGTTCTGGGGCTTCTCGGGTAAGGCCGGTGGGACACGGTTGGCCGACGGCGTATCGAAATCCAGAAAATCGAAATCAAGCGGCGGCAAATCGGTGTTGGGGGCGGCAGCTGCGGAAAGGGGTAGGAGCCGCCTCGACAGATAACCATTGGGCCACGGCCTCGTCGCTGGACCCCTGCGGCACTGCAGCTGCAACCATGGTGTCCGGCCCAGAAGGGATGTCTGGCTCAGCCGCTGGGGGCAGAGAGCCCAACACGCGCAGCAAAGTAACCACATCCTCGAAAACCAGCAAACCACGTTCGCGCAGGGCGTTGTCGGGTGCTCCCGGTTGGGAACACAAGGCGTCACAGAGCAAGGCATGTGCCTCGGCGGACGGCCATACTTTGCCCAAGCGAGCGATGAAGGCGGCATCGTCCTCCAGCCCCAGACGATTGCTCGCGGTGACAGCACCTGCCGGCAGCAGACGGTGGTAATGGCTTTCGTAAGCAGCCTGCGCCTGAGCCAACGCACGTTCGTTGTTTTGCTGCAGAGCCAGTTGCAACCAGCGCAAGTACATGGCTTCCGAAGCCCGTGGGTGCTGCAGAACAAACGTCTCCAACACCTGCAGCGCCTCGGCCGCCTGGCCAATCGAAAGCAAAAAATCAACTTGCTGCCACAGATCCATCAATACCGATGCATCGACCTGTGTAACGGGCACCTCCTGAAACACCGATTCACTGGTTTCGACCGCCTCAATACCACCAACGTGCAGGTGCTCCTGTGGCGGCACCACCTGAGGCTGAGTGCCGCCGCTGTCCTGCGCCAAGTCTTCGGTGGTGGAGTCGACCGTTGACACGGACACCGCCGGGGCTTTCCACCATGGCCGCTTGGAACGCTGCGCGGCACCTCGGTCATTTTCGGCATAGCCACGCTTGACACGCCACAACCCCGCAAGCAAAAGCAGCACCGCTGCCGACAAGCCGTACACCAATGGATTTTGGTAACGGTCGCCGCGGGCCTCGGTCAACTGCGCATTGATGGACTCCATGGCCACACGCAAGCGCTGCTGCTCGTCACGCAACTGTTGCAATTGTTGCTGCAGCGCATGACCTCCACTGGCCGTTGCTTCTGTAGCAGCACGGTCAGCAAGCATTGGCACTTCGACGGCAGGGCCGACTTGTGGAGTCTGTGCAGCTTTTTCACCCGCTACCGCAGACGGTGGCACAGAAGCCGCACCACTGGCGGGGAGTTCGATTGGATCGAGCTGCAGTCGAGAACCACCCGCCCCCACCGCAGAGGCTTGCTCATTGACCACGCCACCAGCGGCCACACGGTCCGGTGGCCGGTGTTTGCTGACCAGACGCGCGACCCCAACGGGCCGGGGCACTGGGGCACTCAAGCGCACAGGCGTTTCCGGCACCCATGCCGTTTCTTCAGGCGGCATGGGTGTTGGTGCTTTGTGTACCCGACCAGTGCCACCACCTTCGCTGTTCCTGCGGTCACCGTGTTTGGGTTCGGTGGGTGCGATCGGCACAGCAGGCGCTGTCACATCCCAGCTGTATGTGCTTGCTGCGGGCACGGGCGGGGCTTCGAAATCAGCCAGCAAGGTGTACGAGCGGCGAAAACTGCTCTGACAACCGGCTTTGAGCGTCAAAGTGACAAAGGGTTCATTGACGGGTTGCATCACGCGCACCCGCAGGGCCCCTCCTCCAGCGACGCCGTTCAGTCGATGCACAGCAGCGGTGATGGCCGAGGCCGGCACACGCATCTCGCCGTACATGACCTCGGCTTCCAGACAGAGTCCAGCAGCCGCTTCGGCTGCATCGATATTGCTGGACACCACAATATCCAGAGGTCTGCCGATAATGACGTTACCCTGTGTTGCCCCCAAAGACAGGGCTAGACATTGGGTAGCCGTCAAGAGCAAAGTGCTTCCCAGCGCTGGCTTGAACATCTTGTTTTCCTTGCCGCACAAAGGCTTGTACCGTCTTTTGTGCTATGGCTAGCATTTTGTCACAAGGAAAGCGTTAACCTCTGCATCCATCGCACGACACACGAGAAACACCACATGAGTGCAGCTTTAATGAGCCACAGCATCGGATCCACCCTGGTGCTGACCATTCACAACCCGATGTCACGCAACGCCTTGGTCCCCGATATCTGCGCGGCAGGTGTAGAGGCGCTCAACGCCGCGGACAACAACCCCGAGGTGCATTCGCTCATCATCACCGGGCATGGGAGCGACTTTTGCTCGGGCGGACCGCCTTATCACCTTTCCGGAGCATCCCCCGCCACTGCCGATGTGACTGAATCAGGACAAGCCGAAAGCCTCGAAATACTGCACAGCTGGATCGAAGCCATCCGGAGTTTTTCCAAACCCGTGCTCGCTGCCGTGGAGGGCGGCTGCACCAACGCCGGTTTTTCACTCGCGCTCTCGTGTGATTTTCTGCTGGCGGCCCAGGACAGCCAGTTTGCCATGGAACAGGCTCGCGCTGGTCTTTCGCCAGAAGGTGGTGGCAGCTGGAGCCTGGTACGCCATTTGCCGCGCGCCACAGCCATGCAACTGCTGATGATGGCCACACCGTTCAGCGCCTCCAGGCTGGCACAGCTGGGTATCGTGAACAGCATTTGCGAACCTGGGCAAGCTTTGACTCAGGCGCTGGCCTGGAGCCAACAGCTGAATGCTCTGCCGCCCAAGGCTTTGGCCAACATCAAGGAACTGGCCAACGATGCGCCCGACCACAGCCTGAGCGCCCACCTGAAACAAGAACGCGACCTGCTGCTGCGCAAACGCTTGCGCTGGCCCACTCCGGGGGCCGCGGTGCATTGAACTCAAGCGTTACTGGCAGAGCGAACCTCGGCAAGGCTGGTCAAACCCTGCAACACTTTCTCAATACCATCCTGCCGCAGGGTACGCATGCCTTCGGCGACAGCCGCCATTTGCAACTGTTGCGGACGTGCCCGGCTCTGGATCAAATGGCGCATTTCTGCCGACGTGGACAGTAACTCGTGCAACGCCATGCGGCCACGGAACCCCGTGTGGCCGCAGCGTTCACAACCTGGCGCATGGCTGACGCGCAGCGGCCCTTCCTGGGCAAACCGCTGCTTCCATTCATTCAGCAGCACCTGCTGGTCCCGCAACGGATGATTCGATGGCAGCGGTGACTGATAGTCCACCATCAACTCGTGCAAACGTTCGTTGACGAGCGGCTCAGTGCGAACGCATTCAGGACAAAAACGGCGCACCAGACGCTGCGCCAGGATGCCCTGCAAAGAATCCGCAAACGAAAACGGGTCAACACCCAGATCCATCAAACGCACAATGGTTTCGGACGCCGAATTGGTATGCAAGGTTGAAAACACAAGGTGCCCCGTGAGCGATGCTTCAATGGCGATTTCCGCTGTCTCGTGGTCACGAATTTCGCCCACCATGATCACGTCAGGGTCGGCGCGCAACAGGGACCGCAGAGCCGAAGCAAAGGTCCAGCCGATTTTGGGATTGACCTGAATTTGCCGCAAACCTCGCTGCGTGATTTCGACGGGGTCTTCGGCCGTCCAAATTTTGCGGTTTGGCGTATTGATGCGCTTGAGCGCGGAATGCAGTGTCGTGGTTTTGCCTGAACCTGTGGGACCCGCGCACAGAAACAAACCATAGGGCCGCCCGACGATGTGTTCGAACATTTGCAGGTTGGCCGGGCTCAAGTTCAAGGTTTCCAGCGGCATCGGCTCAGATGACGAGAGAATGCGCATGACCACGTCTTCCAGACCGCTTGCCGTCGGAATGGTCGCTACCCGCAGTTCGATGGCCAGTCCACCGAACTTGGCAAAATTGATTTTTCCATCCTGCGGCTTGCGGCGCTCGGAAATGTCCAGATCGCACATGATCTTGATGCGGGCGATCAAGGCATTGCGGTAACTCGACGGCAACTCCAGATAGGGACGCAACTCGCCATCCACCCGGAACCGCACCACCAATTTTTCCCGACCAGGGTAAGGTTCGATGTGGATGTCCGACGCCCGCTGGTAGTAGGCCTCGGTGATCATGGAGTTGATGAGCTTGACAAGCGTGTTGTCGGATTGCTCAATCGGTGCATCTTCCTGCTGCTCCTGCACCTCACCAGACAGTTCAACCGCAAGCTGGAACGCGTCGGGTGCGTCGGTCTGGGGCTGCCGGACCGGGCTGGCCGCGGGTGTACGCGAGGTGTCCGCGTTGCTGCCCATGCCAATATCGCGGTAAGCCTTGTTGATCCGGGCAGGCAAGTCCTTGCTGGTCGTCACCACCGGAATCACTTTGCTTTGCGTGGTGAATTCCAGCTCCTCGATGATTTTGAACTGCAGCGGGTCAGCCATGGCTACCACGGTGGCCGAACCCAGACGCATCAAGGGCAGCACTTTCAAACGCACGGCCAGCGCCATCGGCACGAGACGCAACGCCGCCACATCAAGCGGAAATTTTTTCAGATCGATGAAGGGGTAGCCCATCTTGCGGGCAAAAGCCGTTTGCAAATCGGCAGGGGAGACCAGTTTCATCTGCACCAGCATCTGCCCCAGCGGCAGCGATTTTTCTGCCTTCTGCCGGTGCAGTGCTTCGGTCAGTTGCTCACGCGTGATCTTGCCCAGACCCAGCAACGCTTCGCCGATGGGCACTGGTTTGAGCCGGTGCTGGTTCTCTAGCGCTTGCTTGAGTTGCTCTGGCGTTTCCACCATGGTAGGCCCCGCCCCCATAGCCGCTTCCACGCCCAGGCTTTCAATGTCGACGATGACTGTGTCGTTGAAGTCGGTGTCGGTCAGCACGCCAATGCCGTCCCCTTTGACCTCGAAACTCTTGATGCCACTCTTGGGGATAAAGACCCGGAACGCGTCTGAATCCAGGGTTTTGCGCGGAAATATCCACAGGCCATAGTGCAATTTGCGGTGCGCATGAGCAATACCGGAAAACAGTGCTCCATCGCGCAAATGAACCACAAAGCTCTGCAACTGGCTGTCGCCTTCCGTCCCCAGGATGCCAGAAGGCAGGAACTCTTGGTCCAGATCAGGCTGACTGTCGATCTTCAAGCGCTTGATCTGGTTGAATTTCAAACCGAGTGAACGGTCTTCACCATACGCCTGGATTTTCAGCATCCGATGTTCCGGATCGAAATCAACCAGATGGCCCGCAATCGTGTTGCCATTCCAGCCTTCCGCCGTGCAAGTCAGCTTTTTCTCCCCCACCAAAAATGCATCTTCGTGGTTCCAATTAGGCAGGTTGTACTGCGCACCATGCACGGCAAGCCTCAAACTTTCCCTCAAATATTGAGAATCCATTGAATCAGGTTTTTGGCCACGAAGCCCAAGATGCCCAGTGACAAGACCAAAAACAGAATAAAGGTGCCGAACTTGCCTGCTTTCGATTCACGGGCCAAATTGAGCACGATGAACAGCATGTAGACAATGAAGGCACCAACACCAACGGTCAGGCCAAACTGGGCGATTTGTCCTTCGGTGTATCCAAATAAAGTTGCTTCCATATTTATTATTACCGACCTAGGAGGTCGGCGCTACCCATGCCGGGCTGGCCCGGTACAGGTCTTGGTAAGCGTGCCAACTGGCGTGCGCCAGCCAAGGCACCACGACGATCAGGCCCAACATGGCCGTCAGCATCCCGACGCTCACCAAAATCACGATCAACACAGCCCACACGCCCAACACAAGCGGGTGCGCCCCCACGGCCCGCCAACTCTCGCCAACGGCCGTCCACAACGGCAACTGGCTGTCCATCAGCAAAGGCAAGGTCAACACACTGGAGGCGAACACCGGCGCAGCGAGCCACGCCCCCAGCAACAGCCAGACCTCGAATAAACCAGGTGACTTCTCCAGCACCACGTGCCGGATGAAATCAAGTGGTTTGTGCACGGGTGGTTCGGCCCAAAGCGTGATCAAGCCAGCCGACACCAGCACCCAACCCGTGCCAGCCAGCCCCAGCAACAACCCGAAATGCACCATGCGGCTGTCACCAGTGCGCCACACAGCCAGCACCTGATGCAAGGTCAGTCGCTGCCCTTTTGCAGCGGCACGACTGACGGAATACAAACCCGTGGCGACCACTGGGGCCACCATCAGGAACCCGGTGAATGAGCCCACTAGCCACCAAAATTGTTCGCGGAAGCACCAAAGTAGGCCAGCGCCGAACAGCGCTAATACCATACCGTGAAGCAACCCAGGGAGAGGATTTTGCCTGAGATCGCGCCAACCAAGGGTTAACCAGAGCACCGGGGAGTGCAAATTTACAACGCTTGCGGGGGTTGTCGACGGGTGCTGCGAATGCTGAACAACGGCCATGAGGGCTCCTGTGCAGGTTGTTTGCCTGCAACCATTCAATCACAGCAAGCCGCTCGCTCCCAGTAGTGTTTGTGTGTAGGGATGTTCAGGTTTTTGCAGCACCTGTTCGGCAGTACCTGCTTCCACCACCTGCCCGGTCTGCATGACCATGACGGTGTGTGCCATGGCCCAGATCACGTCCACGTCGTGGGTGATGAGCAGGTAGGCCAGCCCGTGGTCGCGCTGCAGACGCAGCAGCAGTTCGATCACCTGCTGCTGCACGGTCACATCCAGCGCACTGGTGGGCTCGTCCAGCACCAGCAGGCGCGGCCGAACGATCAAGGCTCGGGCAATGGCAATACGCTGCCGCTGGCCGCCGGAAAACTCATGCGGGTAGCGTTGCAGCCAATGGTTGAGTTCGACAGGCGGCAGGCTGGGCAGCAGACCCACTTCGCGCAGCACCTGCACCACACGCTCGCGGCGTTGCCCGCGGTTCAGCTCCGGGGCGTGGACTTGCAGCCCCTCTTCCACAATCTGTTCGATGGTCAAACGCGGCGACAGGGAAGAAAACGGGTCCTGGAACACCACCTGCACCTGCTGGCGCAAGCTGCGTTCCGCTCGGTGCGCGCGTTTTGCTTGCGACCAGGACTGTTGCACCACGCTCAGATCGCCCGCGTGCGGCAAAAGCCCAAGCACGGCAAGAGCCAGGGTCGATTTGCCCGAACCGGATTCACCCACCACCCCCAGGGTCTGCCCTGGCGCCAAGCTGAAGTCGACAGCGCGCACGGCGTCGAAACGGCCACTGCGCCACCAGCCGCGCCAGCCTGGCTGGGGCACGGGGTATGACACGCTGACTTGGGCTCCCTGCAGAATGAGGGAGGTGGCCTCTGGCTGGACAGCAGGCACACGGCGTTGCGGGCGGCTGTTGAGCAGCTTTTGGGTGTAGGGGTGTTGCGGTTGCGCGAAAACGTTTGCCACCCGCCCCTGTTCCACCAAGTGGCCATGCTCCATCACCGCCACGCGGTCGGCAAACCGGCGCACCAGGTGCAGGTCGTGCGTGATGAGCAGCACCGCCATGCCCAGTTTCTGTTGCAAAGTGCCCAGCAGATCCAGCACCTGCAGGCGCAGGCTGGCGTCCAGGGCGGTGGTGGGCTCATCGGCGATCAGCAGTTTGGGCTCGCTGGCCAGGGCCATGGCAATCATGGCGCGCTGGCGCTGGCCACCGCTCAACTGGTGCGGGTAGGCCTTGGCACGGCGTGGCGGGTCATCCAGGCCAGTAGCAGCCAGCAGTTCATACACGCGCTCGGCAGCCGCACGGCCGATCAGGCCCTTCTTCAACGTCAGCACCTCGGCAATCTGGGCGCCGATGGTGTAGAGCGGGTTGAGCGCGGTCATGGGCTCTTGGAAGATGCAGGCGATTTCGTCGCCGCGCACCCCGCGCAAGGCCGGTTCGGGCAGGCGCAGCAGGTCACGTCCATTCAACAGCACTTGGCCTGAGACGTCCGCTTCAGGAAGCAACCTCAAGAGGCTGAGCGCCGACACCGTTTTCCCCGACCCCGACTCACCCACCAGGGCCAGTCACCGGCACGCACCTGGAAGTCGATGCCATGCACGACCTCATGCGCTCCGGCTGGCGCACCAAACGCGACGCGCAAGCCGCGCACGTCCAACAGCAGAGGTGCTGCGCTCATTGGCTGGCCTTTCTGGGATCAAGCGCATCGCGCAGCGCGTCTCCCATGAAGGTCAATAGCAGCAGTGTCAACACCAGCACGCCGAAGGTGGAAAGGGAAATCCACCAGGCGTCGATGTTGTTCTTGCCTTGTGACAGCAGTTCGCCCAACGACGGGGTGCCGGGCGGCACGCCCAGACCCAGAAAGTCCAGCGAGGTCAGCGCCAGAATGGCCGCGCTCATGCGGAACGGCAGACAGGTGACCACTGGCGTCATGCTGTTGGGCA
>CAYQTH010000014.1:0-22092 GCA_964420415.1 uncultured Macromonas sp. | reverse complement strand
GCCTGCTCTGGCCCATCAAGAAAAAATACGGCAACAAACTGAGCTGGGCCGACCTGATCATCCTGGCCGGCAACATGGCCTACGAATCCATGGGCCTGAAGACCTTTGGCTTCGGTTTCGGCCGCGAGGACATCTGGCATCCCGAAAAAGACACTTATTGGGGCGCCGAGAAGGAGTGGCTGGCCCCCACGAACAACCCAAACAGCCGCTACTCCGGCGAACGCGATCTGGACAATCCGCTCGCCGCCGTGATGATGGGCCTGATCTACGTGAACCCTGAAGGCGTCGACGGACAACCCGACCCGCTCAAAACCGCCAAGGACATGCGCGTGACCTTTGCCCGCATGGCAATGAATGACGAGGAAACCGTGGCGCTGACCGCTGGTGGCCACACCGTGGGCAAGGCGCACGGCAATGGCAGCGCTGCCAACCTGGGCCCGGCCCCAGAAGGCGCCGACCTCGAAGAGCAGGGCCTGGGCTGGCAAAACCACACCACCCGTGGCATTGGCCGCAACACCGTGACCAGTGGCATTGAAGGGGCGTGGACCACCCATCCCACGAAGTGGGACAACGGCTACTTCCACCTGCTGTTCAAGTACGACTGGTGGCTGCAAAAATCCCCGGCCGGAGCGCACCAGTGGGAGCCGATCAATATTGCCGAAGAAGACATGCCGGTCGATGTGGAAGACCCGTCCATCCGCTGCAAACCCATGATGACCGACGCCGACATGGCGCTCAAGTTCGACCCAGAATACCGCAAGATCGCCGAGCGTTTCCGTGACGACCAGGCCTACTTTGAGCAAGTCTTCGCCCGCGCTTGGTTCAAGCTCACGCACCGCGACATGGGACCGAAGTCGCGCTACATCGGTCCGGATGTGCCCGCCGAAGACCTGATCTGGCAAGACCCGGTGCCCGCAGGGCGCAAGGACTACGACGTGGCCGCCGTCAAAGCCAAGATCGCCGCCAGCGGGCTGAGCGTGGCAGAGATGGTGAGCACCGCGTGGGACAGCGCCCGTACCTTCCGTGGCTCGGACAAGCGTGGCGGTGCCAATGGTGCCCGCATCCGCCTGGCACCGCAAAAGGACTGGGAAGGCAACGAACCGGCCCGCTTGGCCAAGGTGTTGGCGGTGTACGAAAAAATTGCAGCCGACTCGGGGGCCAGTGTGGCCGACGTGATCGTGCTCGCAGGCAATGTGGGCGTTGAACAGGCTGCCAAGGCGGCAGGCGTTACCGTGACCGTGCCTTTCGCGCCGGGCCGAGGCGATGCCACACAGGCGCAAACCGACGTGGAATCGTTCGACGTATTGGAACCCCTGGCCGATGGTTTCCGCAACTGGCTCAAGAAGGATTACGTGGTCACCCCCGAAGAACTGCTGCTTGACCGGGCCCAGCTGATGCGACTGACCGCCTGTGAAATGGCAGTGCTCGTGGGCGGCCTGCGCGTGCTGGGCACCAACCATGGCGGCAGCCAGCACGGGGTGTTCACAGACCGCGTGGGTGCGTTGACCAATGACTTCTTCGTTAACCTCACTGACATGGCCTACAGCTGGAAGCCCACCGGGCGCAACAGCTACGCCATCGTGGACCGCAAGAGCGGTGCCACCAAGTGGACGGCCACCCGTGTTGACTTGGTGTTTGGCTCCAACTCGGTGCTGCGGGCTTACGCCGAGGTCTATGCCCAGGACGACAACAAAACCAAGTTCGTGCAGGACTTCGTGTCCGCCTGGACCAAAGTCATGAACGCCGACCGCTTCGACTTGGCATGATCCTACGCACGGTTACACTCTGCCCAGGGTGCACCGTGCGACTGGAATCCATGCGCGGCAGCAGGTTCATGCGCTGGTCGGGCCGCCACGCGGAGTGCTCACGCCCATGAACCAGACTGCCACCCACACCATCGAAATCATCGCCGCCCTCCTGTTCGGGCTGGCGGTGCTGCACACCTTCTCCACCAAATTCTTCCTGCACCTGGCACACACCCAGCCCCGGCACGCGGGCATTTGGCATTTGCTGGGCGAGGTCGAAATCGTGTTCGGCTTTTGGGCCATGGTGCTGATGGTGATCATGTTTGCCCTGCTTGGCAAACACGAGGCCACCGCGTACCTGGACTCACGCAATTTCACCGAACCCATGTTCGTCTTTGCGATCATGGTCATCGCCGCATCGCGACCCATTCTGGAACTGTCCGGTGCATCGGTCCGTTTCGTGGCCCGCTACACCCCACTGCCCCGAGGCATGGCCATGTATTTCCTGGTGCTGGCGTTTGTGCCACTGCTGGGGTCTTTCATCACCGAACCGGCGGCCATGACACTGGCGGCCTTGATGCTGCGCGACACGTTGCTCTCACGTCCCGTGTCGTCTCGGTTGAAGTACGTCACGCTGGGGGTGCTGTTCGTCAATATCTCGATCGGCGGCACGCTAACGCCTTTTGCCGCGCCGCCGGTGCTGATGGTGGCGAGCAAGTGGAACTGGGACATCTGGTTCATGGTGACCCACTTTGGCTGGAAGGCCGCACTGGCGGTGTTGGTCAATGCCGGTTGCGCCATGCTGCTGTTCCGGCGCGAGTTGGGTCACATGGCTGCGGCCGCCAAAGCACCGCCCAGTGACACCCCTGCGCTGCTGGTGGTGGTGCACCTGCTCTTCCTGGTGGGGGTTGTGCTGTTCGCGCACCACCCGGCGGTGTTCTTGGGCTTGTTCCTGTTTTTTTTGGGTGTGGTCACGGCCTACCCCAAGCACCAGAATCCACTGATCCTGCGTGAATCCATCCTGGTGTCATTTTTTCTGGCAGGCCTGGTGGTGCTGGGCGGACAACAACAGTGGTGGTTGCAGCCAGTACTGATGAGCATGGACGCCAACAGCATCTTCTTTGGCGCCACCGCACTCACCGCCATCACCGACAACGCTGCACTCACCTACCTGGGGTCCCTGGTGGATGGCCTGGAACCGGACTTCAAAGTGGCGCTCGTCGCTGGTGCTGTGACCGGCGGCGGCTTGACCGTGATCGCCAACGCACCCAACCCGGCCGGGGTGGCCATCCTGCGCGAGAAATTCTCTGACGGCGCCATCCACCCCCTGGGTCTGCTCATTGCCGCGCTGCCCCCCACCATCGTGGCGGTACTCGCGTTCCGGCTGCTCTGAACAGTCGCCCAGTTCGGCTCAGCAGTCAGCCGGTCGGATGGTGCGCACCATCATTGCAGCAACATCGCCGCCCTGCGCGCAACCTGGCCTGGATGCCACGACCGCCAAGGTGGCAATCTGCGTCTTGTCACCAATTTCGGCGAACGCCACCACACCATCCAGGTGCTGAGTTTTGCCCCAGATGCCCGGCTAGGGACGCGCCAGCGCTTGGGCCAAATGGCCCAGCGCGGCCAACACACCATCCACCGCCTGCACTGACCGGGCATCCTTCAAATCACCCAGGTTGTCGAAAGCCACATCCGCATGCCCAAGAGCAAACTGCTGGGGCACCACAAGCATTTGAAAACCCATTTGCAGGTATTGGCGCAGGTAATTCATGGCTCGCAACGCGCCCCCCGCACCGGGCGACGCGGCAAGCAGCGCCACGGGCTTGTTGGCGGTGGTCGCCAGACCGGCGCGGCGGCCAGTCTCCGGCTGGAGACGCGACAACCAGTCAAACGCGTTGATGACCAGTGGCGTAGGAAAACCGTTGTACTCCGGCGTGATCAGCAGCACCCCATCGGCGGCCTCCAGTGCCTGCTGGAATGTGCGGGCACCCTGGGGAACACCGGTATTTTTTTCCAAATCACCGTCGTACAACGGCAAAGCCAAGGACCGCAGATCCAACGTACTCACACCCAAGCCAAGCGCCTGGGCACGCCGGGCCGCAAAGGCCGCCAACATAACGTTGAATGAGCCCTCACGGGAGCTACCAGGAATCACCAAAATGCGAGGGGAAGGCATGGCACAGTCCTTTCCAAGAGATGCTTCACTGTACACTGTAGCGCTGGCAGGGCGCCCTGCATAGCGTGCGGGCACCCGCTTTCGTGGCACACAGAGCCCACAACCACCCCCTGGCACTGCTGGGCATGCTAAGCTGACTGGTTATTCATTTTGCTTGAGCTTCTCTTCCGGAGACCCCATGCCCGCCTTGCTGCCCAACGTCGACCCCGACGGCCTGCTCGAATTTTCTGTCGTCTACACCGACCGCTCGCTGAACCACATGTCCCGACGCTTCCAGGGCGTGATGCAGGACATTTCGACCATGCTGAAAGAGGTATACCACGCCCGCTCCGTGGCCCTGGTGCCCGGCGGCGGCACCTACGGCATGGAAGCCGTGGCGCGCCAGTTCGCCACCGGCAAGAAAACCCTCGTCATCCGCAACGGCTGGTTCAGCTTTCGCTGGACGCAGATCCTGGACATGGGCGCCATTGCCACCGAATCGACCGTGCTGAAAGCCCGCCGCGTGAGCAGCGAGCCGCAAGCCGCCTGGGTGCCCTGCCCGGTGGAAGATGTGGTAGCCGCCATTCGCCAGCACAAACCCGACGTGGTGTTTGCCCCGCACGTGGAAACCGCCGCCGGCATGATGCTGCCCGACGATTACCTGCGCGCCGTGGGTGAGGCCACGCGCGAGGTAGGCGGCCTGTTCGTGCTGGACTGCATTGCCTCCGGCACCGTGTGGGTGGACATGCAAGCCTGCAACGTGGACGTGCTGATCAGCGCGCCGCAAAAGGGCTGGAGCGGCTCGCCCGCCTGCGCCATGGTCATGCTGAACGAACGTGCCCGTGCCGCCATCGACGGCACTACCAGCACCAGCTTTGCCGCCGATCTGAAAAAGTGGCTGCAAATCATGGAGACCTACGAAAACGGCGGCCACGCCTACCACGCCACCCTGCCGACCGACGCCCTGGCCCGTCTGCGCGACGTGATGCAGGAAACCCGCGCTTATGGTTTCGACAAGGTGAAACAGGAACAACTGGAACTGGGCCGCCAGGTGCGTGCGCTGTTCGAAAGCCGGGGCATCCACAGCGTGGCGGCACCTGGCTTCCAGGCCCCCGGCGTGGTGGTCAGCTACACCAGCGACCCGGAAATTCAGAACGGCAAGAAATTCCTGGCACAGGGCCTGCAAACCGCAGCGGGCGTGCCGCTGCAGTGCGACGAACCGGCCGACTGGAGCACTTTCCGCGTCGGCCTGTTTGGGCTGGACAAGCTGCACAACGTGGACCGCACGGTGACCCAACTGGCGGCGGCACTGGACCACATGCCCAAGTCCGCCGCCTGAACGGGCAGCCATGAGCGAGACCTTCGTGTTCCCCGCGCCACCCGTGCCCAGCGTGGCCGTGCGCGGCACCCGCCAGCGCTACGCGGTGCAGCGCATTTTCTGCGTGGCGCGCAACTACGCCGCCCACGCCCGAGAAATGGGCTACGACCCGGAACGCGAGCCACCGTTCTATTTCTGCAAAACACCCGCCCACCTGCTGGCCGCGGGCGGCGCCATGGCCTACCCGCAAGGCACGCAGAACTTCCATTACGAAATGGAACTGGTCGTGGCGCTGGGCCAAACCGTGCCCGCCAACGCCACACCGGAACAGGCAGCGGGAGCGGTTTGGGGCTACGCTTGCGGGCTGGACATGACACGCCGCGACCTGCAGGCCCAAGCCCGTGAAAGCGGCCGCCCTTGGGACTTCGCCAAAGACTTTGAGCAAGCCGCCGTGTTGGGGGAACTGGTGCCCGTCAGCCAGTGCGGTGTGCTGTCCAGCGGACGCATCGCGCTCACAGTCAACGGCCAGGCGCGACAACAGGCCGACCTGAGCGACATGATCTGGAGCGTGCCCGAAATCATTGCCAACTTGTCACGCTACTACCACCTGCAAGCAGGCGACCTGATCTACACCGGCACCCCGGAAGGCGTGGGACCGGTGCAACCCGGCGACCAACTCCACGGCTCCATCGAAGGAGTTGGCAGCCTGACACTGGCTGTCTCTGGCATGCGGTGACCCATCAAAGGCGCAGGCGACTTGCCTGCTTGGCTCGGACCAGCGCCAACAATTCCTCTTCAGGCATGGGGCGCCCAAACAAATAACCTTGGTAAAACAAGCAACCGTTGCGAAACAAGAACTCTCTCTGCTGTTCGCTTTCCACCCCCTCGGCAATTACTCGCAACCCCAGACTCTCACCCAAAGCGATCACTGTACGCACAATCGCCTCATCGCTCGCATCCAAAAGCACATCGCGCACAAACGACTGGTCAATCTTGAGCTGCGCAAGTGGCAGCTTCTTCAGATAACTCAGCGACGAGTAGCCGGTGCCGAAATCGTCCAACGAAAAACAGACGCCCAAAGCCTCCAAGGCCTGCATTTTGGCCACGATGTCATCAATATCTTCGGCAAAGATACTTTCGGTCAACTCCAGCTTGAGCTGACTCGCTTGCGCATGGCTGCGCTCCAGCGCCTCTTTCACCTGCGACACAAAATCGGGATGGTGGAACTGGCGGGCGCTCACGTTCACTGACAACGTCAAACCCTCCATGCCTGGCTCCGAACGCCACCGCGCCAGGAAATTGCATGCGGTCTCCAACACCCACTGCCCCAACTTCTGGATAAATCCACAACTTTCGGCCAGTGGAATGAATTGGGCGGGCGATATGGTTCCGCGATTACCGTGTGACCACCGGCACAGCGCTTCAGCCCCTATCACCTGCCCGGCACTGTCCACCTGCGGCTGGTAGAGCAAATACAACTCCTGACGTTCGATACTCTGATGGAGATCAGCTTCCAGAGCCACCCGCTCGGCAATCTGGGCCTGCAATCCGCTATCAAAGAAGCGGTACGTATTGCGTCCAGCATCTTTGGCCGAATACATCGCCGAGTCAGCGCGACTCAACAGTTCCTCCACGCTCAACGCGGATTCACCAAACACCACCACTCCCATGCTGGCAGAAGTGAAATACTCACGGTCTCCGATGACAAGCTGCTGCGACAAAGTGCTCAGCACCCGCACACACAGCGCTTCCACCCGTTGCAAGGCCTCCGCTTTGTCTGTCCCGAGGTCCGTGACCATGAGGATGAACTCATCCCCTCCCAGCCTGGCCAGCACATCTTGGGGTGACAGCGCTTCACGCAACCTCTGTGCCACTTGCTGCAAGAGACTGTCGCCTTGGTCATGCCCCCAATGGTCGTTGACCAGTTTGAAGTTATCCAGGTCGATCAGCAGCGCCGCTCCGAACGTTTCGCACTCCGCATATCGAGCCATCACATCTTTGGCGGTCATCAAAAAGAATGCCCGGTTCGGCAGGCTTGTCAGGGCATCAAAGTACGCCAGTTGATGGACTTTCTCTGCAGCAGCACGGCGTTCCGTGACATCGCGCTCCACCGAAACCCAATGGGTGTACCAGCCACGCTCATCACAGATCGGCTGAATCATCAGTTCCACCCAGTAGGGCCGCTGGTCTTTGGTGTAGTTGATGAGCTCGGCGCGGACTGGCTCCCAAGCTTTCAACGCACCATGAATGCGGTCCAGCTCTGCGCGTGCGGTGTCGGGGCCTTGCAGAATACGTGGCGTCCTGCCCAGTGCTTCATGGCGTTCGTAGCCCGTCATCCGCTCAAAGGCGTCATTGACATAAACAATCCTCGGCCCAGGCTCGTCCACGGGTTCCGCCTCAGTGATCAGGATCATGTCATTCAGGCTCGACACCGCTTGCTCCAGCAATTTGAGTTGCTCCTCTGAGCGGCGCTTTTCAGTCACATCCTGCAGGGTGAAAAAATGTGCGTCAACCAACGGATCTGTTGCAGCACGGGATTGACCACACATCAGCATCCAGCGTTTGGCCCCATCGCTGGCCCGCGTCAACTCAAACTCAAACCTGACACCCGCTCCGGCGCCAGAAGTTGTACACGCATCGAGAAAGTTGGTCCGGTGCCGTAACTCAACCAGCAAGGCCACGTCCTGCAAGCCCTGTTCGTGGTCTGGCGACAGCCCCAGCAACTCACATACAGACGGCGAGCCGGTCCACCGATGCTGCGACACATTGACCCAAAAGTGACCGATACGGGCAATCCGCTGCGCTTCGGTAAGTGCGTGTTCGCTTTCCTGGAGCTGCTGCAACGCTTTGACCTTATCGGTGATGTCGCGCGACAGCATGATGAAACGCGCATCCGCCTGCTGGCCTGAAGATTTGCGAGCCACCGACAGCTCGAACCAGCGAACCTCACCCTTCACCGGAACCTGAATCTGCTGCCCCACCGCACAGCCACTGCGTCCAGCTTCAGCTATCGCCTGCATGCAGCCATCGGCTGCCGCAGCAGGCAAGATGTCATGCACTCGTTTGCCAACCAGTTCTTCGGGCAACCTTACCGAACCCAATTGCGCGCTGATCCGTGCAGCCAAGAAGCGCCCCTGGTCATCCAACTCGAACAGCGAGTCCGGAATGGCGTTGAGCGTCCCCTCCAATTCAGCCGACAGCTGACGCAATTCTTGGGTCATACCCAACGCCAGCCCCCGTGCACGGTCACGTCCGGTCATCAACAGCCACACGATCGTGCCCGCCGCCAGACTCAGCAGCAGCCCCAATACCGCAAACCAGTGGTGACTGTGATCGCTGTGCGCGCGAAGGTAAGCAGGGGTCGGCGTCACCGTGTACGTCCAGTGCTGTCCGCCGAATTCAATACGCCCCTGGTGACTGTACGGTGCATCTTTGCCGTCCAAGAACCCCGCAGGCTTCTGGTTCAGCCACCCGACCAAAAAATGCTCTTGTACCGGACGGTCTGCTTCAAAAAATTGCAGATACATTTCGTCGTGCAGAACCGTTTCTTCACGCACCATAAGGTCCATGAGCCGAAACCTGGCACCCGCCCACCCCAGCAGACCCGACTGACTAACCATGGGGCCAGTCCCACGCTCGGGGCTGAACACCGGGACATACATGACAAAAGCAGCAGCTTCGTCGGTACCGGCATACTGCCCCAGCGTCAACGGCCTGGAAAGACTGACACTCCTGGTGTCCTGTGCGCGCAAGGCCGCCTCACGCGCGGCCGGTATGGAGAAAACATCTCGTCCTTGCGCCAGCCAGTTGTTCTCCAGGGCAGGTTCAATGTACTGGATAGGCGCAGAACCGCCATCATTGCTTCCAGGCACCCATGGCACATAGGCCACACTCAACAACCCTTTGGTTGTGTGTTCAATCTGCAAAGACGTGACGAAAGCATGAAACTCTTCTGGCGTCACCGTGCTCGAACCTTCTACGAACCCGCGCACGCCACGCAAAACCAGTTCAATCGCGTGCAATTTACCTTGCAGATGCGCTGCCACCTGCTCCCCCGCATGGTCCAGCTGGTGTTGCAGTTCATGCTCCGAACGCTCCACACGGTTGAACCAGTATGCGGCAGACAACGGCAACAAAGCCAACGTCGTCAGCAACGCGGCGACAGCAGCCCTGTAACGGGGAAGCTGTGTGCACCAGTAATCACGTTCTGAAGGCGGGGATGGAGGGAACATCAGGCTCTGTGGTTAAAAACACGGGTAGCCACGCCAATGGCTTCAAAGGATAGTATTGCCAATAGCGAGTTTTGGGTGTGCGTTACAAATCAATACACCCCGCACAGCCTACGCCACCGAAGATCAACAACCCTGGTTGCGCAACCCAGCCTCATGACAACAACGGATTCCAGCACCTCACCGCTGCCCCCTTTTGCCAGCACCGACGAAGCCTTGGGGGCCATGCTCAAATGCTTGCGCAATTTTGTGCCTTATACCCTATGGATGGTGACCCAGCTGGACGACAATGACTGGACCATCATCAAGAGCCTGGACCAGGGTTACGGTGCCAGTTCCGGCAAAGTGATCAACTGGGACAGCACATACTGCTCACGCATGGCTCGCGGCGAAGGCCCCATGTTTGCTGAAGACGCCCGATCGATTGACGCCTACCGACAGGCCCGGATCAACCAATTTGTGCCACTTCCCATCGGGGCATACATTGGTTTGCCCCTGTTCAAGGAGCACGGCGAATTGGCCGGCACACTGTGTGCGCTGGACCCTGAGCCTCAGCCACCGCTGAGCGAGGCTCAGCGCTTGCTCGTCACGACCATTGCACGCTGCCTGAGCACCTTGCTGGTGACCCATGCTCATGCAGAAGCAGCAGAACGCAAAGCCGAACGCCACCGCTATGAGGCCGAAACCGACCTGCTGACCGGGCTGGTCAACCGCCGGGGCTGGGAACTGGCGCTGCAAGACCAGGAGCGAGCCACCTTGCGCATGGTTCAAAACGCCATGGTCTGCATCATCGACCTTGACGACCTGAAAGTGGTGAACGACACACAGGGGCACGATGCAGGGGATGAACTCCTCGTACGGGCCGCCGCAACCATCCGGCATCTGTTCCGCGAACAGGACGTTGTTGCGCGCATCGGAGGGGACGAATTTGCCGTGCTGGTCCCAGGCACCTCATCCCGTGAGGCACAGAGGCTGCGAGAACGCTTACAGGATGCCCTGGATCAAGCGGGAATCTCTGCTTCCATAGGTCAGGCTTTGCGGCTATCGTGCGCCTCCATGACACATACAGTGGCTCAGGCCGATGCGGCCATGTACCAAAACAAAGGGTTCCGGAAAACCGGGGACAAACCGCCCACATCCCCCCCCGAGATCTGACCCCCGGATCGCAGCCAACAGGTTCAGCACACAACAACTCCCCGCGCGCACAAGCACGGCCCGGAAATGCACCACATAAGTGCAAATTACCCTATTCGGAGACATCACATAAAATAATCGCACTTTTTTGATGCATAACCGAATGAAATACCCATCTGCGCACGACTTTCTTCAGTATGTTGCCGAACGCAACCCTGGTCAACCGGAGTTCTTGCAAGCGGTCACCGAGGTCATGGAGAGCCTGTGGCCCTTCATTGCCGCTCACCCCAAGTACAGCGAACAGGGGCTGCTGGACCGCCTCGTCGAACCCGAACGCGTGGTCATGTTCCGGGTATCCTGGGTGGATGACCATGGCCAGGTTCGCGTCAATCGCGGCTACCGTATTCAGCACAGCATGGCCATCGGCCCCTACAAAGGCGGCATCCGGTTCCACCCGTCAGTCAACTTGTCGGTGCTCAAGTTTCTTGCTTTTGAGCAGACCTTCAAGAACGCACTGACCACTTTGCCCATGGGGGGCGGCAAAGGGGGGTCGGATTTTGACCCCAAAGGCAAAAGCCCAGCCGAAATCATGCGGTTTTGCCAGGCCTTCGTCCAAGAATTGTTCCGCCATGTGGGCCCGGATACCGATGTACCGGCTGGCGACATTGGCGTGGGTGGCCGCGAAGTCGGGTTCATGGCCGGCATGTACAAAAAACTGGCCAACAATGCAGCCAGCGTGTTCACGGGCAAGGGGCTGTCATTCGGCGGCTCGCTGATCCGGCCAGAAGCCACTGGTTATGGGACTGTGTACTTTGCCGAAGAAATGCTCAAGACACGCGGCAAATCGTTCACTGGACTGCGGGTTTCCGTGTCCGGATCGGGCAATGTGGCGCAGTACGCCATCGAGAAAGCCATGGCACTGGGCGCCAAGGTTGTGACTGCGTCGGATTCCAGTGGCACCATCATCGACGAAGATGGCTTCACCGCCGACAAGCTCGCTATTTTGATGGACGTGAAGAACCACCACTACGGACGGGTGAGCGATTACGCCGCCCGCACCGGTGTGCGGTTTGAAGCAGGCAAACGCCCTTGGCATGTGCCGGTCGATATCGCGCTGCCTTGCGCCACACAAAACGAACTGGATGCGGCTGACGCCAACGCATTGATTCAAAACGGCGTTATCTGCGTTGCAGAGGGGGCCAACATGCCCGCGACCATCGAAGCGGCCAGAGCGTTTGAAACGGCGGGCGTCCTGTATGCGCCAGGCAAAGCCTCGAATGCGGGTGGGGTGGCCACCTCTGGGTTGGAAATGAGCCAGAATGCGATGCGGTTGTCCTGGACACGCGATGAGGTTGACGCACGGCTGAAACAGATCATGCAAGGCATCCATGCGGCCTGCCTCCGTCATGGCCGCCACCCTGACGGCCGTGTCAGCTATATCGACGGCGCCAATATTGCCGGTTTCGTGAAAGTCGCCGACGCCATGCTCGCGCAAGGCGTCATCTGAGTGCATTCCCCGTTCTGAATACAAAAACCCCCGTCAGCCCAAAGACTGCCGGGGGTTGGGGACTGCAGGGCTTTCAGCCCTGACGGCGGTTCAGGCCTTGGCTTTGGTGGTGGCCTTGGTGGCGTTCACTGCGGTGCTGGCCACAGCGTTGAAGTTGGCTTCAGCCATGTCGGTGGCCTGCTTGACCGCCTTTTGCACCGATTCCAGCGCAGCAGCAGCCGTAGACACCGCATTCTTAACAGCCGCCACGGCAGGCTCGGAGCCTTGCGGCGCGCTCTTCACAGCGCTGTCCAGGGCAGAAACGAACTGCTTTTGCACGTCGGCAGCTTGCGATTCGGCGACCTTGGTGAATTCAGTGCCCACGCCCGAAGCGATTTCGTACAGATGACGGCTGTAGGAAGCCGCCTTTTCAGCCAGCGGCTGCAGCAGGGTGCTTTGCAGCGCGGCCAGGTCCTGCACATCCTTCACGCCCAGCAGAGACTGGACGTGGTTGGCACCTTCGGCCAGGGAAGCCTTGGAAGCCTGCAGGTTCAGTTCAGCGATTTTTTCCACGCTGCTCAGCGCTTTACCGCCCAGATCGAACAGGGTGGCAATTTGGGCTTTTTGCGCGGCAACAATTTGGTCAACGGTCAACATGGCATTACTCCTTAGAAGAGAAAAACACAGTACCCAGCGGGACTGTAGGACGCCGATGCGACAAGACTGTGTCAGCCGATCGACTCATGCTGCAGTGCAACATGAGTCCAAGTATAAGGGTCAAATGACGGATTGCAAGCGTTTTTTGCTGCAGTGCAGCAAAAAACCTACAAATGACCCCAAGCCGAAAACTGTTAAGGTGCGGCTTTTGTTGAATTCCAGACCTTGCCGGGGAGTTTTGCCTTGCTGTACGCCGCACTGAAAACCGTCCATGTGCTGTCCATCCTGGTGTGGGTGGGCGGCATGGTGTTTGCCCATTTCTTCCTGCGCCCTGCCGTGGCGGACCTGGAACCGCCGCTGCGCCTGCGCCTCATGCACCATGTGTTGCAGCGCTTCTTTTCGATAGTCACGCTGCTGTCCCTGCTGGCACTGTTCAGCGGCAGCGCGATGATGGGACTGGCCAGCAAAGAAGTGGCGGCTACGGGCGGCAGTTTCATCATGCCGCTGGACTGGCAGGTGATGTCGATTGTCGGCACGCTGATGGTGCTGATCTTCGGTCACATCCGCTTTGCCCTGTACCGGCGCTTTCAACGTGCGGTGGTGGCCACCGACTGGTCAGCCGCGGGCCTGGCGCTGCAAACCTTGCGCCTGTGGGTGAGCGTCAACATGGCGCTGGGCCTGTTCCTGGTGGCTTTCACGCTGCTGGTCTGAGCAACAGTTCCACCTGCATCAGGTCGGGGTCGTCCGGGTCACGCTGGAGCTGGAAGCCCAGTTCGCTGGCCAGCGTGAGCATGCCTTTGTTTTCGCGCAGCACGGTGCCCACAATGCGCCGGGTGCCGTTGGCGCGCAGGTAGTTGATGAGCTTGTCCATCAGCAAGCGCCCCAGGTGTTTGCCCTTGAGGTCGGAGCGGATGATGACGCCGAACTCGGCGGTGTCGTTGTCCGGGTCGCCAATGCCGCGCACCGCGCCCAGGGTTTCTTCCCGGCCGCCGGGGGTGGTTGCCGTGGCGATGAAGGCCATTTCGCGGTCGTAGTCGATCTGCGTCAACCGGGCCAGTTCGCTGTGCTCGATGCTGCGGCGGCTGTAGAACACCCGCATGCGGATGTCCTCCGGGTCCAGGCGCCGCAGAAAGGCCAGGTGCTGCGCTTCGTCCTCCGGGCGGATGGGCCGCAGGGTGAGCTGACCATCACCCTCCCAGGGCACCGTCTCGACCAGTTCCTGCGGGTAGGGCCGGATGGCAAAGCGCTTCGCCCCCCCAGGCCGCTGGCGGCTGACGCGCACCCTCGCCCCTGTCGCCACCACGCCCCCGGCGCTGACCTGCAATAGCGGGATGTCGAGTTCGGCCAGTTCGGGCACCTCGGCCAGCAGTTGCGACACGGTGATCAAGATGCGGGTGATGGCCGCACAGTCCCCGGCAAGCTCGCCACCTTGCCCACGCAGCAGGGCGCCCACACGGGTGCGTGCAACGAGCGCCTGGGCCAGGGCATGGTTCAGCGGCGGCAGGGCCCACGCGCGGTCGGCCAGCGTCGCCTCTGCCGCGCCCCCCTGCCCGAACAGAATGACCGGGCCGAACAACGGGTCCATTCTGGCCCCGACGGTCAGCTCATGGACACTGGACAGGCCTTGCGGCTCCACCGGTACGCCTGCCCAGCGCAAGCATTCGTGCGCTTCGGCCTCGCTCAACCATTCGCGGCCCTCGCCCAGCACCCGTCCCACCAAGGTGCAGATGCGGTCAAGGTCCATGCCGTCAGCGCATGGCACGGCCAGGGGTGTTTCGAGCAGCTCAGCCTGGTGGCGGTGGTACTGGCGCAAAAACGCGAATGCGCGCACCGCCTCCTCCGGGGTGTTGTACACAGGCACCCCGGCCTGGCGGAACAAGCCGCGCGCTTCGGCCACGGTGCCGTGCCCCAGCCAGCACCCCAGCACGCGGTGGGACAGCTCCCCCACCAGCGGCAACAAGGCCTGGCCAATGCCGGTGCTGGACACGCTGGCCGTCGGGGCCTGCACCAGCAGAATGGTGCTGTCCTTCACCTTTTGCAACACACGCAGGGCGGCCACGTAACGCTGCGCGGGGGCATCACCGCCAATGTCCACCGGGTTGCTGTGGGACCAATTGGGGGGCAGCACCGTGTCCAGTTCAGCCAGCAGTTCGGGGGCCAGCTGGGTCAGTTCCATGCCAGCGTAGGCTGCGGCGTCGGCGGCCATCACTCCGGCACCGCCACTGTTGCTGAGTATGGTGAGTGTTTCGCCACGGTGGTCGCGGTGGTGTGCCAGCAGTTCGGCCGCCATGAACAGGTGTTGCAGCGTGTACACACGCAGCATGCCTGCCCGGGAAATCGCGGCATCAAAAACCTCGTCACAACTGGCCACGGCCCCGGTGTGCGATGCAGCCGCCCTTTGCCCTGGTCCCGAGCGGCCTGCCCGGACCACGATCACCGGCTTGTTGCGCGCCGCCGCCCGTGCCGCCGACATGAATTTGCGCGGCACATCGATGGATTCGATGTACAGCAAGATGGCCCGTGTGTGGGGCTCACTGCCCAGGTAGTCCAGCAGGTCGCCCACATCGACATCCGCCCGTTCCCCCAGCGACACAAAGTGCGAAAAACCAATGCCACGCGACTGCGCCCAGTCCAGCATCGCGGTGACCAGCGCCCCCGACTGCGAGACGAACGCAATGGGTCCAGACTCGGCGCCTGTGTGGGCAAAACTGGCGTTGAGCCCCAGGCGCGGCACCAGCAGCCCCATGGAGTTCGGCCCCAGAATGCGCAGGGTGTACCGCCGTGCCGCCTGCAGCATGGCATGCGACTGCTCCGCGCTCAACCCCGCCGTCATGACCACCACCGCGCGCGTGCCCAACGCGCCCAGCTCGGCGGTCAGCTGGGGCACGGTGTCTGCCGGGGTGCAGATCACCACCAGGTCGGGCACCTCGGGCAGATCGGCCACGGCGCCATACACCTTGGCCGGGCCCAGTTGGCTCAACCGGGGGTTGACGGCAAACAGCTTGCCTTGGAAGCCTTGCACCAAGTTGCGCCACACCGTGGCCCCCGTACTGGATTCACGGTCGGTCGCGCCCAGCACCGCCACGCAACGCGGCGCGAACAGGGAATCGAGATTGCGGATACTCATACCAACAGCCTCCCAACGGTGACAAACCCGTTAACCTTCAGTCTGACACAGGGCAGCGGGACATGCGCACCCGAGGCCCCAGGAACCAATGACTGCTTGGCAGTTCTGACCATGATGAATGACATTCTGACCCTGTTTTCAACACTGCTGAGCGCAGTGGCACGCGTGGTGCTGTGGACCGTGAGCGCCGCTCTGGCCTTGATCTTGCTGGGGCTGGCTTTGCTGGTGCTGACGGCGGGTGCGCTGTGGGCCCTGGTGCGCGGGCAGCGCCCTGCTGCCCCCACCATGGCGGGCCAATTCCAGCGTTACGCCGCAGAACACGTCTGGCGCGGGGCCATGGGCAAGCATGCCTCAACACAGCAAACAAACCAAGACGTGGTCGATGTGGAAGCACGCGAAGTGCCCCCAGCCGCGCCTGACGGGCCAGCACCCACCCTGCCGCCGCACACGCGGCAGGACTGACTCAACCTTGCTTGAGCCGCAAGGCAATCTGGTACAGCACGTTTTTCGATTCGCCGGTGATGTCCGCCCCCAACCGGGCAGCGGTTTTGACCGGCAATTCGGCCAACAGCAGTTCCAGCACGCGCATGGCCTGCGGGCTCGGACCGTCGCCTCGGTCACCGTCTGCGGCCTCCAGCTGGTGCAGCACCAGCGCGAATTCGCCTTTGCTGCGCGTGGGCACGGCCTCCAGCCAGGCGGCCAGTTCAGAACAGCGCAGCGTGACCACCTCTTCAAACTGCTTGGTCAGTTCGCGGCCCAGTGTGACGCGCCGTTCGCCCAGCGCGGCCAAATCACGTGCCAGCACCGCCATGCGGTGCGGGGCTTCCAGCAGCACACAGGCATGGGGCTGTTCGCTCACCCGCCGCAAGGCCGTGGCACGCTCGCTGCCCTTGGGCGGCAGAAACCCCGTGAACTCGAACGCCGCCCCGGTATCTGCTCCGGCCAACCCCGCCACGCTGACCAGCGCCGTCACACTGCTCGCGCCAGGCAGTGGCAGGCTGCGCAGCCCCGCGGCCTGCACCGCCGCACACAGGCGGCTGCCCGGATCGCTGATGCCCGGCGTGCCAGCATCGCTCACATACGCCACACGCTCGCCACGCCGCAGGCGCTCCACCACCCCCTGCGCGGCTTCGGCCTCGTTGTGCTGGTGCAACGCCAGCAGGGGTTTGTGCAAGCCATAGGCCTGCAGCAGGCTGGCCGTGTGGCGCGTGTCCTCGCAGGCCACGGCGTCCACCAGCCCCAGCACGTGCAATGCACGCAGGGTGATGTCGGCCAGGTTGCCTATGGGCGTGGCCACCACGTACAGCGCACCCGCCGGATAATGCTGTGCACCGGCAGCGGCCTGGGCCGCAGCCAGAACGGGTTGAAAAGAAGGGTTCACAGTGACCATCCAGAAACAGGGAGCGGCCCCCGCCGGGGCCAGGGCCAAGTCCGCCCCAAACCGGCCCAACAGGACTGACGGCAACGCCCGCCTAACCACCAAACAACGGGGCGACGCCGCCGAGCAAGCCGCGCTGGAACACCTGCACGCCCACGGGCTGCGGCTGCTGCAGCGCAACTTCAAAACACCCGGACGCGGCGGCGGGGAAATCGATCTGATTATGCGGGATGCCGACGGCACACTGGTGTTCGTGGAAGTGCGCCAGCGCAGCCGCCTGGACCATGGCGGTGCAGGGGCCAGCATCGGCCACACCAAGCAGCGCCGCATCATCTTCGCGGCGCGACACTACCTGGCCCGCCTGGCGGTGACACCGCCGTGCCGTTTCGACGTGGTGCTGGTCCACGGCCAGCTGGACGCGCCCTGCCACACACCGCTGGAATGGCTGCGTGCAGCGTTCGACGCCAGCGGTTGGTGAAACGGCATTGCTGCAGCGCAGTATCATCCGGCCCATGCTATTGCAACGCATCCAACAGCAATTCATTGACAGCGCCGACCTGATGTACCAGTGCGCCCAGTCCATGGCCCCGGCCGTGGAAGCGGCGGTAGGGGCTGTGCTGGCCTCGGTCACCAGCGGCGGCAAGGTGCTGGCCTGTGGCACGGGCCATTCGGCCGCGCAGGCGCAAACATTTGCCGCCACCTTTGTGGGCCGATTCGAGCGTGAACGCCCGGAACTGGCGGCCCTGGCTTTGAGTGCTTCGGCCAAACATGACCCCGACCAGCTGCTGAGCCGTCACGTGCGCGCATTGGGCCAGCCCGGTGACGTGTTACTGCTGCTTACAAGCCAAGACGCCAACCCAGACATACTGGCGGCCGTGCAAGCCGCGCACGAGCGCGACATGCTGGTGGTGGCCTTGTGCGGCGCCAAGGCGGGCGCCCTCGGACCGCTGCTGAAAGACACTGATGTGCTGGTGAGTGCGCCCACCGAGCGCCTGCCGCGTGTGCTGGAAGCGCACCAGCTGGCCTTGCACTGTTTATGTGATGGCGTCGACGTCCAGCTGCTGGGCGACGACTCCGAACCGGAGATGGAAACATGACCTCACGTTTTACCCTGAGCCGCCCTTTGGTCACATTGCTGGCCGCCGTCACCCTGGGTAGCGCCTTGAGCGCCTGTGCACCGGTGGTGATCGGAGCCGCAGTGGGCACCGGCATGCTGGTAGCCACAGACCGCCGCACCTCAGGAACACAGCTGGAGGACCAAACCATCGAACTCCGCGCAGCGTCCCGGCTCAGTGATCGCTTTGGTGGCGGCGTCCGCATTGCGGTCACAAGCTTCAACCGCCGTGTGCTGCTGACGGGTGAAGTGCCGAGCGAAGCCGCGCGCACAGAAGCCGTGAAAATTGTGTCGGGCGTGGAAAATGTGAAAGAAATTGTGGATGAGCTGGCCGTGATGTCGTCGCCCTCGTTTACTGCCCGTCAGAGCGATACCCTGGTGACCGGGCGGGTGAAGGCTGCGCTGGTCGACGCCGACGATCTGTCGGCCAACGCAGTCAAGGTGGTCACCGAACGCGGCACCACCTACTTGATGGGCCGGGTGACGCGGCGCGAGGCCGACCGTGCCACCGAGATCACCCGCAGCATTTCGGGCGTGCAACGCGTGGTGCGGGTGTTCGAAATCATCAGCGAAGAAGAACTGCGCCAGCTGCAATTCCAGCAGGCCCCGTCCAGCGACGCCACGGTGAAGCCTGCGCGGTAACAGTGACATGCACCGGCGCGCACCGGGCGCCGGTCTGCATCAGCGCAGGCGCTTGATCAGGCTCGACGTGTCCCAGCGGTGGCCGCCCAGGCGCTGCACGTCGGCGTAGAACTGGTCCACCAGCGCCGTGACCGGCAGGCGTGCGCCGTTGCGCCGCGCCTCCTCCAGCACCAGCGCCAGGTCCTTGCGCATCCAGTCCACGGCAAAGCCAAAGTCGAACTGGTCGGCCACCATGGTCTTGCCACGGTTGTCCAGTTGCCAGCTTTGCGCCGCCCCTTTGCCAATCACGTCCAGCACCAGGTTCATGTCCAGCCCGGCGCTCTGGCCAAAGGCAATCGCTTCGGACAAACCTTGCAGCAAGCCGCCAATGCAGATCTGGTTCACCATCTTCGCCAGCTGACCAGCCCCGCTGCCGCCAATGAGGGTGAAAGCACGCGCAAACGCCATCGCGACGGGCTGGACCCGGTCAAACACCGCCGCGTCACCCCCGCACATCACCGTGAGCTGCCCGTTCTGGGCCCCGGCCTGGCCCCCAGACACCGGTGCGTCCAGAAACTGCAGGCCGCGCGCTTGCGCCAGGCTGGCCAATTCACGCGCCACCGCAGCGGAAGCGGTGGTGTGGTCCACCAGCACCGTGCCAGCGGCCATGCCATCGAAGGCCCCTGTGGCCGCACGGGCGCCATCAGGTTGTTCAGTCCCCAGCACCACGGCACGCAAGTCGTCGTCGTTGCCCACGCAGCAGAACACCATGTCGGCCTGTTGCGCCGCCTCGCGCGGGGTGGCCGCAGAGCGCGCGCCCTGTGCGGCAAATTCGGTCACAAAGGCCTGGGCCTTGGCCGGGCTGCGGTTGTAGACCGTGACCTCGTGCCCGGCCAGGGCCAGGTGGCCAGCCATGGGGTAACCCATCACCCCCAGGCCCAGGAACGCCACACGGGTGCGCGGCACGGCGTCGTAGACCCGCGGGTTCAGGCTGCTCATGCCGGTGGCGTCAAACGATGGTCAGGTGCTCGGTGCCAGCGGCCAGATCGGAAGACCGCGCGCGCTGGCTGTTGAGCTTGATGTTGAGCTTGAGGTCGTTCTGCGAGTCGGCGTTGCGGATCGCTTCCTCGTAGGACACGAGGTTGGCCTCAAAGGCTTCGAAGAGCGCCTGGTCGAAGGTCTGCATGCCCATTTCGACGCTCTTCTTCATCGTTTCCTTGATCTCGTTGATCTCGCCCTTCATGATCTGATCGGCGATCAGGCCGCTGTTGAGCAGCACCTCCACCACCGCGTAGCGGCCCTTGCCGTCCTGGCGCGGCAACAGGCGCTGCGCGATCATGCCGCGCAGGTTGAGCGACACGTCTTTCAACAATTGCGCATGGCGCTCTTCCGGGAAGAAGTTGATGATGCGTTCCATGGCCTGGTTGGCGCTGTTGGCGTGCAGCGTGGCCATGCACAGGTGCCCCGTTTCCGAGAAGGCAATGGCGTGCTCCATGGTTTCGCGGTCGCGGATTTCGCCCATGAGGATGACGTTGGGCGCCTGGCGCAGCGAGTTCTTGAGCGCGTTTTCCCAGTTGTCGGTATCCAGTCCCACCTCACGCTGGGTGATGATGCAGTTCTTGTGCTGGTGCACGAACTCCACCGGGTCTTCCACGGTGACAATGTGGTCGTGCGTGTTCTCGTTGCGCCAGTCGACCATGGCCGCCAGCGTGGTGGACTTGCCCGAACCCGTGCCGCCCACCAGAATGCACAGCCCGCGCTTGGCCATGGCCACGTTCTTGAGCACCTGCGGCAGGCCCAGCTCGTCCACGGTCGGGATCTTGCTCGGGATGGTGCGCATCACAATGCCGACCTTGCCCATCTGCACAAAACAGTTGACGCGGAAACGCCCGATGCCGGCCGGCGCGATGGCGAAGTTGCACTCCTTGGTGCGCTCGAACTCGGCGGCCTGCTTGTCGTTCATGATGGCGCGCGCCAGCGCCTGCGTGTGCTGGCCACTGAGCGGCTGCGGGGACACCTTGTTGATCTGACCGTCGACCTTGATGGCGGGCGGAAAATCGGCGGTCAAAAACAGGTCGCTGCCATTGCGGCTGACCAGCAGCTTGAGCAAGTCATTGACGAAACTGCTGGCTTGATCTCGTTCCATGCGGGGCTCCTTCAGGCTCAACCAGGAAAGTTATCGGGGATCTTGGCTTTGGAACGCGCCTCGGCCGGGGAAACGATGTTGCGCCGCACCAACTCGATCAGGCTCATGTCCAGCGTCTGCATGCCGAACTGGCTGCCCGTCTGGATGGCGGAGTACATCTGCGCCACCTTGTTCTCGCGGATCAAGTTACGGATGGCGGGCGTGCCAATCATGATCTCGTGCGCCGCCACGCGGCCATTGCCATCGGCGGTTTTGAGCAGCGTCTGTGAAATGACCGCCACCAGCGACTCGGACAGCATGGCACGCACCATTTCCTTTTCTTCCGGCGGGAACACGTCCACGATCCGGTCGATGGTCTTGGCAGCAGACGAGGTGTGCAGGGTGCCGAACACCAGGTGGCCGGTTTCAGCGGCCGTCATGGCCAGGCGGATGGTTTCCAGGTCGCGCATTTCGCCCACCAGAATCGCGTCCGGGTCTTCACGCAGCGCAGACTTCAGCGCTGCCGCAAACGACAGCGTCATCGGCCCCACTTCGCGCTGGTTGATCAGGCACTTCTTGGATTCGTGCACGAATTCGATCGGGTCTTCCACCGTGAGGATGTGGCCGTACTCGGTTTCGTTCAGGTAGTTGACCATGGCGGCCAGCGTGGTCGATTTGCCCGAGCCCGTGGGGCCGGTCACCAACACCAGGCCACGGGGCTTGAGGGCCAGGTCGCCGAAGATCTTGGGCGCGTTGAGCTGCTCCAGCGTCAGGATCTTGGAGGGAATGGTCCGGAACACGGCGGCCGAGCCGCGGTTCTGGTTGAACGCGTTGACGCGGAAACGGGCCAGGCCTTCGATTTCAAACGAGAAGTCAACCTCGAGAAATTCCTCGTACTGCTTGCGCTGAGCGTCGTTCATGATGTCGTACACCATCGCGTGCACGGTCTTGTGGTCCAGTGCTTCCACGTTGATGCGCCGCACGTCGCCGTGGACTCGAATCA
>CAYQTH010000013.1:11978-22315 GCA_964420415.1 uncultured Macromonas sp. | reverse complement strand
TTGGCGACATCGTGGGCCAGCCCATGCTGGCGCACAAGGCGGTGCATGAGGCGCACGTGGCGGCGGAGGTGATTGCCGGTGAACTGCTGGGCGACCAAAAGCTGGCGGCCAGCGCATTCAACGCCCGCGTGATCCCGAGCGTGGCCTACACCGACCCGGAAGTGGCCTGGGTGGGGCTGACCGAGGACCAGGCCAAGGCGCAGGGCATCAGGGTCAAAAAGGGGCTGTTCCCTTGGGCTGCTTCTGGCCGCGCCATTGCCAATGGGCGCGACGAAGGTTTCACCAAGCTGCTGTTCGACGACAGTCCGGAAGCCGAAGGGCATGGCCGGATTCTGGGGGGCGGCATAGTGGGCACACACGCAGGCGACATGATCGGCGAAATCGCTTTGGCGATCGAGATGGGCGCCGACGCGATGGACATTGGCAAGACCATCCACCCACACCCGACGCTGGGCGAAAGTCTGGGACTGGCGGCGGAGGCGGCGCACGGTTCTTGCACCGACCTGCCGCCTCAAAAACGCTGACGATGCAGTGAGTGGAACAAGGCAGGGGTAACGCCTGCCTTGTTCAGGGTAAATCCGCATTATGGTTTACATGTGTAAACTGTACTTTCTTTGTTCAAGTTAAACCCCGTTTGTTTACATGGAGTAGAAAGACATGCGACCCGACCGTTTCACCAATCAAGTAGCCCTAATCACCGCTGGTGCTTCAGGGATTGGCCTGTGCACAGCCAGGATCATGGCCGCAGAAGGAGCCCGCTTGGCCATTGTGGACAAAGATGAAGCCGCAGGTAAAGCAGCGGTTGCCGAACTGGCGGGCCTGGGTGCTGACGCACTGTTTGTCGCGGCGGATTTGTCGCGCACGGATGTGATTGCACCGGTGGTGGACAAGGTGCTCCAACGCTTTGGGCAGATCGACATTCTGGTCAACAACGCTGGCGCAGGGCGGCCTGGTGGCACCGTCGTGGATCAAGATGAGGCCGACTGGGATTGGACTTTCAACATTTGCCTGAAAAACGCCTGGTTGTTCATGAAGCATGTGTTGCCGGGCATGGTCCAACGGGGTGATGGCGCGGTAGTCAATCTGTCTTCACTGGCCGGGAACCGTGTGGCGCCCAACAGTTCGCCAGCTTATGCCGCCGCCAAGGCAGGGGTGGTGCACTTGACCCGCTTTGCGGCGGTCCAGTATGCGCCGCATGGCATACGTGTCAATGTGGTCTCGCCCGGCCTCACAGCCACGCCAGCGGTGAAAAAAGCACTCACAAAAGAGGAGCAGTTGCGCATCATCCAGGGTTTGCATGCGGTTCCGCGTCTGGCATTGCCGGAGGAAACGGCCGCCACCATCGCTTTCTTGTGCTCCAAGGAAGCCCCGATTCTGACGGGCTTGAACATTCCTGTGGATGGGGGTTGGTCAGCGCGGTGAGACCGCTGCGAACAAGCCCTGCCAATGCAAGTCGGCCGAAGCATCCAGCAAGCGGTTGGATGCGGCGGTGTCTTTGAGAACCGAAACCAGGTACATCAGGTTGTCCAGGTTGGTGAGCATCATGACCACTTTGTCCAGTGTGGCTTGGCGTTCCGCTTCGCCAACACACTCCAGTAACCTGGGCATGTGTCCGGCCACTTCATAACTGTTGGGCAGTATGGAGGCGGCGACTTCCGCATCGGTGCGTGATGCATCGTTGTACGCCTCAAAGAAAACATGGATGCGTTTCCATGTTTTCGCGTAATCGTTGAACCATTCGCGCAGCGCCGTCCGGCTTAACGGGATTTGCTGGTCGAGTTTCTTGCAGAGGTTGATCAGTGCGGGTGCTATGTGCCGTTCCTGCACCACGTGGATGAGGTCCGATTTGCTTCTGAAATGATCGTAAAACGTGGTGCGCGTGGTCCCGGCCAGCTTCACGATGTTGTCGATCGAGGTGAGGCGGTACCCTTTTTGAAGCAGCAACTGCAAGGCAGCGTTTTCGATTCTTGTGCGCGTTTCCTGTTTGAGCTGTTCGCGCAAAGAGGGTTGAACTTTGGGTTCAAGCAGTTTTTTTTCCGGCTTGAGTTTGGGCGCACGGGAAGTTTGCATTCTGAAAATCACCTGATTTTGTGCAGCCATTTTAATTTTAAAAGTCAACAAAGTTGACTTCTGTAGGCTTTCTTTGGTGGATGCCAGTCAGCCAACTTTTTTATACAAGGGTAAATACCTATCCTTACACATGACTGTTTAGTTGACATGTGTAAACCAAAATAATAGGATGCAGTGGTTTCAAGCAACAACCACCGCACATGTCATTCACTTCCACATACAGCTCTGGCGCTGATCTGGACGCGCTGTTTCAACCCTTCAAGCTCAAGGGGCTGACGCTGCCTAACCGCATCGTCATGCCTGCCATGGGGCGCTGTTTTGCTGTTGATGGCGTGTTGGACCCAGCGTATCCCGCCTATTTCAGGAGGCGGGTAGAAGGCGGGGTCGCCCTGGTGATTGGAGAAGCCGCCGCCGTGGGCGACCCGGTGGCATCTTCATCGCCAGTACATGCCTGGTTCCATGGCGAGGCACCGCTTGCCGCCTGGAAGGCGGTGGTGGACGAGGTTCATGCGGCGGATGGTTTCTTCATGCCACAGCTTTGGCACGCAGGGTTGCTGCGCGGGCCGGGCAAAGCTGGCGCCATGCCGAATCCGCATTTGCCGCCTCTGGGGCCATCGGGTTGGGCTGTGCCGCTGGTGCAACCGCTGGGCGTGCCTGGAAATGCCATCACTGAAGCGGCCCAGCTGTCAGCGCCCATGTCGCACACCGAAATTGACCGTGCCATCGGTGCATTTGGTCAGGCCGCAGCCGATGCCCAGCGCATAGGCTGCGATGGCATTCAATTGCACGGAGCGCATGGGTACCTGATTGATCAGTTCTTCTGGGACCAGATGAACTTTCGCGACGATATTTATGGTGGCGACTTGGCATCGCGGACTCGCTTTGCCGCGGAGGTGGTTGCAGAGTGCCGCCGCCGCACTGGCCCGGACTTCCCCATTCTGTTCCGCTTTTCACAGTGGAAGCAGCAGGACTATGGCGTCAAGCTGGCGCACACGCCCGAGGAGTTGGCCCGGTTCCTGGAGCCCCTGGCCATGGCCAGTGTGGATTTGTTTGACTGTTCGACACGTCGCTTCTGGGAGCCCGAGTTCGCTGGTTCAACACTGAACCTGGCTGGCTGGACCAAAAAACTGACTGGCGTCCCGACCATGACAGTCGGGTCGGTGGGGTTGGAAAAAGCCAATTGGGATACGGATCAAGAGGCCGCTCTGACAGATTCCGGTATTGCGTCACTGGAGCCGTTGGTTGAGCGCTTGGAGCAAGGGGAGTTCGACCTGGTGGGGGTGGGCCGCACCTTGATCGCGAACCCGGACTGGCCGAATTTGGTGCGCCAGGGGGCCCATGCCGACATCCGACCTTACAGCAACGAAGCTCTGTACACCTTGTTTTGAAAACCGACGACTCGCAACACCTTATGAAAACACAAGACACCTCTGCCCTGCTTAATGCGGAAGACATTTTTCACCGTGTGGAAACGCGCAGTGGCCTGACTGGCCTGGCCGATGCGGCCATGCGCCAGCGCTTCGCTTCCATGATCCAGAACTTCAATGGTTACGGGGCGCTGAACGCAGGCAACATGCCAGCCGCCACGGCTCAAATTGAGGAGCGTGTGCTGGAGCGCTTGAAGCTGGAGCGTGCTTTCAAAGACACCCCCGCCATTGAGCGTGAGGCCATTGAGCGGCCCATTTTTGTGGTGGGCTATTCCAGAACCGGAACCACGGTGATGCACAGCCTGCTGGGCGAAGACCCCCGCAGCCGCATGCCCCAGTTCTGGGAAGCCCTGCATTGCACCCCGTTGCCAGGTGTGGAGCCTGCCAGCCAGGCGGCAGCCATAGCGGCAGGAGACCGTGAGTGCAAAGCCTGGACGGATGCCATTCCCGGCATTTTGACTGCCCACCCGTATTGGGATTTGGGAGCCCGCACGCCGATCGAAGACGAAGAGCTCTTTTCTGTCGATTTTCACAACGCGTACCCAACCCATTACTACCGGGTTCCGTTCAGTCCTCTGGATGTAGCCGCAGCGGACCCTTTGCCGGCCTACCACTTCCTCAAGCGCTTCCTGCAAAGCAGGCAGTACGGCATGGCGCCCAAGCGCTGGGTGTGCAAGGGCGTGGCGCACCTCTTTTTCCTGGACAAGCTGTTGACCGTATTCCCCGATGCCCTGTGCATTTGGACCCACCGCGACCCCGTGGATGTCGTGGCTTCGACGCTCGGTATCTACACCGTGCTGTACGACCAGATCACGGGAGGCATTGACCGGCCTGCCCATGCGAAGCGGATGATCCAGTCCATCAGAGGGGGATACGACTACATCCTGTCACAGCCTTGGGTGGATGACCCGCGTGTGGTGCATGTTCGGTTCAAAGACTTCATGCACGACCAGGTAGGAACCATCCGTTCCATTTACGAGCGCGGTGGCCTGTCTTTCACCGACGAGCACGCACAAGGCATCCAGCGCTGGTTAGACAGCAACCGCGTGGACCGTCACGGCAAGTTCACCTATTCATACGAAGGCTTCGGTGTCAGCAAAGACGAGGTCCGCGAACTTTTCGCCGATTACTCCAAACGCTTTCAGTTGGGTTAAGCGTTAAACATCACTTGCACAACTCATCACACAGGAGTCAACATGGATCTGGAACTCAAAGGAAAACGCGCACTGGTCACGGGCAGCAGTTCGGGCCTGGGTAAGGCCATCGCACTGGAGCTGGCTGCGGAAGGGGTGGCTGTGGCGGTACATGGCCGTGACCGCGCACGCACCGAGGAAACAGCGCGTGAGATCGAAAAACTGGGCGTCAAGGCCGTTGCCACAGTAGGCGACCTCATGAAAGACGCCGATGCGGATGCTGTTGCCGACTTGGCCCTGGCTGGGCTGGGTGGGATAGACATTCTGGTCAACAACGCGGGGGCAGTGCTGCGCATGGACAACCCGCCTTGGGAGGAGCTGACCCCGCAGGACTGGTTGGACAGTTTCAATTTGAACGTGGGCGCAGCCGTGCGCCTGACACGCCGCCTGGTGCCAGGCATGAAGGAGCGGGGCTGGGGCCGTGTGATCAACATTTCGAGCACGGGCGGTTCCCAGACCACCGGCAAGCTGCTGGACTATTGCGCAGCCAAAGCCGGTGTGGACAACATGACAGTCAACTTGTCCAAAAACATAGCGCCGCATGGCATCACGGTCAACGCTGTGGTCCCCGGCACCATGCTGACTCCGGCAGTGGAGCGCTGGCTGGAAACCTTGCGTCACCAGTTGAACTGGCCCGATGATTTCGCCCACAACGAACGCGCCTACACCACCGAATATCTGCCACAACCCGTGCCACGGTTGGGCCGCCCGCGCGAAATTGGCGTGGCAGTGGCTTTTTTGGCCAGCCCATTGTCGGGCTACACCACGGGCGCCACCCTGCGTATTGACGGTGGCACTGCTTGCGCCGTTTGATAGCGCAGCCACAGAGATTCTTCACGCTTACAGTGCTGCCGCTTGGCAGCGTAAACCAATTGTTTTCCTCTTGTTTGGATTTCAGGAGACAGAATCATGAGCGCATTGGCTGGAAAAGTGGCACTCATCACTGGCGGTGGACAGGGAGTAGGTCTGGGGATAGCGCAGGCCTTCGCTGGCGCTGGTGCATCGTTGGTACTCACCGGGCGGCATCTCGAAAAGCTGCAAGAGGTGAAGCCGGAACTTGAGGCACGCGGCGCTAAGGTGGCCCTGTGTGCGGGCGATGTTCGGTCTCGCGCTGATGCCGACAAGGCGGTGGCGCTGGCATTGGAGCAGTTCGGGCGTCTCGATGTACTGGTGAACAACGCCCAAAGTTCGGTGCCAGGATTGCCTTTCGAGGCGAGTGGGGACGCTGAGATCGAGATGACCGTCGAGTCTGGTCTTTACGGCACGATCTATTTCATGCAGGCGGCACTGCCGACCATGAAAGATCGCGGTGGCTCCATCATCAACATGGGCTCACGCCAGGGCGAGTACGGTGCACCAGGTTACACCATCTATGCGGCTACCAAGGAGGGCATTCGCGGCTTGAGTCGGGCCACGGCCCGTGAACTCGGTCCCCTGGGCATTCGCGTCAATGTCATCTGTCCGTCCGCCGCAACCCCTGCCGCGAAGAAATTCTTTGCCGACTTTCCAGAAGAAGCCGCCAAGAATCTCCAAGAAGTGTCCCTGCGCCGTTGGGGCGACTCAGAGAAGGATATTGGATCCGTGGCCGTCTTCCTGGCCAGCGATGCCAGTGCCTTCGTCACCGGGCAGACCATCAACGTGGATGGTGGTTTGTTCATGCTGTAGGCGAATGATGCAAGGGATTGGGCTACAGCGTAATTGGCTCAGTCCGTGACTGACTACAAGGTCCGGCTCAATCTTGAGCCGCGTTAACAAGGAGACAGTGATGGGACGTTTGGATGGCAAGGTGGCCGTGGTCACCGGTGGCACACAGGGAATTGGGCGTGGTATCGTGCTGCGCTTTCTGAAGGAAGGCGCTAGGGTGGTGTACTGCTCGCGCAACCCCAAAAACAATGTCGAGATGGTTCCGTTGATCGCGGCCATTCCGGGCGCGACCGACCGGGCGCTGTATGTGCAGGCCGACGTCGGCATCAAAGAGCAGATCCAGGGGGTGGTGCATGCGGCCGCCAAAACCTTCGGTCGGGTAGACATTGTGGTGAACAACGCGCAGGGTATTGCGCCGCTCAAATCCATTTTGAGCAAGCCCGACGAGGACTACCAAATGACGCTCAACACGGGCTTCTACCACTCGCTCTGGACCATGCAGGCCGCCGTGCCCTATATCTGCGAGCACGGCCAGGGCGGCAGCTTCATCAATTTCAGTTCGCACTGGGCGCTCAATGGCATGCCGCTGTCCAGCGACTACAACATCACCAAGGCGGCCAACGAGGGGCTCACACGGTCGGCGGCCAACGAATTTGGCGGGTACGGCATCAATGTCAACTGCATCACCCCGGCGGGCAACAGCTTTGCGTACAAGGTGTATTGCGAGGCCAACCCTGGCATGCGTGAGGCGGTGGACGCGGCTATTCCTGCTGGCCGCATGGGCGACTGTGAAATTGACATCGCCGGCACGGTGCTGGGCTTGGTGTCGCGCAACGGGCGTTTCATCACCGGGCAGACCTTCTACGTGGACGGCGGCGCCTGGCTGGCCAAACCGCCCAATGAACACGCTGAGAACACCGACATCCATTCCGGCCGCCACCAGTCGGCAACCGCTTGATCACGATCTGGATCGCAGGAGAACGAAATGCCTCAACTTAAAGATTACAACGTCGTCATCACCGTCAGCACGGCCGCCGCGCTGGCGGGTTTGGGTGGCGCCGCCGTGCGCCGGGTGGCCCAGGAGGGCGCTCAGGTTACATTGATTTCGCCCGATGCCGCAGGAGGGGAAGCGCTGGCGCAGAACATAGGCTCGGCTGCTCGCTTCGTGAAAGCTGAGCCCGCTGGATTCGGTGCCGCCACCGCTGCTGCGGCCCAGGCCTGCGGTGGCCTGGACGCTTTGGTCAATATTGTGCAGCCTGAGACGGCTTGGCAGCCTTTCGCTGAAAAAGGCACCGCTGGTTTCGCCAGTGCCTGGCAGTGCCTGGGCGGTGCCATCGCGGCGATGCAAGCCGCACAGCCTTTCCTGGCCAAGCGTGGCGATGGCGCACGTATCGTCAATGTAGGCTCGGTTTATGGCGGCTCATCCTATGCCCACGTGGCTGATAGCGTGGCCAGCGACTACGCGCTGCAAGGGCTGACACGGTCAGCCGGTGTGGAGTGGGCCCGCAGTGGTGTGCGGGTCAACTACCTGGGCCCAGGTGCGCTGGATGTGCCCGAGTTCCGCCGCTGGCACGAGAAATATCCAGAGGCGGTAGACCACCGTGTGGATAGTTTGGCCGCCCGCCGTCTCGGCAAGCCTGATGAGGACTTTGGCGGCGCGCTGATGTTCTTGCTGTCCGACGAAGCCTGTTTTCTGGTGGGCCACACGGTGTTTGCCGATGGCGGACAGCATCTGGTGGCGCCGGTGCTGGAACCGGGCGTCGCCCTGGGCTGAGCGGTGAATGTTGCGTTGATCGATCGGAGACCTTGAGCCATGACCTTGCCTGATGAACAGTACTTTCTGTCCGCCACCAACCCGGTGGCCAACGTGGACCAGCGCGATCTTGAGCAGCTCACGATGCGGCTGTTGCAGCGCGACGACGTCAAGGCCGCCTGCCGCATGGCCCACGAGATGTGGGTGCGCGTCTGCGACAAGACCATTGCTGCCGAGCAGAACCCGGCGCGCATGAACGAGAGCATCGGCAGCTACTGCGTCAAGGCCACCATGGTGGCCGCCCTCAGCGACCCCAATCACCCGCGCATCATGCGTGTCTACACACAGGACGCCCAGTGGTTCGGACACCACATGCCTTGTTCCAAGTGGGGCGGCGACAACCCCAACAACGCCTACCGGCTGATGGCGGTGAGCAACGACGGGCAATACGAGCTGCAGGGCCGTCGCGCCGCCAAGCCGTCCACCTATGTGACCTTTCAGCTCGTGGGCAACACCACCACCTCGCTGACCATGGGTTCATTGGAGCAAATGGACATGGATATTGCCGCCGACGGCACGTTCACCCTCACACTGGATGCGACACCGCCCAATGGACGCCGCAACCACCTGCAGATTCCACCGGGCACGCTGTTTCTCTTCGTGCGCGACTCGATGGGCGACTGGAACGAAGACCCGAACTGGCTGCGCATCCACCGCCTCAACCCACCCACGCGCGGACCACTGAGCGAGGACGAACTGGCGAAGATGGCGGTGCGCAACATCACCTCCGATGTGTTCTACGCCTATTACGCTTCTCGGTTGTTCCACAACTGGCCGCAGCAGATGCAGCCGGCCGTGGGTTCGGGCAACGTGGGCGGGTTGGTGACGCAGGTGGGCAGCGTGGGCCACTTCACCATCGGTGACGATGAGGCAGTGGTCATCACCCGAAACATCGCGGGTGCTGCCTACCGCGACATCGTACTGCACGACGAGCTGATTTGCAGCTATGACAACCGCGATCATCTGAGCAGCTACACCAACGCGCAGATGAAGCCCGACGCCGATGGCCGTGTGACCTACGTGCTGTCGTTGAAAGACCCAGGTGTGCACAACTGGCTGGACACGGCGGGCTTCCACGATGCCACCATCCTCTGCCGCTGGCAGGGTCTGCCCAAAAACGGGGCCGAAGCGCCGGTGATCAGTTCGCGTGTGGTGAAACTTGCCGAGCTGGAGGACGCCTTGCCGTCAGGCGTGGCCAAGGTGACCCCCGCTGAGCGCGAGGCACAGTTGGCGCATCGCCGCGCCACCTACGACCGGCGGTTTCAAGTAGGTTGACCCATTTTTTTGCGCCATCTCGGTATTTGTACTGATGCAGGTGGCGCCATTCTGGCAAATACTTTCCTGGGAAAATTTAAAACTGTAATTTTTGTCAGGAGTGTTGATGGACCGCTGGAACGAATATGTGGATTTGCTCAAGCCTGCTGGCGAATTGATTGCCAAGACCTGGGCGCCAAATGACCCGCTGGTCCAGGCTGAACTGTGCCGTCAGTTGGCCATGAACATTTCGCAGGGCTACTTCATGTACTGCCAGTCCACGCCGGAGCACCCGGACTGGATGCCTTTCGAAAACTCGGTGTTCATGCTGCAGCCCAACCCGGACGCGGTGTACTACTACACGCCGGTGACAGGGAAGGGCATCTACCGGGTGACGGGTGAGCGAGGGACGGCCCCTGTGGTGGGTTTCGCCACGGGTAAGGTCATGCTGGGCATGGGCCTGCCGCCAGGCCCCGGCTACAACAACTACGACGTTGATGCGCTGGCGCTGGAGGCGGATGGCAGCTTTGAAGTCATCTTCAGCGCCGAACGCCCAGCCGAGTACAACGGGAACTGGCTGTACCTGCATCCAGATGCCCGTTTTCTGCTGCTGCGGCAGTTTTCCTACAACTGGGGGCGCGAGCGCGACGTGCGCCTGGCCATCGAACGCCTGGATGTGCCCGGCCTCAAACCCCGGCACACGGTGGAAGAAATCGATGCACAACTGCGCGGGCTGTTCGGCTCCTACGTTGACACGCTCACGCGTACCGCACTGGGGGCCGTGGAACGCGTGCAGCAGGCCGGTGCCGTCAACCAGTTCAAACTGCACGACTTTCAGGACCTGGGCAATGGCAATGACTGGCCCCAGGCGTACTGGGAGGGCATCTTCGACATCGCGCCAGACGAAGCGCTGATTCTGGAGACCGAGATGCCCGA
>CAYQTH010000013.1:0-11878 GCA_964420415.1 uncultured Macromonas sp. | reverse complement strand
GCATCTTCGACATCGCGCCAGACGAAGCGCTGATTCTGGAGACCGAGATGCCCGAGCAGCATCATTATTGGAACGTGCAGGTCATAGACGGGCTGTGGAACCAGGTTGAGCTGGTGCACCGGCTGAGCAGTTTGAACGGTCACCAGGCGCAGCTGGATGCCGATGGCAAATTCCGTGCGGTACTGTCAGTGCAAGACCCTGGCGTGGCCAATTGGCTGGACACGGGTGGCCACATCCACGGCATGATGATTGGCCGCTGGTACCGCTGCAGTTCTCACCCGCTGCCCACGCTGACCAAGGTCAAACTCCAGGACGTGCGCCAACACCTGCCAGCCAGCACACCGGAATGGACGCCCGAGCAGCGTGCCGAACAAATCCGCCAGCGCCGGGTGGGGGCACAACTGCGCCGCCGCTGGTAAGCGTCATCTGGCTACGCATCGGCTGCATAGGCACCGCGTGGCATCGTCATTTCATGAACTGAAGAATTTTTATGACACCAACATCTTGGCAAGGACAGGTAGCCGTCGTGACCGGCGGCGCCTCGGGGATCGGGCTGGCGCTGGCCAAGCGTCTGGCGGGCGAGGGCATGGACGTCGTTATCGCGTCCACCAACGCCGACAAGTTGAACCAGGCTGCAGCTGAACTGCGGGCTGGCACCCAACGCCGCATTGAAGCCTGGGTGTGCGACGTGGCGGACCGTGCACAGGTGCGCGAACTGGCGCGGCGTGTACAGGCAGAATTTGGTCGCGTGGACCTGGTTTGCGCCAACGCGGGTGCGACCAGTGTGGGGCCCTTCGAGGCACACGACGATGCAGACTGGGACTGGGCGCTGGGCGTCAACCTGGGCGGTGTCACGAACTGCATTCAGGCTTTTTACCCAGGCATGGTGAAAAACGGCTCAGGCACGTTGCTGCTCACAGGGTCGCAAACCTCGCTGGTGCCGGACTGGGTCAACCACCACGGCCCTTATGTGCCCGCCAAGGCGGGCGTCCTGGCGCTGGGTTTTGCGTTGCGGGCCGAGGCAGAGAAGCACGGCGTGCAAGTTTCGGTGCTGATGCCTGCGGCCACAGAAACCAACATCGCGCAATCGGCCCGGAAAGTTGGTAATGAGCCGGTGGAAATTGGCGTTCGAGAAGGCCACCCACCACCCAATCCGCCGTTCTTCTTGTCGCCAGACGAGGTGGCCGCCCGCACCATTTCTGGTTTGAAAGCCGATGCACCGCTGATTGTGACCCACGCTGGCATGAAACCGTTGGTCGAACACTTCTTCCAGCGTGTGCTGTCTGCCTACGACGAGGCGGCACGTTGGCAACCGATCCCGGCCTGAGTTCTTCAAGGAGATCGCAAAGTGACTGACATGCTCTGCCGTTCGATCCAGGAAATCGAGAACTACCACGCACACATCTATTTTGATGGTGTAACCGAACGGGAACACATGCTGTGGCTGCGCGATCAGTTGGCGCAACGATTCTCCGTGCAGTTGGTGGACCCCATTGAGCAACCCGTGGGTATGCACCCTCGGCCCATGCTGGTGGTGGCATTCATGCCAGACCAGTTCAGCCGCTTGGTGCCGTGGTTGATGTTGAACCGTCAGGAGCTGTCGGTGCTGATTCACCCGAACACGGACAACCCCTTGGCGGACCATGTTTCACAGGCCGCCTGGTTGGGTACGCCACTGCTTTTTCCCCCAAACGATCAGTTGCCTGAGGGGTGGCGCCAGCCTACCTCACTCAAGGCCTTGGGCCGTGCGCAACCCGCGGTGTTGGTCAACACCCAACCACTGGCCTCAGCCGTCATCTGACCGAGCGGACTGCGCCGGGCTGTGCCCGGCTTTTTGGTTTGCAGGGGAGGGGGCCGGTTCAGTTCTGCGGCACCTGTGAGAACACATCAATCCCGTTGCGCACGTGGATCAATTCGCAGTAATGGCCCAGCTGTGCCACAGTGTCTGCATAGTGGTAGTCCAGAATGCCAGCGTTGTTGCCCGCAAAAGCGGTCTTGAAACCCGCGGCCTCAAATTGCCGGGCAGCCTTTGCATATTCTTCGGCATCGGGAATCAGAAAACCGTGATGGTGAAAACGTGCGCCGGATTCCGTGGCGGGGATCCATGCCTGGTAGAGAGACTCCTGTGCAGGGTCGGCTTCGATCAGTTCGATCATGAAGTGGTTGACGTAGGCCAAACCAATCGCATTGATGGCACCACCAGGCTTGTCCATGATGTGCCAATGGGCAACACCCAACCGGTCACGGAAATCTGCAATGGCGGCGGGAAGGTTGCGAACCACGTATCCGGCCTGGAACTGGTGTTTGAAGAGTACGGGGATGGTCATGTTGTCTCCTTGTTAGTGATTGACTGGGAAACATCAATTATCAAGGATATCTGCGCGTATGAAAATGGCTGAGCAGTCAAAGGGAATGAACTGGATAGCACGAGTGTGCAAGTTCGTTAGGGTGAACGCCATTCAGTTGTGTGAAGATGTTTGGTAGCATGGTCTGCGCTTCAAATTCTTATCTTGACCACAAAACACTGAGAGACAAACTTCATATGAGTCATGCTTCCACTCCCTCTACAAAAGCCACCATGCACCCCTTGAAGGGGGGGCTTGTTGTACTGGCTGTGGCAGCTGTTGTGGTCCTTTTTGTGACCTTGAACAATGCTTTAGGTATCCAAGAGTTTTGGGCGGGCTTTCTGTTCCTGTTTTACTGGGCCGCCATTGAGCACGCACGCTTTGACAAGCTGGCAGCCGCTGCCACGGGTGCCTTGGTCGGCTTAGGCGCTTCTTTTGCGCTTCATGCATTGCCTGCCTTCATGGGGGGGGCAGGGCTGACCTTGGCGTTGTCCCTGGTCGTGGTCCTGGTCTATTGCCAAGTGATGGGATGGGCGTCCTTGCTGGTCAACAACGCCACCATGTTGTTCCTGACTGTTGGAACCGTGCCGCACGTGCAAAAGTCGGGGGACTATGCACAGATTTTCGTTGGTTTGTTGATGGGAGTGCTGTTCTTTGGCGGTTTGCTGGCCCTGGCCGGGCAACTGAAGAAAAAGCCAAGCGCCCCCGTGCAAGACACGGTTTAACGCGCAATCATTTTCACGGTATAGCCGTTGCCCGAATTTTGCACCGCCACCAACCGGTCAATGTTCGGGTGCTTGCCTGGGTTGGCTGCGGCGTCGGCGGTGTGTTCGGCAAAGATGGCCAGACCTTCCTGCGCGGCTGCTGCATTGATGCTGCCGTGTTTTGCGGCCAGGGCGTTGTAGACCCGCAAGGAGCCAGCCTTACCGGGTTTGTTTTCGATGCTGGCCACCACGGCGCCGCTGGCGTCGATGAGTTGCAGTTCGCTCAGGTGGTCAATGCTGGGGAGTTGCTGGAGGTTGTCGGCAAAGGCCATGGTATGTGTGTAGTTCGCTAAACAGGGCGGTATTGTGCCGCACTGTGATTTCAGAATGAATGCACTTAAACAAGCCACACAGCAAGTTCAGCAGGCGACGGATGCCATGCAGCAACAGTTGGAGCAGGTTGAGCGTTGAGGAATGGCATCCATCCAACGGATGGCAAACCGAGAACACAAACGCTGAAAGACGTCGCGCCATATTTGACATAACGCACATTGTGGAAAAACAAGGCCAGTCGGAAACGGCGGGCCTGCGACTCTGAAACCCGCGCCATGCAAGGCAAACGCTTCCGTTATCTGTACTCACGTCTGGGGCTCAAACCCGCAGATGTTGCGAAGTTATTGCACGTCTCGGAACGGACTGTACATAACTGGGTGGCGGGGTCTGTGCGCGTGCCGTACGCGGCCTACAAGCTGCTCAAGGTCCAGTTGCACTACGAGCTGCCCGGCAAGGCTTGGGAAGGCTGGTCGTTCAGCGCGGGCAAGCTGTACACGCCAGAGGGCTACAGCCTGCACCCCAGCGATTGGTCTTGGTGGTCGCTCCTGGCGCGTCGGGCGTCTATGTTTGGGTACTTGGCACGCGAAAACGGCTTGCTCAAGGTAAAGTTAGCAGAGCGGGAAGCCGTGGCGGCGAGCCAAGGCGATGCTGGCACGCCGCCACGGCGTCCGGCGATGCTTCCTTATTGGGCTGCAAAGCGTCGGCCTGTCTGGTCCCCCATGGTAATCACGGGGATAACACCGGGCCTTCCACATAGTGAAACGCCGAGGGTGAAACCATGAGCGAACCCAAAAACGGCCGCAAACGTCCATCTGCCAGGGACTCAAAGTCCGGGCGATTTGAGGCGTCTACGCCCTTCAATGATGCGAGCCATCTCTATGAGCTGGTCAAGGTCGTCAGGGCAATACGCGACCTTGAGCCACTGTTGGCCGGTACCGTCTTGATGTTCAAGCAACTGGGGGACGACAAGTCGGCGGCGTTGGCGTCCATGTGCGGGGTGTACCTGTCAGAGCTCAAGCGTGGTGCGCTGGAAGGTCTGCAGACTGATCCTGAGATGCTGCGGGATGCCAAGAAGCTGCGGCTTGAGGCCAAGGTGTTGGGTAACTTGCCCCTGGCAGAGCAACAAAGGTTGCAGCAGTTGGCGGCTGAGTGGTCGTTGGATGGTGTCACACCTGCCAAGCTGGCCGGTCAGCGGCCTGAAGTCTTGCAGTCTGTCATGGAGGTGGTTGCTGCTGTTGGAGTGCCCTACTTTGCTGATGATGGTCGTTCTTTGGGCCAGGACGGTGCATCCGAGGTGAAGCCATGAGCACGGTGTATCGATCTGGTGTTGCGGTTTCCCGGCTGGATGGCCGGTTCCGTCCTCCTGTCACAAAACACTGGCGGGAGTTGTTCCCGCGTCGCCAGTTCGTTGACTTGGTGAATGCGGCCTTTGCTCGTGTCGAGCGCCTGAACTCGCCCCCTCGTGGTCAGCCGTTCGTGGACAAGGGCGTGCCCTATGCCTCTGATGACGAGTTCATAGAAGACCTGTGCGAGGAGCTGCGGTCGCAGCTTCGTTCCTATCTCAAGGAGGCAGGTAAAGACCTCATGTAGGCGTCACAAAGCGCGAAGCCCAGGCGGTGGACTCCTGGGCTTCGCTGACCAAATTCAACTGTATCGGAGCTGAAAAATGGCTGATGTCGATTCTATTGTCCGTGCTGCGTCTGACCTAGACGATGCTGTGCTGAATATGCACCAGACCCTTGAGATGGTCATGGGTGCCTTCCCCATCCCGGAGAACGTGCCGCCCTGGCTGTTCGTCATGTTCAAGCTGTCCAAGGATGTGCTGGAAAAGTCGGATGCCTTCTCGACCTGCGTTTACGAAAAGGCGCTGCCAATCGTGCGGGACTTTGCTAATGCCAGGGGGGGAATGGGGGTAATAACCCCCATGCAAAACCAAAAGGTCTCTTCTGGTAATTCGGCCAATTCGCGGAGCTAATTTATGCATATCAGGAGCGTAATTCGCGGCCTGCTGAACCGTATTTATTTGCCCACGAATTGAAAGAATTTCGGTATGATGCCAATTAACAAAGAACGCACATTGTGGAAAAAATTACCAACCGCTGGGTTGTGTTTTTATGGCGGGTTCAACTTGACTGGGCTGGTCAGGTGTGCCGCTGCTGGTTGGTGCATCCATCGGCTTGGCATCCAGAGGAACTTCCTGGACAGCAGGCGCAGCCACAGGCGTTGTTTCAGGCGGCAACGTGGTGTCGCTTTCGGCCGCAGGCACAGGGGTTGCGGCAGGTTCTGGTTGAGCGGCAACCGGTGCCTGCTGGTTCAGGTGCTGGCTGATCAAACTGGCAACGTCTTTACGGCTCACGCTATTGGCGAAATCCAGGGCTGTCATGCCCTTGTCGTTGCGCAACGTGGCATCTGCGCCTTCGTTCAGCAGCAATTGCACGCCCTTGCTGCTGCCATAGCGCGCCGCCATCATCAAGGGTGTGGACTGGTTGGGCGAAGCCGCATCGATGTAGGCGTAATGATCCAGCAGCAACTGGACCATTTTTTCGCTCTCGGGGGCCGCTGATGCAGCCGCATAGTGCAACGGGGTCCAGCCGGGTTTGTTGACTTCGGCCCCACGTTTCAACAACGCCTGCGCAAGGCTCAACTGGCCTTTGAGGGCGGCCATCATCAGCGCGTTCTCACCGTTGGGGTTGGTGGCGTCCAGGTTCAGTTCCCGCTGCTGGATGAGGTATTCGGCTACTTTGAATGAGTCATTGGCCAAAGCCAGCACCAGCGCTGGCGTTCCCTTTTCGTCCTTGGTGTTCAGGTCAAAATGGCGGAGCTGCAGTTCAAGAATCGGGCTGATCTGGTCGCTGCGCAAAGACCTAAAGTAATCATCGAATGATCCAGCCCAACATGTTGATAAGAAAAAAGAAAAACTAAAAATCCATGTTCGTTTAAGAACCGTGGATGAGCTGATAGGAGGCTGCTTGATCATGGCAGACAAGGGGCCGCGCGTCACTGCATGCCACGGAACAATGCCAGGGTGTTGGCCGTGGTTGCCTCGGCCACAGCCTCAACGCTGATGCCTTTGATTTCGGCCAGTTGCTGCGCCACGAAAGGTACAAACGCCGGGGAGTTGGTTTTGCCTCGGTGTGGCACCGGGGCCAAATAGGGGCTGTCGGTTTCGATGAGGCAGCGGTCGAGCGGCACGAACCGCGCTACTTCGCGCAAATCCGCCGCGTTGCGGAACGTCAAAATGCCGGAAAACGAGATGCAGAAACCCAGGTCAAGCGCAGCGCGGGCCACTTCGGCGGTTTCAGTGAAGCAGTGGAACACCCCGCGGGCTTGCGGCAGGCTGGAACCCGCAGTGAAGCCACCCTCTTCCTTCAGTATGGCCAGCGTGTCTTGCGACGCGCTGCGGGTGTGGATGACGAGCGGCAAGTCCGTCTGCCGGGCCGCCCGAATGTGCACACGAAAGCGTTCACGTTGCCAGGCCATGTCGGCCATGTTGCGTTCGCCCAGGCGGTAATAATCCAAACCGGTTTCGCCTATGCCCACCACACGCGGCAGTGCCGCACGCTGGAGTAAATCATCCAGCGTGGGCTCCAGAACGCCTTCGTTGTCGGGGTGAACGCCCACCGTGGCCCACAGTTGCGGGTGTTCCTGCGCCAGGGCATGCACCTGGTCGAACTCTTCCAGCGTGGTGCAGATGCACAGCGCCTTGTTCACCTGGGCCGCATCCATGGCTTGCAGGATCTGCGGCAATTGCGCGCGCAATTCGGGAAAGCTCAGGTGGCAGTGGGAGTCGACGAACATGCGAACGAAAGAAAAAATAGACTCAAATGGTCTGGGTCGGGCGGTCTGAGGCCAAGTGCGCACCCAGGATTTCCTCGATATGCGCCTTGAGTTGCTTGGCCTTGTCGTCGGCAGGGAAACGGATGCCCACACCCTGTGTGCGCGAACCCGTCACGCCAGCCGGGGTGATCCAGGCCACTTTGCCCGCAATGGGGTAGCGCTGTGGATCGTCGGGTAGCGTGAGCAGCACATACACATCCATGCCCAGCTTGTATTCGCGGGCGGATGGCACAAAGATGCCGCCTTCGGTGAAAAACGGAATGTAGGCGGCATACAGCGCGCCCTTTTCTTTGATGGAGAGCTGGATGACCGTGGGGCGCGCTGCTGCGGGGCTGGCGTCGGTGTGGCTCATGGGCTTAGTGTAGCGCCAGTGCCTGATACGTTCGACTGGCCCAGGCTTCTTGCAGCAGCGCTGCTTGAAATGGATGTTCCACCGTGCGCGTGGCTTGCTGTAGCCACTTGTGCCAGCGCACCAATGCCATGGGCGACGGTAGCGGAGGCAAGTCACGGGGAGCAAAAAAACGGGGGGTTCCCCCCGATTGCACCACCATCAGGTCATGGCACAGCTTGTGCAACACGTCCATTTGGCGGGCCGCGCCCCAGTCGCTCATGACAGAGAAATCACCGGCGGCCAAGGCGCCAGGTAGAGCGGCCCAGGCAGCAGGGGTCAGTCCTTGGCGTAACCAGTCCAGCGCTTCGTCGGGGCGGCCACCGGCGGCGCGCAGGCAGGTTTCCAGGGTGCCGGGGTTTGCCCCTGTGGCCCCTTCAATGCTTGCAGTTGTGCGCAACCAGTTCAGCGCTTCCTCCAATGTGGGCCAGTGCATGGCATGGGTCAAGCAGCGGCTGCGAATGGTGGGTAACAAGACGTGTGCGGCCTCAGTTGCCAGAATGAAATGCACCGCACCTGGGGGTTCTTCCAATGTTTTCAGCAAGGTGTTGGCCGATTCGACGTTGAGCCGCTCCGCCGGGTAGATCAGCACCACCTTGGTGTCGCCGCGTGAACGGGTGAACTGGGTGAAGGCAACTGTTTCGCGTGTGGCGTCGACGCGGATCTGCTTGCTGGCCTTGATTTCCTTGCGGTCGATCTTGTCCTGGGTTTTCTCGTCCAGCGGCCAGCCCAGTTCGATGGACAGGGTCTCGGGCATCAGCACGAACAGGTCTGGGTGGGTGCGGACGTCGATGGCATGGCAACTGGTGCACTGGCCGCAGGCGCCCTGCTCCGTCGGCTGTTCACATAGCAAGGTGCGGGCCAAAGCCAGAGCCAGCGGGTACTGACCCAAACCGGGCGGACCGGCCAGCAGAAGCGCATGGCCACGCTGTTGCCGCAGGTGGTTGAGCTGTTGTTGCAGCCAGGGAGCCAAGGCCGGCGGCTGATCTGCGCTCACGCCAGCACCCCTTTGGCCTGACAAGCCTGTAACGCCTGTTGCCAGACCTCTATCAGGGTCTGTTGCGCGTCAATGCGGGCAAAGCGCTGTGGCTGTTCGGTGAGGCGGGCGGCGTAGCCACCGGCCACGCGGCGGAAAAAGTCCACCGGCAAGGCTTCGAACTTGTCCGGGTGGCGGGCCCCGGCCAGGCGTTGTGCCGCCACTTCGGGGGGGACATCAAACCACAAGGTCAAGTCCGGTTGACGCAGTTCGGCGGCGTCGGTGTGTTGCACCCAACGCTCTAGCGTGGCCAGCACCTGCAGGTCGAAACCGCGCCCGTGGCCCTGGTAGGCAAAGGTGGCGTCGGTGAAGCGGTCGCACAGCACCACATGGCCTTGCGCCAAGGCGGGTTCAATCACGCGCAGCAGGTGGTCGCGCCGGGCAGCAAACATCAGAAGGGCCTCGCACAGCGGGTCCATGGCGTCATGCAGCAGCAGCTCGCGCAGCTTTTCGGCCAGCGTGGTGCCGCCGGGTTCGCGGGTCAGCGTCACCGTGCGGCCCTGGGCACGCAGAGCGTCAGCCAAGCTGCCGATATGGGTGGACTTGCCGGCTCCGTCTATGCCTTCGAAGGTGATGAAGAGGCCGCGCGGGCTGTGTTTGGTATTCATGTTCAGCGCTGGAATATATAGCGTTGCACCGCCCGGTTGTGCTCATCCAGCGTGCGGCTGAACTGGCTGGAGCCGTCACCGCGCGCCACGAAGTACAGCGCCTGGCTGTTGGCCGGGTGCAGGGCCGCGTGCAGCGCGTCGGCGCCGGGCATGGCAATCGGGGTGGGCGGCAGACCGGTGCGGGTGTAGGTGTTGTAGGGCGTGTCGGCTTGCAGGTCGCGCTTGCGCAGGTTGCCGTCGAACGCTGCGCCCAGGCCGTAGATCACGCTGGGGTCGGTTTGCAGGCGCATGCCTATGCGCAGGCGGTTGACGAACACAGCCGCGATCTGCGCCCGGTCGGCCGCCTGGCCGGTTTCCTTTTCGACCAGGCTGGCCAGGATCAAGGCTTCGTCTGGGCTGCGCAGTGGCAGGCCGGGGGAGCGTTCGGCCCAGGCTTGGGTCAGTTGGGCATCCATGGCTGCAGCGGCTTGTTGCAGCACGCTGGAGGCGGTGGCGTTTTTGGGGTAGACATAGGTGTCGGGGAAAAAACGCCCTTCCGGGTGCGCAGCGGGCAAGCCAATAGCCTGCATCAGCGCGCCTGGTTGCGGGTTGGGTGGCAGGTCGTAGCGCAGGTGGTCCGCCACACGCAAGGCTTGCAGCACCTGGCGGTAATTCCAGCCTTCAACGAAGGTCACGCGGCGCACAGCCTGTTCGCCATTGGCCAGTTTGGCCAGCAGTTGCGCCGGTGTGGTGCCTGGGCCAAATTCGTAGCTGCCTGCCTTGATTTTGCGTGCCTGGCCCGACAGCCGCAGCCACAGGTTCAGCACGCCTGCGGGCACTTGCACACCGGCGGCTTGCAGGACGCGGGCGGTGCCCTGCGCGCTGGAACCGGGGGTAATGGTCACATCCACCACCTGTTCCGGGCCCAGCACAAGGGGCAAGGGGCGCTGTGTCCACCAGTAGGCCAGGGCTGCGGCAGCCAGACACAGCAGCACAGTGGCGGTCATCATCCATTTCAACAATCGAATCACGGGCTTGCGGCTCTGGGAAAATAGAAGCATTCGATCATAAGTGAGAGCACCATGACCCAAGCCGCCCTGCCCGCCTTCGACGCCAGCACCGTTTCCGGGGTGACCCGCCTGACGCATTGGGGGGTGATCCGCGCCCAGGGTGAGGATGCTGCCAAGTTTCTGCATGGGCAACTGACCCAGGATTTCATGCTGCTGGGCACCGACCAGGCCCGCCTGGCCGCGTTCTGCAATGCCAAAGGGCGCATGCAGGCCAGTTTCATCGGCTTCAAGCGCAGCGCCGACGAGGTGCTGTTGCTGTGCCCGCGCGATGTTTTGTCGGCCACGCTGAAGCGCCTGAGCATATTCGTGCTGCGCGCCAAAGCGAAGCTGAGCGACGCCAGCGCCGACTGTGCCCTGTATGGCGTGGCTGGCAGCGCCCTGCCTGCCGAGGTGCTGGCATTGCCGCAGTGGGGCAAAGCTGAACTGGGCGCACAGACCTGGGTCCGCCTGCCCGATGGCGCCGGGCAGCCACGGGCACTTTGCTGTACTCCGGCTGACGCCCCTGCCCCGACGGGCAGCGATGTTTCCATGGCCCTGTGGCAGTGGCTGGATGTGCGCAGCGCCGTGGTGCTGCTGACCCAGCCGGTGTTTGAGGCCTTTGTGCCGCAGATGCTGAATTACGAGTCGGTGGGCGGTGTCAATTTCAAAAAGGGTTGTTACCCCGGCCAGGAGGTGGTGGCGCGCAGCCAGTTCCGTGGCACGCTCAAGCGCCGCGCCTACCTGGCGCACACCGGCACCGAACTGGCGGCTGGCCAGGACGTGTTCCATGCCAGCGATGCCGAGCAGCCCTGCGGCACGGTGGCTGCCACAGCGCCCCACCCGGCGGGCGGCTATGACGCGCTGGTGTCCATGCAGATCAGTGCCACCGATGGCCAAGCATTGACCGTCGGTTCCGCCAGCGGCCCTGCCTTGACCTTGTTGCCCTTGCCCTACGAACTGCTGGCCGACGTTTGATGGCTGGCAAGGGCAAGGCCTCAATCTGTTCGCGCAAGCCAGCCCTGTAGCTGCGAGAAATCCGGCTTTCTAGGACAATCCAAGGTTTGCTCAGAACGATTCGCCCATGCTGCCGCACCAACTCGAACTTTTGTCGCCCGCGCGCGATGTCGACATCGGCATCGAAGCCGTCAATCACGGCGCCGATGCTGTTTACATCGGCGGTCCGTCGTTTGGCGCGCGGGCCAGTGCCGACAACACGGTGCAGGACATTGCCCGCCTGGTGCAGCACGCCCACCGCTACCACAGCCGGGTGTTCGTCACGCTCAACACCATTCTGCGTGACGACGAACTGGAGCCTGCCCGCAAGCTGATCCACCAGTATTACGACGCCGGGGTGGACGCCCTCATCATCCAGGACATGGGGCTGTTGGAACTGGACTTGCCGCCTATCCAGCTGCACGCCAGCACGCAGACCGACATCCGCACCCCGGAAAAAGCCCGTTTCCTGCAGGACGTGGGCCTGAACCAGATCGTGCTGGCGCGCGAACTGACCTTGCAGCAGATTGCGGCCATCCGCGCCGCCACCGACCCGGCGCGCTGCAACATCGAATTCTTCATCCATGGCGCGCTGTGCGTGGCCTA
>CAYQTH010000012.1:13744-22479 GCA_964420415.1 uncultured Macromonas sp. | reverse complement strand
TGGGTGGTCATTTGAACCGCTGTTCCAGTAATGAGAAACCCCTCACATGACACACTGCGCTTGCGCCGGGGACAGAGGGGAGGGGCATATTGCCTTAAATCCTATCACCGAACATCAGGCAACCTGCGGCCACAAGCCAGATGCCAGTGAACCCATGACGGTGTCCAACTGCCCTCCCAGCAGCTTGTCAAGCTGCTTGGCGCCTCCATCCGTGGCAAAGGCGCTGTTCACAAAGTCGTGGTCGATCACCAGTTCATGTGTGAGCTGTTTGGCCAACCGATCCAGCCATTTGCGCTGTACCGGTGACCAGGTATGCTGGTTGTAAATGCGTTGCATGGCAGCGGCCACACGTTGTTCGAATGGTTGCAGTGCTTCGCCCAACGCTGCCTGACGGATGTACGCGATGATGCCCGCGGCAATGTCCAGATTGCTTTGGTTGCGCCATGCGGCCTTCAAACGGGCTTCGGAATAACCGGCCCCGTCCAGCAACATGCGCACTTCTTTAAGTTGTGCACGCGTCAGGTCTTTCGGGCGGTTGACCACCGTGGCCAAGGCCACAGACTGGTTAACTTGCTGGCGCACGAAATCTCCAAAGCTCTGCAGGTAGTCTTCAGGCTTGGAGTGCTGTCCCCAGCTTTGAGTACGCCCTTTCAGTTCATCCTTGTGATCGGAAATGATGGGCATAAAGGCTGTACCAAGCAACTCTTTAACTTCAAGAAGTTGTACCAACAACTGCGTGTGTTTACGCAAAAAGTCTGCGGCTGCTTGTGGCCCACCGTCCTGCCCCAGTTTGTGCAGGTGTCGGTGGAGGTCTTTCGGAGGCACTCCCCACTGCTGTTCCAATTGATCCAGCTTTTCTTTGAGTGGCGGCTTCTTCTCTGCTTTGTGCTGGGCGTCACGCAGCACACGCATCAGTTTCTGGTTGAGCTGGTCCAGCACATCATGGGCATGGGTGGTGCCTGGTGTGCTGCCAGCCGTTTCGTACGATGTGGGGTGGTTCAGTTCGTCGATCAACTGCTCCAACGTCACGTTCGGGTCTTTCACCAGCGGCTGCATGGTGTTGACCGCCTGTAATGCGGCGTACAGGTCCACTGGATCGTAGATTTTGAAGACCGTCTTGCCGATGTCGTCGCAGCGCCGGGTGGCACGGCCGATCATTTGCTCATACAGAATGCGGCTTTTGACTCTGCGCAGAAATACCAGGTGGCAGATGGCCGGTACATCTATACCCGTGGTCAACAGGTCCACTGTGATGGCAATGGTGGGGAATCGTTCGTTTTTGAAGCGCCGGATGAGGGTGTCCACCTTGTCCGATGCGCCGGTGATTTTTTCCACTGCAGCCTGGTTGTACTGGTCCCCATATAGGGTCTTGAAGGCATCACCCAGCAGGCGTTTGACCATGTCGGCGTGCGCATCGGTGGCACAGAAGATCATGGTTTTTTCTTCGCCAGTGGGGTCAAGCTCCTGTGCCAGTTGTTCGCAAATGACGCGATTGAAATCCTCGTTGATGACCCTGCGGTTGAAACTCTCCAACTCGAAATTCAGTTCGTCATCCAGCTCGGCCGCTTCAATCTCGCCCGTGGCAAGGTTGATCGCCTCCACCTGCTGGCCCTTGTCGAAATGGATGCCCTTTTGCGTCAGCAGCGTTTCGTAGCGAATGGGCGGTTCGTGGTCAATCAGCCAGTCGTCGGCCACCGCTTCGCGGTAGGAGTAGGTGTAAACAGGTTTGCCGAAGATGTCGGTGGTGTGGCGGGCCGGGGTGGCGGTGAGGCCAATTTTCACGGCATCGAAGTAGTCCAGCACACGGCGGTAGGTACTGAGGTACTGTGCCTGATCACGCAGTGCCAGTTCGCCTTCGGTCATGTCCTGGTCCAGCGTGTAGCCCCGGTGGGCCTCGTCCACGATGATGCAATCGAAGGCATCCAGTGCGGGCGGGTTGTCGCTGGCAAAGATGCGTTTGACCATAGCCTGAACCGTGGCCACCTGCACACGGGTTTCGGCTTCGTGTGCCATATCACCCAGTTCGGCGATGTTGTAAATCTTGGACAGCGGCTGACTTTGCTCTAGCGGTGCCTCGTTGAAAGTGTCCAGTGCCTGCTGACCCAGTGCAGTGCGGTCAACCAAAAACAGTACGCGCCTGAATCGCTCAGCCTTGAGAAAACGGTAGATCAGTCCGATGATGGTGCGTGTTTTGCCGGTACCCGTGGCCATGGCCAGCAAGCAGTTGGTCTGTCCATTGGACAGTGCTGCTTCTACCGCCGTGATGGCCTTTTGCTGGTAATCACGCAACCCCAGGTAGGCGAAACTCTCTTGGCGCAGCTTGGCTTCGGCATCAGCCCGGCTGCGCTTGAGTTGGTCGAGCAGGCCGTCGGGCGAATGGAACCCTTGCAGTGGCTTGGCCAAATAGGAGGGGTGTCGAACGTCACGGTGCCAGGTGCCACTGGCTTCAGGGCTTTGCTTAACCAGGGGGCGGCCATTGCAGGAATAGACAAAGGGCACCTGAAACAGTCCACCTTGTCCATCAGGCCAGGGACCGCTGCGGCCTTCGGTGAGCCACGCTGCTTCGTGGTCAGCCTCCAGCGCCAGCCCACGGGCATAGCGTTCGGCCTGGGCAATCTTGCCAGCCACGTTCACGTTCAGTCGTTTGGCTTCCACTGCAGCAATGGGCGTGAGCCCTGCGAACAGCATGTAGTCCGCGCTTTGCTTGCCTTGGGTGGGCCACTCGGCAATGGCTTGGTGGCGACCACGCTCGGGGCGTGCTCCTTTGGAATGGGTCAACTCCAGGGTGTTGGCTTCCCAGCCAGCGTCCACCAGCATCTGGTCGATCAGTAAACGGGTGGAAGCTTCATCCATGGCCACCTTTTGCGCCGCCTGGGCAGCACGCTGGACAAATGCTTGCAGTTCTTTGGCGTTGGTGGTGTCGGGTTGGTCGTTGGCAGCTTGCAGGCGAGCATCAAACTCGGCTTTGAGCTCGGCATAACGCGTGCTGGCTTCTTCGGCCAGGCTTTCATACACACCGCGCTCTTCTGCCGCACGCGCCGCCAGTTCGCGTTCCTGAGCGGCCTGTTCTTCCAGCAACTGTGTCAGTTGGGCCTGGGCAGCCTGGGCTGTTTGCGCTTGCTGCAAATCTTGTTGCAATGCATTGATTTGAGTCTGAAGGGCAGCCAGCTTCTGGCTTGGATCGTCCGGCAGGATGAAGGGGCCGGGCTTGAAGTCGGGGGCGGAACCAAAGCAGCGGTGGAACCACAAGGCGACCTCGCGGGCCACCTTCAGGGCTTCCATGCCCTCGCGGTAGCCAATGTTGTGGTTTACCTGGTGGGCCGCTTCATTGCCACGCTGGCGCAGCAGGTGAAACATCTGGCGCACCTGTGCGTCCAGTCCAAGACGTTGATCGACCGCGCGCAACAGTTCGGCTTGCGTGGGTTGGATCAACCGCAGACCGATGCGGGAGGCGACTTCTTGAGTCAGCGTTTCAGCCAGTAAACGCAACTTGAGCACACAGCTTGCCGGGTCAAAGGGGTAAAGCCTTTCGGCTGTGGCCCCTAAATCGGCCAGCAGGGGTGAATGTTCGGCAAGAAAGCTGAAGTTGCTGCGCATCCCTGTGTGCCCGGCCAACTGGGCCGGGATTGTGGTTTTTGGTTCATTCTAGATGAGCACCATATCCAGCGCAGTGTTCAACCGCTGAGAGCTTTGGTGAGCCAGCGGTCTGACCAAAAGAAATTCCCGGCCATTGTTGCGGAGCTTGGGCTGCAATTACCCAACGCTGCGCTCTCCAATAAGCCGGGAACAGCCAAAATTCTAACGGAGAAGAACCTGGCCGGCTACCGCCGTTCGTCGGAGCCTACAGGCTTCATCCGTGGCGCCGGCCATGGCATGCCGGTCAGTACCGCGCAGCATATCGTGGAGGCCATCCAATCCCAATGGGCCAATTCCCCGGATGTGGTGGAGGCTTCCCTGCCAAGAATGGCCAAACTCCATTTTTTTGGACTTCACCATTACAAAAAAATCGATGCCTGCAACTCTGGACTTCATCTTGGCATAGGCTGATACTGCATCGGAAAACGAAGGGACCATCAATGCAACACGCCAACTGGATCGCACAGGCAAGGGCTCACTGGAAGGAGCACCGGCCACAAATGTTCAAGAATCTGCAGCAGCATGATCTGCTGGAGTCGAGCCTGAGCGATGCGGCCGCAGCGACCAGCGAGGCGATGCAGGAACTGATGGCGGAAGGGTTCAGCGCAACGGAAGCCTGGGAAGCGGTGCGGGAGCAGTACCTGTTCCTGCCGGAGGAGCCGGGGAACAGCGAGGAAGCGCCAGTGAGCGAGGGACTGAGGCTGCAGCGCGAAATGAACGACGCGATGAAGTACCTAGGCATGACGGACAGGCAGATCGAAGCGGCCAAGCTGGACGAGTAGAAGCGCCGGCCTTGCGGATGACCGACTTCACCCTCGAGGTAATTCGCCTGCTGCAGGAGTTGGCGGTCAAGCAGCGTTCAAGCTGGCTAGATTCTCAGTGGGTGTCATGACAATGAACATTGCTACCCAAGAAGCAATGAAGCCCTCGCACAAGCGAAGGCTTCGGCTGAGGCGGCTCCGGGCCTTATTCTCTTGCACCGTGATTCCAGCAGCAGGGCAATTGTCGTCATTCTCCGTGACGTTGTCAAAATCGATTGCTCTAGGTTGGACCGCAGCTAGCGAAACCGCTTCTGCAAGTTCAACTCCATCCGTTTTGCCTGTTTCTCAAAACGGTTCAGGAATCGGGAAATGCCAACAACGGCTTGGTCGATGTACTGCTGTTGCAGCAGCAATGACTTGGCGAAAGTACGCATTTGCATGCGTTTCGGTTTGGCTCCGAAGCCATTCGCCCACCCAGGCACCCAGCCCAGTTGCTTTCTGAGTTTGTTGACTTGCCGAAGTGCGCGGTCCTCATCGGTTTCCCGTTGGCATCGGTAGGCCAGCTTATGGCATTGGCGACATGCGAAACCCTTGCGGTCATACAAAACGGCGACACGCCTGAAACAACGCGGACATGACCACCAAACACGTTCACCACCCATATGGCAAGGCGTCGTTTCGAGTGTCAAAAAGACTTGCTTCTGGATGCTCTCGCCAGATGAGGTCTGCACCACTTGGGTCAGTCGAATACCGCTGTGTTCAGCAACCAACGCCAGGCAGTCACGAAGACGACCGTTGCGGTACCACGACCATACAAAGGTCTTGCCTATTTCCAGTTGGGTTTCGCGTTTGATGTACCGGATGTCCAAATCGAGTAAGTCATCGGTACACAAGCGTGCTGTTTTTTTGCCTGCCATGGTTCTTCCTGCATTGCGAAATCATTTGGGAGAACTGTTGCAACCAGTGGTACGAGAACACCTAAATTCACCGCCGGTTTTCGCCTGCCCCATATATGGGGGGCGGCGAAGTTCGGTTACGGATATCACCGTTTTCGGCGAAACCGGCGAAGTTCGGTTATTCGTCACACCAGCCATAGCCATCCCTCATGCAAACCCAGCACGCCACGCGTAACCAGGCCGGTGATCGCTTCCCTGGTACGTGTAGCTTTGCGGTCACTGGTGCAGGTCAGCTTGCCAGCGCCAGCGGTCACAGCCGCTTCCAACTCAATACATGGACGCAGCGGTGGTGCTCCCGTCTTGCCCGTACTACCGCTTTTGAACAGCGGGCGCAAAGCATCCAGCACCAGCCTCTGGTTTCCTCCCCTGGGCAAAGGAACTCGCTGCACGTCCTGCACTGTGGTATCAGGGACCACGACGCACGATGTCACGGGGTCGCCATGATCATCGGTGTCCAGCGTTTCCACCTTCAGGCGAAAGGGTCGAGCGTCACCGTCTTGACCGTCTTTTGACTTCGCCACCGTCCAGGTGCGTCGCTCGCCATCCCTGGAAACCTCCACGGCGGCATCCAATGCGGCAAACAGGCTGCTGTGCCCGCGCAATCCCTTGGTGCTGTCCTTGCCGGTGTGGTGCACCAGCACGACCAGCCCACCGGTCAGGGCTTGCAGGCGCTTGGTGGCCTCCAGAATCAAGCCCATGTCGGTGCTGCTGTTTTCGTCGGCCGTGGGGGCTGCACGGTTCAGGGTGTCCAGGAACAGCACCACGCCAGCAGGCAGCACGGCAGCCAAATCGCGTACGTCCTCCCCAGTGGTCAACTTGAAGGGTTGCAGCATCAGGCGCAAGCCCTGGGGCAGCTTGCGGCAATGATGTGCTTCCCATGCCAACACGCGAGCACGGAAACCTGCCTCACCTTCTAGGGCGGCATACACCACAGGTGCGGCACTGACCCGGCAATCAAACCAGCGTTGGCCATCGGCAATGGCTGCGGCCATGTCCAGCGCCAAAAAGGATTTACCGCTGGCGCTGGGGCCGTAAAGGGCGGCCACGCCTTGAGCCGGTAGTACGCCTCGCACGCACCAGCGCAGGGGCGGCAGTTCGGCTAGGTCGGCACCAGTCAGCAGCTTGTAACGCTGTGCGGGTGCCTGAGTGGTGGACAGCAGCATCGCAAGTGCGTCGAACCCGTCCCGCTGCGCCAGGTCGCACACGTCGCTGTTCTGGGGCCAACCCTCGGGCATGGCCACCACTTGCGCGTCCACCGCTCGGGCAATCTCGGCTGCAGGCACCTCCTTCCCCACATCGGGCACCAACACCAGGCGGGTTTCGGCGTTCTGGTTGCGCAGGGCTTGCGCTACGGTTTTGACGCGGCCCCACCCAAAGCACACCACGCCCGCAGCCCCTGTAGCTTTCCAGCATGCCCACGCAGTCCCGATGCCTTCGCACACATAAACAGTGCCACTGGGCACCAGTTCGCCCACGGTCAACCATCCTTCCAGGCTTGCGCCGGGCAGGTTGGGTTTGTCGTTCTTGCCTTGGGTCTTCAGGCGTGCGGCAGTCTCGGGCGGGGTGACAAATTGCAGGCTGGATATGGAGCCATCGGGGCGGGTCACGGGCAGCACCAGGGCACCGGCCATGCTTTCGCCCATGATGTGCAGCGGGTCGCCAGCAGGCACGACACGCAGGTTTTCCAGCGGCACACCTTCGGCACTTTTGCGCACGATGTACGGGTGGGCGGCGGTAGCAGGTTGGCACCGGTTCCAGACTTCGTCAGCACTCATGCCTGGGGCTGATTTGCGCTTCGGCTCTGTGCCCTTTCTGTTGGGCTGCACGGGCTTGGGCTGGCAGATGCCTTGACCCATGCGCCAGCCATGCTGTTCGGCCATTTTGTAGAGCGTACCGGCACCAATACCTTTGCCCGACTTGATTGACTTCCACACGTCACGAGCGGCGGTGGCTTGGTAGTTGCTGGCCTGAGAGCTCCAGTCGTTGAAGGTGTCAAAGTCCAGGCCGGCAGCGTGGGCTGCCATGCCAGCTTTGACCCAATCTTCACGGGGCAAGTTAGCCGGTATTGCCTGCAGAGCATCGGCGGCACGATCAAGTTCTGCTGTGTTCAGCATATGCGACCTCCACCCCTGGCTCGGCAACCAGTTCGTAGATTGCAACGCGCGGGTGCTTGAAGCCCCATTCGTCCCAAAGGTCAACGCGATCAATACGTTCAATCGTGTAGCCGTGGCGTTCGTTCATTTCCTTGATTCGCGCGGCGGGCATCATGACTCCATTGCGGCGCAACGTCATGGTGTCCTTCGCCCCGGAACGCAGTAGCGTGACGATGCGTGCGTATTGGGCTTGAGTCGCGGTAGATTTCGCGCTAAAGTTGCGCGCTGAGAGTTTTGATGAGTTCTCAGCCCCGCCCACTTGGTCCAGAAGTCGGCGGGGTTTTGTTTTCTTGGGGTGCATGCTCCACCCCCTTACGCCGTAGCGCCCGATTCGTAACGGCGCTTTTGCAACCAGCAGTCCAGGTCAACTTGGCGGTAACGGACTTTGCGGCCCACCTTCACGAACGGAAGGTTGTAGCGTCCAGTTGATCGCCACGCGGCCAAAGTGCCCGGCGTTACATCCAGTTGTGCGGCTGCGTTTTTGTCGTCCACCAGTGTCTTTGTGGTGTCGACGATGCTCTGAAGTGACATACCCATCTCCATGCAAACCCGCCTTGCACTGTTGTGCTCGCGGTATGGAGATGAGTTTCAAAAATACGAGTGCGGCTGAATAGGGTCGATTCACCCGGACAACCTTGGGTCGGGTTACCCCGGACAACCCCTCAAACCCGCATGGATGCTGGATTTTTTGGGGCGGAACAACTATCTTCTTGGCCCGGTCGGAAGGCCATCCGCTCGCAGTATTGAAGCTATGGCGTCGGCCATTGTTCGGGATACCTTGCGCTCAGTTTGCAGCCATTCTGAAACCGTGGCATTGGTGTTTGCTGTGGTGTTGTCGCTGGGGTCATATTCCGCCCAAAAGCGTTTTGCAGCGGCTTCAAGGTGCCCTAACAAATCTGTGTGATGATTACCCCAAGGCCAATACCCTATGCTCTTTTCCTCATCATTCACCTTCACTGGTCTGTGCAATTCTTCAAATCGCGCCAACTCTTCGGCCATAACTACGCCATTTTCAAAAACGAATGATCCGTGAAGCTGCCTACCCAGCTCATAGCAAACATCACCTATATCGTAGTTATGTGATTTTCCACCGAAGTACTGAAACTCAAATTCATGCGGCCCCTTAGCCTGAGGTCGAATAAGAAAATAAAGACCGCTGCACCACTCCTTTAGGATAAATTCATTATTATTTCATGGTGTGAATTATTATCATTCTGTAATATAATGAG
>CAYQTH010000012.1:1304-13734 GCA_964420415.1 uncultured Macromonas sp. | reverse complement strand
TGACGATGATAATAATTTAAAGATGTTGTAATATCAGGATATACAAACCCATCATTTTCGTAGTTCTCGCCCGCTGTCATGGTGCAGACTTCGTAGCGGTTTCTGCTAATGAAATAGCTCGGAACCAGTTCTCCGTTCAGAATCACATGGACTATGTCGGAGGCATCACAATGCCACCTATCCATCAACTCCTGCAAGGTGAAGTATTTTCTTGGAATTGAAATTTCCACATCGTTCCCTGTCACGCCCCGAAAAGAAGCCAGCGCCGCCGGGTCAGGGTGTCCCGGTTTTCACCCTCGGAGATCAGCCGGGGGCTAGGCGTGGCAAAACAATCAGGCGGCCTTCTTCCCGCCCGGCAATTTCAAAACTTCACCCGCTTGCTTCAGGCCGGCCGCTTCCAACATCGCTGAAGTTGCGGTGTTCACTGACTGACGCACTGGGTCCAGATCCAACCTGGCATAGATAGCTGTGGCCTGATGGGTCTTGTGGTTCAGGCTCTTGCCAATAATGGCCAGACTTGCACCTGCCCTCGCCTGCCAACTGCCCAGCGTCCGGCGCAGGTCATGAATGCGCAGACTGTGTACCTCATGCACGGCCGGGTCCACGCCCTTGGCGCGCGCCATCCCCCGCACAAACTCCAGTGCACGCTCAAGCCCTTGCGCTCTGACTTCCTCAACTGCAGCCAGGTCATCGTCATTCAACTGAATGGCCTCGCTGATACTGAAAACACTGGCCAGCAGCAACACACGTTTCCAGGCGCTCTTGGGTTCTTCAATGTGACCAGAAGCGCTGTCGGCTGGAAAAACATAGATGGCCCTTGGTGCCTTTTGCTGATGGCGTGCCTGCAGCACCTGCACAGCTTCCGGACTGAGCGCCACGTTTTGCGGTGTGCCGTTTTTGGTTTTCTCTACCCGCCAAATAGCCTCGGTCATGTTCACATCACTCCAGCGCATTGAAGCGACATTTGATCGGCGCAAGCCGGTCAACAGCGCCAGCAGGAAGAAGTCGCGCATAACTTCGGTTGGGCCTTCTGCCAGAGCTCGGAAGAAATGCGGCATTTCGTGAGACTGAATGAAGCGGTCACGTTCTACTGGTGGGTTCTTCTTGACCCGTTCGGCCGGGTTTTCACCTGAGAAGCGGTCGTGATCCTTCATGTGGTTGTACACAGCCGAGACCAGCGCCACGACCTTATCAGCCTGGGCTGGACTGTTCTTGTTCACCTTGTCGCGCAACTTACGCACGTCCGACCGCTCGATGGTCGACAACTTCCTGCCAGCGAAACTACCCATGTGTAGTCTGAGCAAGTCCCGGTAATCCCGTTTGGTCTTGTCGCTGATGTGTGATCCGTCACGCTTGCGCTTGTGCTTCAGAAAGTCATCAAGTGCCTCGGTGAAAGTTGGCTCAGCCTTGAACGTGCGCTTCACCATCGCTGGGTTTTCGCCGCTGGCGAAACTGCCAAGGGCTTTGGCGGCCTCTTTTCGGGCCTGTTCCACGGTCATGTCCGGGAAGACGCCCAGCTTTAGCCAGACCATCGAAGCACCCACTCGCTTGACCACATAGAACGTTTTGGTGCCAGCGTGAGTGATGCGCAATGCCAGTTTGTTGATGCCGCTGTCATAAACGGTGCGACGGCGGCCAGGTGCAGGTGGCTCAATTGCCAGTATGGCCGTCTTGGTCAGGTGCATCTGCTCCACTGCATCACCCCCATCCTGGCGCCGGGCTAGCATCGGGCTAGCACAAACGGTATAAAATGAGGCACCAGGGACAAGAACCGTTAAACGAATTTTACGCCAAGATGTTGATTTTTATAGAGTCGTGCAAGTTGGTGCAACTCCATAAATTTCAAAGGCTTCTGATTCGTAATGAGAAGGTCGGGGGTTCGATTCCTCTTTCCGGCACCATCCTACGGCCCAAAACCCACTCCACAAGAGTTGGCCTTTCACTCCTGCGCATCGGCATACCGCGCAAAGATTTCCAACATTTTGTCCAAATGGGTGTGGACCGCTTGTACGCAGCCGGTGTCCAGCTTACCCTGGTCCGCCATGCGATCCAGCTCCTCCAGGGCTTGCTGAGGAGTCCATGCCCGCTTGTATGGGCGCAATGCGGTCAACGCATCAAAAATATCAGCCACAGTCACAATGCGTGCCTCCAATGGCACCGCATTTCCTTGCAAGTGGTTCGGGTAGCCGGACCCGTCCAAGTACTCATGGTGACACTGGATGATATTGCGCAGCACTGACGAATCTGGCAAGCGCTGCTGCTTGCCGGTGCCGATGATACGGTCGATGATTTGCACGCCCTTTTCAACATGCGTTTCCATGATGACACGCTCAGCAGGATCTAACCTGCCAGGTTTCAGCAGCACCTTGTCGGGGATGCCAATTTTGCCGATGTCGTGCAAGGAGGCAAACAAATACACACTTTCGACAAACTCGTCGTTCCTGCCGTGCAATGGCGACACAGCCTGCGCAATGACACGCGAATAGCGTGCCATCCGCTCCAAGTGGTAACCCGTTTCAAAATCACGTACCTCGGTCAACTCTCTGGCCACGCGCGTGGCTTCCAACACAGAGCGCACCGCAGCCAACTCACCGGCAATCGCCATGCTGATCAGGTTGGTGTAGAGCACCAAGTCACGCTGGACATGCGGCGTGAACGCATTTGCCTGCAAGGAATCGAAAAACACAAAACCAGTCAGGCTTCCCCCATCGTAGATGGGCACAGTGAACGACGACCGGTAGCCTTGTGAGCGCAACCACGCGGTGTGTGCAGTATTGGACTGCAAAGCCTGCTCTATGTCGTCGAGAACACGGAACTCGCCGCTCGCCGCCAGTTCACTTAGCGCATGACTGTCAGCCAATTTGTATTCGTAGCTGGAAATGGCGTGTCCAGTGCGCGTGCTATTGATGAAGGTTTTCAGCAAATCCTCCCCAGCATCGTACAACGCACAGGCGATGCGATCCACCGCCGGCACAGTTTCCATGAGCCGGGTATGCAATGCTTCCAAACGACTGGTCAAGGTGTCGGCTTGGAGCTCCAAGGCTATGCGTGTCACGTGCGATGGTGTGGACATTTCAATCGTCTGTTCAGTCTGACCGGCTTAAGAGGAAGCGTGGCCACTGGATGCAGTGGCTCAAACCCTGAATACCGACACCGATTTGCGCAACAAATCGCTGCCTGCACGCAATTGCTCTGCCGCCGCGTTGGTCTGCTCGACCATGGCTGCGTTCTGTTGCGTCACGTTGTCCAGTTGCACCACCGCCTGGTTGATTTGCATCAAGCCTTGGGATTGTTCGGTGTTAGCCGACAGAATTTCTTCTACGCGGGCGTGTGCTTCTTCGATTTCTTTCACTACATCTTCAATGGTCTGGTTGGCTGTGTGCATCTGTTGATTGCTGTCAGCGACATGATCCACAGATGAATGGATCAGCAATCGGATGTTCTTGGATGCGTCCGCGGTGCGCTGCGCCAGCGCCCTTACTTCGCCAGCCACGACACTGAAACCGTTGCCGTGGTCCCCGGCTCGGGCGGCTTCAATAGCTGCATTCAGGGCCAAAATGTTCGTTTGAAAAGCGATGCTCTCAATCGTCGAAATGATGTCGTGCATCTGGCGCGAAGACTGCTCAATGGTCTCCATGGATGACGACACCTCGTGAATGGCCTGCTGCCCGGACTTGGCCACTTGGGCGCTGTGCGAAGTTTGCCGCTCCATTTCAATGGAGTTGTCTGCAGTACTGCGGACAGTGGCTGCCAACTGTTCCATGGAAGCGGCTGTTTGCTGCAGGCTACTGGCTTGTGACTCGGTACGCGAGGACAGATCGTCCGTGGCCATGGCAATTTCAATGGCCGATTGACTGAAACCTTCAATTTCGCGCCGCACATCCCCCACCACGGCCCGCAGATTGACTTGAATCTGCGCCAGACTGCGCAGCATCGAACCAGCCGGTTCAGGCGCATTCAATTCGACCCTGCTTGTCAAGTTGCACGCAGCAATGTCCCGCGACAGCTGGAGGGCTGATTTCAGTGGCACGGACACACTGGCCCGGTACCACACCCACACCAAAAGCGAACCCAGAACAACACCCAGGGTTTCAATCAGGTAGGCGGTATGTTCACTGATAGGCAACAAACCCGGCCCCACTGAACCCAGCACCATCAGCAGCAAAATCAGCCCCAACCTGGCGTCACCGGACAGGTGGCGCCAACGCGTCAGCCATCCTTTCGGCCCTGTTGGCTGAAGCACCCCTTGGTTCAAGACCTGCTTGTCACCAGGCTGCCTCATCTGTGCATAGAGTTCTTCGGCTGCAGCGATTTGTTGCCGTGAAGGTTTGGTGCGCACCGACATGTAACCCACCGGCCTGCCCGACTCCATGATGGGTGTGACATTGGCTTGAACCCAATAATGGTCGCCGTTCTCACGCCGGTTCTTGACAATACCTGTCCAAGGCAAGCCACTGCTGATGGTGTGCCACATGTCTCGATATGCCTCGGGTGGCATGTCCGGGTGACGCACAACATTGTGCGGTTGGCCGATCAATTCCTGCTCGGTGAACCCGCTGACCTCAATGAAAGCGCGGTTACAGTGGGTGATGTGCCCCTTGGTGTCCGTCGACGACACCAACATCATGTCAGAGGGGTAGTCGAATTCACGTTGTGTGACAGGGGAATTGATTTTCATTTTTGATGAAAAAGATAATCAAATAAAATATATGGTTTATTTGGCATTTTATACATAAAAATCCAGCAATGCACCAATTTTGGGATAACCGCACGCACCCCAAGGGATTGATTGGGACCAGCGGCCACCCACAATGAACTACCAGCGACACATCGTCATGGCAAAAATCGTCGTTTACTGCCAACCCGGAGCCAAGCAAACGCAACTGGCGGGCTTGTACGATGGCAAGCCCAAAATCCAGCTCAAGGCACCGCCGGTGGACGGCGAGGCCAACAAGGCATTGATCGCTTTCCTGTCCAAACTGTGCGGTGTGCCCAAATCCAGCATCAGCATAGAAATGGGGGCCAGCGGGCGCACCAAGCGTGTGTCTGTGGACGGCTTGACCGACGATGCGCTGCGTGCCGCGCTGGGCATCACGCCGGCCTGATGGACCCAAACTCCCGCACGAACGCCCCTGTCACACCCCCGCCACACCCAGTGCAGCCGCCCAGCCCAGGCCAGCATCGGTGCCACCAGGGCCTGCGTTGGCGGGCAGGTATTCACAGCCCACGTGCCCGGTGTAGCCCAGGCGGTCCAGTTCCTGCAGCACGTATGGAAAGTTGATTTCCCCTGTGCCGGGTTCGTGCCGGTCCGGGCTGTCGGCCAGTTGGATGTGACCCATGCGCCGCCAATGGGTGCGCAAGGTGTGCACCAGGTTGCCTTCCATGCGCTGGGCGTGGTACAGGTCGAACTGCAACTTCACGTTGGGGTGATTCACCTCGTCCAGCAGGGCCAGGGCCTGGTCGGTGCGGTGGATGAAGAAACCGGGCACATCGAAGGTGTTGATGGGTTCCAGCAGCAGCTCAATGCCCTCGGCCTGCAGCGCTGTGGCGGCATGGCGCAGGTTGTCCACCAGCGTGGCCTGTGCCGCTTCTTGGCTGACACCCGCAGGGCGTATGCCCGCCAGGCAGTTCATGCGCGGCGTGCCCAACGCGCGCGCATAGTCCAGGGCCAGTTGCACTCCAGCGCGGAACTCGCCCACGCGGTCCGGGTGGCAGGCAATACCTCGTTCACCTGCGGCCCAGTCGCCCGCAGGCAGGTTGTGCAGCACCAGTTGCAAGCGGTGCGCACGCAAACGGGCGGCCATGTCCTGCGCGTCAAAGGCATAGGGGAACTGGAACTCCACCGCACGGAAGCCCGAACGCGCTGCGGCCGCGAAACGGTCTAGGAAAGGCACATCGGGGTACAACAGGCTGAGGTTGGCGGCCAGGGCTGGCATAGAAGTCTCGCAGGTTCAACACATTGCGGCCAAGCATAGCGCCGATAATGCGGCTCCTTGCCTGCCATGAACACCCTGTCCCCGCATTTCGCCCCGAACGACGCCCCGCTGGAAGCCGCACGCCAGCTGATCGCAGCCACTCAGACGCAATTGAGCGCCCTGGGGCAGCCGTTCCGCACACCACCGCCCGAGCCCACCACCTGCTGCGGCCGCGGTTGCAATGGCTGCGTGTGGGAGGGCTACTACGCCGCGCTGCAGTTCTGGCACGAAGATGCCGTGGCGCTGCTCAACGCCCCACCCCAGGCGTGAGCCGCACCTGCGCGAACGGCGGCAGCCCCTGCAGCAGGCGCTGGCCGTAGCTGGTGGTCGTCAGGCGCTTGTCGTAACAGTAAACGTGGGCCTGGTCTTCCTCGGTGCGGATGGCGCGGCCCACCCACTGCGCCAGCCGGATGGCCGTGGCCGGTACCACCAGTTCCATGAAAGGGTCGCGTCCCAAGGCGCGCAGCCATTCGGAACGCGCCTCGCCCACCGGGTCGTCTGGCGGCATGAAGGGCAGCTTGGTGATGAACAGGTCCTCGCACAGGCGGCCGGGCAAGTCCAGCCCTTCGCCAAAGGACTGCATACCAAAGATGATGGACGCCCCGCCTTCGGCCACGCGCTCGCGGTGTTTGGCCAGCAGCTGCCCGCGCGGCATGGCGGTCTGCACCAGCACACGGGAACGAAGGTGGTCAGGCAAGGCATCCTCGGCGGCGCGCAGTTGTGCGCGTGAGGTGAACAGCACCAGCGCACCATGCTGCACCTCGTGCAAATCGCGCAACAGGGCCTGGATCATTTCCTCGGTGAAGCTGGCGGCGTCTTTCGGGTCGGCACGGGTGCCCGCGAGCACCAGCCTGCCCTGCTCCTCGAAATTGAAAGGACTGGCCACTTCCAGCGCCACCGCAGCCGGGTCGCCGTACAAGCCGGACTCACGCAGAAAAAAGTCGAATTTGCCGCAGCTGGTGAGCGTGGCCGAGGTGAGCACCGCCCCGCGCACGGCCGACCACAGGTGCTGCCGCAGCGTGGCCCCCGGCAAGGTGGGGCTGGCGTGCGCCTGCAGCACAATGAATTCGCCCACCGTGTCCAGCGTGAACCACTTGGCCACCGGCGCGCTGCCTTCGGCCAGGTCCTGCAGCAGCAATTGCGCGGTGGCGTGCACCGCTTCCAGCCGGGGCGCCAGCGTGCCGAGTTGCGCGTACATCTGCGACAGGCGGCGCGCTTCGTCGGGCTGGTCACGGATTTCGGCGCGCAGGGCCTTGCTGACGGCGCGCAAAGCGTCCAGGAAATCCTGGGTGTGCTGCAGCAGTTGCGCCAGCACGTCCACGATGTCGGTCGGCAGTTCGCCGCGCGCCACGCGCACCCGGCCCGATGTACCCAACCCGGCCGCGGCCCCAAACCGCCGCCCGCCCCAGCCGCTGTTCTGCTCCCCTTTCAGGGCCGGGCCGTAGTGGTGCATGACCAGCCGCGCCAGGTCCAGCAGATGCTGGCGCACCTGCGCGGCGAACTTGGGCACATCGGCCACTTCGGACACGGCCAGCAAGCCGCCGGTGCGCACCGCCTTGCTGGTCAGGCGGTCGATCCAGTTCAGGCGGCTCAAGTCCATGCTGCTGGAAAACTGGTCCAGCGCGGTGCCGGGCAGGTGGTGCGCTTCGTCCAGCACCAGCAGGCAGTTGTCCAGTTCCGGCAATTGACGGGAACCCAGGGTGGACAGCAGCAGGTCGTGGTTGACGACGATGACCTGCGCCCCCACCAGCGCCTTGCGCTGCTCGTAGTAACTGCACTGGTTGTAGGCCGGGCAATGGCGCGCGGTGCAGGAACTGGCTTCCGCCGCCACGCTGGCCCACCAGGCCGCTTCGGGCGGCTGGCTCAGGGTGTCGCGGTCACCGTCCCACAGGCCCCGGTCCAGGCTTTGCGCCATCTCCTGGTACCAGGCGGTGCGCTCGGCTTCGTCCACCTTGCCCGCTTCGCTGCGGCCTCGGCCCTGTTCAAACTGTTTTGCCGCACTGGCCTCCTCGGCGAACAGGTCGTCATCGGCGTCCCAGCCGTCGTCGGCCTCGGTGCTACCGTGCGCCCAGCGTTCCAGTTTGAGCTTGCAGACATAGCGCCCACGCCCCTTGGCCAGGGCGAAGCGAAACGGCTGCGGCAGCAGCGCGGCCAGCGCCGGCAGGTCCTTGTGCACCAGCTGTTCCTGCAGGGCCACGGTGGCGGTGGAAATCATGACACGGGTGTTACGCGCCAACGCCAGGTGGATGGCTGGGGCGCAGTAGGCCAGCGACTTGCCCACACCCGTGCCCGCCTGGATCACGGCAATGGAGCGCACCGGCTCCAGCGCCTCGATGGGGCCGTCTTCATCCTCTGGCGGTCTGCCCAGGTCGGCCTCACTGAAGGTGGTGGCCACCTGCTCGGCCATCAGGCGCTGGCCCTCACGCGGACGCAATCCGGCCCCGGCCTGGACCACCTGTTCAAACGCGTCGATAGCCCCCCTGGCCAGTGCAGTATTGCTCATGGGCCAGGAGTGTTGCACAAACCCGAAATAGTACTTATGCTAGGGCGAAGCAAAAAAGACTTGAAGGTCTGTAGGGAGTGGTATGTCGAGCAGGATCGTTCGGTCCATGGGCTGGTGGGTACTGGCGGCTGTCGTGGCGCTGGCGGGTTGGCTCGTCTTCAGCTGGCTGCTCCGAGCCCCCGTTCTGCCGCCCGCCAACGCCATACCGGCGCAAGTGCTGCCCGTGACGTCAGGGCCGGTTGTTTTGTCCATTGACGGGGCCATCCAGGTCCGCAACAGCCCACATGCTGCCAAGTTTGACCTGGACATGATCCGGGCTTTGCCGACGCAGCACATCCACACCCGCACACCGTGGTTCCAGCACGCGGTAACTTTCACAGGCCCACGGCTGTGGGACGTGCTCCAACGTCTAGGGGCTCACGGCCAAACGCTGCGCGTGCGGGCCCTGAACGACTACGCGGTCGACTTGCCTGCCAGCGACGCAGGCAGATACAACCCCATTCTGGCGTGGCAAATCAACGGCCAACCCCTGACGGTGCGGGACAAAGGCCCCCTGTTTCTGGTGTACCCCTTCGACCAACACCCCGAACTGAAAAACGACATCTACTACAGCCGATCCATCTGGCAAATCCAGAGCATCAACGTGTACTGACCGCCCCTCACTATGCCGCAAACCACCCCACACATCCGCTGGAGCCTCCGCATTCTGGCTGGGTTAATGGGATTCGTGCTGTTCGGTTTGGGCTGGCTGCAGTACCAGCAATGGCGCCAGATCGAACACTCGCTCAATGAAGGACAGTCCACGGTGGTGTGGAACTTCTTCCAGTTCGCACTGGAGCACCAGAAACTGCGTGCCGAGTTTGACTTTGTGCAAGCGCGGCACGACACGCACGAAGCCATGGCGCGCCTTAACTTGCGCTACAGCATCCTGGCCAGCCGCTACGACCTGATCCGCAACGGCCAAAGCCTGACCCTGCTGGAAGACGACCCGCTGTTTCACCCATTGCTGGACCAATTGCAGCCCTTCTTCACCCACAGCGACCGCTACTTGAACAACCCGCTGCAGCCGCCCGCCTACAACGGCCCCTACCTGGCCCACCTGAAGTCCCTGCTGGACGACAGCCAGACGGCCGCACAGGACCTGCTGTTGCTGAGCAACCGGGCCCAGAACCGGCAAAACAGTGCGCAGCTACAAGAAATCCGGCGGCAGGCGGTGGTCACGGTGGTCACATCAGCCGCGCTGGCTGGCCTGGCGTTGGTCTACGCCCTGCTGGCCTTGCGGCAAATGTCCTTGGCCGCCGAACGCAACAACGTGTTGCAAAAACTGAGCGGTGAAGTACACCGCCGTGTCACACACGACGCGCTGACCAATTTGCACAACCGTCCAGGGTTCGACCACTACCTGCAGCAGGCACTGGCCCAGGTGCGGCAACACCCCGTCGAACACGCACTGCTGTACATCGATCTGGACCGTTTCAAAGTGGTCAATGCCGCTTGCGGCCACCCGGCCGGCGATCAGCTGCTGCGCGAAGTGGCTGTGCTGCTGGCCCAGCCCGTGCGCCACTCAGACATCCTCGCCCGCCTGGGCGACGACGAATTCGGCATCCTGCTGTACCAATGCAGCCAGGAACGCGCACACCAGTTGGCGGAACAGATTTGTCAGTCACTGGACACATTCCGCTTCACCCACAATGGGCAACGCTTTCACATAGGCGCCAGCATTGGCCTGGTAATGGTGCAGGCCCACTGGAAGGACGTCCCCGCTCTGCTGCTGGCCGGAGACGCCGCCTGCCGACTGGCCAAAGCCGAGGGTGGCAACCGGGTGCATCTGTTCCAGGAAAGCGATCATGGCGTGCAAACCCACCGAGGCGATGTGGACATCGTGCAACGCCTGCAAGCCGCCCTGGACGACGACCGGCTGCAACTGTTCTGGCAGCGTATCGTGCCCATGCAGCCGCACTGCGCGCCAGGCATCAAAGGCGAAGTGCTGCTCCGCCTGCAAGAAAACGGCCAATGCCTGGCTCCAGGCTCATTTTTGCCCGTGGCGGAACGCTATGGCATGGCGGGCACCATAGACCGCTGGGTATTCAACCACTTGATTGCATGGCTGGAACAGCACCCCGGCATGGCCGAACGTCTTGACGCCCTGGCAGTGAATCTGTCCGGACAATCTGTAGGCGACCCGGCTTTTCACCAGTTCGCGCTGCAAAAAATCGAGCAGTTGGGGTTCGATGCCAGCAAACTCATCGTGGAAGTGACGGAAACCTCGGCCATCACCAGCCTGGAAGCCTCGCGTGGTTTTTTCGACGCCTTGCGCAGCAAGGGCGTGCGGGTGGCCCTGGACGATTTTGGCAGCGGCATGTCGTCGTTCGGTTACCTCAAGCACCTGCCCGCGGATTTTTTAAAGATCGACGGGCAGTTCATGCGCCACCTGCAGCACGACAGCGTGGACCAGGTCACGGTGCGCTCCATTTGTGACGTGGCACACTCTACCGGCAAGCAAACGGTGGCGGAATGGATCGACAACCCCGAAGTGGCGGCCATGCTGTATGGCTTCGGCGTGGACTACGGGCAAGGTTATTTCTGGCACCAGCCCGCGCCGCTGGACACGCTGCTGAACGCCCAGCCGCTGCGCTACGGTTGAAATTGGGTAGGATGACGCCCCATGAGCGATCCATCCTCTGAACCCCTTGTGTCCCGTATCAGCCCCTGGTGGCGCACCCTCGCCATCGTGTTGCTGATGGTGCTGCTGCTGGGAGGCGCCGCCAGCGTCAGCATGTTCGAGCAATTCCGCGTGCAGATCCGGCATCTGCAAGGCCAGTTGCAGCAACAGCCTCAAATGCGCCATGTGGCGGTGCTGCTGGACGAGCAACAGCATCCTGCGTTACTGGTGACGCTGGACTCCGCCTCGCCTGAACTGCACCTTCAGCGTTTGAACGAAGTACGCGAAGGCCGCGAAGACACCATGCAACTCTGGGCCTTGCAGGACGGACACCCGCCCCGCTCGCTGGGTACGCTCTCCAGCAAGCTCAAAACGCTGCAATTGCCCGTTGACCATTCGGCACTGGACGGCGTGACGCAACTCGCCATCAGCGTGGAGAACAAAGGCGGCGTGCCGGAAGCACAAGGCCCGCGCCTGCCCTACCTGTTCACCGGCTGGCTGGTGCAAAAAGCCCTGTGACGGCTGGGGTTGAAACGTTCGCGTAAGCCACTTTAAGCAGACTGACCCGCATGCCAGCCAGTAAAGAAGAAGTGGCGGCCTTCATGGCCGCTGAATTTCCCCAGAGCAAATGCACCATCGAGGCCGTTGGGCAACGGGGTGCCAAGGTCATACACCCCGTAGGGCTCGACGAGTTGCGCCCCGGCGGCACGGTGTCCGGGCCCGTGCTCATGTCGGTGGCCGACGTGGTGCTGTATGTTGCCATTCTGGGCGAAATCGGCATCGTCCCGCTGGCGGCCACCACCAGCCTGACCATCAATTTCCTGCGCAAGCCCCCTGGCGACCGCCGCATCATTGGCGTCTGCGAACTCATGAAAGTGGGCAAGAAACTGGTGGTCGGCGAGGTGTACCTCTACTCTGAAGGGACAGACGAGCCGGTGGCACACGTGGTCGGAACCTACTCGATCCCGCCCACGCCGCACAACTGACCCCACACAGCAAACGCGGGGTCAGATCGCCACCAGTTGGCGGATGCCTTTTTCCTGCATCTCGGCACCAGGACCGCTGGCCAGCACCTCGCCACGCTCCATGACCAGGTAACGGTCGGCCAGCTCTTCGGCAAAGTCGTAGTACTGCTCCACCAGCACAATCGCCATCGGCTCGCCGTTCAGGCCTTCCTGGGCCAGTTTTTTCAGCACCTTGCCGATGTCTTTGATGATGTTGGGCTGGATGCCTTCGGTCGGCTCGTCCAGCACCAGCAGCTTCGGCGCCGGGGCCAGGGCACGGGCAATG
>CAYQTH010000012.1:249-1294 GCA_964420415.1 uncultured Macromonas sp. | reverse complement strand
CCACGGCGGCCCAGCATCTGCTTGAGCACCGGGAACAGTTCATAAAGCTGCGGCGGAATGGGGGTGCCGCCTTTTTTGGTGGCCAAGCCCATCAACAGGTTTTCGTGCACCGTCAAACGCGCGAAAATTTCCCGCCCCTGCGGCACATAGCCGATACCGGCGCGGGCGCGCTCGTAGGGTGTGGTCTTTTCTATCGGCTTGCCGTCCAGCACGATCTGGCCTGAGCGGATGGGCACCAGCCCCATCAGGGACTTGAGCAGCGTGGTCTTGCCCACGCCATTGCGCCCCAGCACCACGGTGATCTCGTCGGCCCTGGCTTCCAGGCTGACGCCGCGCAGGATGTGCGAACCGCTGTAATACTGGTGGATGTTGTCGATCTTCAGCATGGTTATCGTCCCAGGTAGACCTCGATCACGCGCTCGTCGGCTTGCACCTGGTCGAGCGTGCCTTCGGCCAGCACGGCGCCGTCGCACAACACGGTCACTTTTTCGCTGATGGCGCGGATGAAGCTCATGTCGTGCTCCACCACCATCAGGCTGTGTTTGCCCTTCAGGCTCAGGAACAGCTCGGCGGTGCGCGCGGTTTCTTCGTCGGTCATGCCGGCCACAGGTTCGTCCAGCAGCAGCAGCTTGGGGTCTTGCATCAGCAGCATGCCAATCTCCAGCCACTGTTTCTGGCCGTGGCTCAGGTCGCCAGAACGGCGCGTCACGGCGTCTTTCAGGTGGATGGTCTGCAGCACTTCGGCCAGGCGGTCTTTCTGTTCGCCGTTCAAAGCAAAGCGCATGCTGGGCCACACGCCCTTGTGCGTGGCCAGGGCCAGTTCCAGATTCTCGAACACGCTCAGTTCCTCGAACACCGTGGGTTTCTGGAACTTGCGGCCTATGCCCAAAGCGGCAATTTCCGGCTCTTTGTAGCGCAGCAGGTCGATGGTGGAACCGAAAAACACGGTGCCTTCGTCGGGCCGGGTCTTGCCGGTGATGATGTCCATCATCGTCGTCTTGCCGGCGCCGTTGGGGCCGATGATGCAACGCAGCTCGCCCGGCGC
>CAYQTH010000012.1:0-232 GCA_964420415.1 uncultured Macromonas sp. | reverse complement strand
TCTTCCAGGTACAGGATGCGGCCGTGGGTGGTGTCCACCTCGCCCGGCACCAGAGGGCGCAGGAAGGCGGCGCTGCGGCCACCCGACTCGGTCTTGCCTTGCAACGCCGCCGCTTGCGCACGCTCAATGCGCTCGGCGCCGGCTTCCATCAGGTCGGGCGTCATGCCTGGCCTCCTTTCATGGCACGCAGCTTTTGCGCGCCCTTCTTCACCAGCCCCACCACGCCTTGCGG
>CAYQTH010000011.1:0-23262 GCA_964420415.1 uncultured Macromonas sp. | reverse complement strand
ATCAGCACCTCGGCCAATGAAGACTTGGCGCATGATCGGCTCTTTTTCGCGCACAGCCGGGCTCATCGGCATGTCGCGGTTCACCGGCACATCGCGCCAGCCCAGCAGCACCTGGCCTTCGGCCTTAATGGCGCGTTCCATTTCCTGCTCGCAAGCCAGGCGGGAAGCATGCTCCTTGGGCAGGAACACAAAGCCAACACCGTACTCACCGGCTGCGGGCAGGGTCACGCCCTGCTTTGCCATTTCCTCGCGGTACAGCTGGTCCGGGATCTGGATCAACAGACCGGCACCGTCGCCCATCAGCGGGTCGGCACCCACGGCACCCCGGTGGTCCAGGTTTTCCAGGATTTTCAGGGCCTGACCGACGATGGCGTGGCTTTTCTCGCCCTTGATGTGGGCCACGAAGCCCACACCGCAGGCATCATGTTCTTGGGCAGCGTTGTACAGACCATGCTGTTGCAGCTGCGCGATTTCGGTGGAACGGGTCACGCCTTACTCCTAAAACAATGCGTCAATGAGGCGAGCATAGAGCAATGCACAAACAATGCCAAGGATTTTAATTGGGGTCAGATACGATTATTAAATCGTCGAACATGCATAAGAATAAATTGGGGACATATCATTCAGGATCTCCCACCACCACACGCGGTGGCCGCCCTGGACTGCGCTTTTGCAAACGCCGGTCGGTTCTGTCGGCCAAAAAGGCCAAAAAGGCCTCCCCTCCCAAGACCCACCCAGAAAATGCAGCCTGAGCAATACGCTGCTGCGTGTCAGGCCTCAGACCCTGCCGCACCAGCGCGGCATAAGCCGCCTCGCGCGCAAAGGGGGTGTTCCCCAAGGTCCATACCAATGGATGCGGCGTCAGCCAACCTTCATGGCGCAAACCGACGTAGTGCGCATGACTGGACCAGGGATACTGCTCCGCCGTATGCACCAAACCTGCGCGCACAGGATTGAGATCCAGGAACACCATACAGGGCAGAAGGTACTCATCCGCATCGATCAATGTGCTGCGGTAACGCCCCTCCCACAAAGTGCCACTGCGCCCATGACGTTGATTGAAACGACGCACATAGGCGCGCCCCACAGCCTGCATGTAGCCAGAAATTGCGCCTTCTGACTGCGGGGTAAGCAACAAATGCAGATGGTTGTCCATCAGCACATAGGCATGCACCTGCACTTGATGTTCCGCAGCATATTGCGCCAGCAAACCCAAGAAGTCTTCGCGGTCGAGCCGCTCCAAGAACACGGCTTGGCGGTTGTTGCCACGCAGCAGCACGTGGTGCACCACCCCTGGAAGCGTGAGTCGCGGCAGTCGTGCCATTGCCCGTCAAGTGAACAGACGCTGCCCGGTCAACCGCTCGTGCTCACGCAAAGCAAAACGGTCCGTCATGCCTGCGATGTAGTCGGCGACACGGCGTCGCAGTGAAATCGTCGGGATCCCCAAAGCTGGCAGCGGCATCTCACCCGGATGATCACAGTACGCACGGTAAAGATCACCCACCACCTGACGCGCCCGAGCGGTGGTTTCCAACACCTGAGGATGACGGTAGAGGTTTTGAAACAAAAAGCGTTTGAGCACAATGGACTCTTGCCTCATGTGCTCAGAAAACTGCACCAACTCCGGACAAACGCGCACATCATCCACGCTGCCGGGCTGTGCCTCAAGCAAGGCTTGGTGGGTGGCCGTGATCACATCGTAAATTTGATCCGACAACATCCGACGTATCGCCTCGAACAGCAAGCGACGGCCTTTCAAAGCAGGGAAATCGGCCAGCACAGACACACGGTAGCGCTCGAACAACGGCACCGTTTCCAATTGCTCCATACTCAACAACCCTGAACGCACACCATCATCTACGTCGTGCGCGTTATAGGCAATCTCGTCGGCCAAATTGGCCAGTTGAGCTTCGAGTGACGGAGATCGCCCCAGCAAAAAACGCCGCCCCACACCAGCAGGCTCACGGGCCTCCAGCCACTCCGCATTGGCGCGCGAACAGTGCTTGAGAATCCCCTCCCGCGTTTCAAAGCACAGGTTCAAACCATTGAAAGCCGGATAACGCTCTTCCAATTCGTCAACCACGCGCAAGCTTTGCATATTGTGCTCGAAGCCACCCACAGGCTCTGAATCACTGCGGTTGTCTGTTTGATCAGACTGCAGGCAAACATTCAAAGCATCTTGTCCAGCATGGCCAAAAGGGGTGTGCCCCAGATCATGCGCCAGCGCAATCGCTTCCACCAAATCCTCGTGCAAACCCAGACTGCGGGCGATACTCCGCCCCAACTGAGCAACTTCCAGCGAATGGGTCAAACGCGTCCGGAACAGGTCGCCTTCGTGATTGAGAAATACCTGCGTTTTGTAAACCAACCTGCGAAACGCCGTCGAATGGATCACACGGTCACGGTCACGCTGGAAATCGTTGCGGGTTGGCGCAGCTGCTTCCGCAAAGCGCCGTCCAAGACTGTGCGCTGGATCGCAGGCATAGGGTGGCTTCACACGTGCTCCTCAAGCACAGCAGCCATCAATCACCTCGGTCACCAACGCATCCGGTACAGACTGCACAACCGCCTGCCCCAAATGGTTCACAAGCACAAACTTGATTTCTCCAGCTTCCGCCTTCTTGTCCACACGCATCAGCTCAAGATAGCGCAACGCATTGTTTGAATTGTCCAGCACTGGGCCACGTACAGGCAGCCCTGCTGCAGCGATGATGCGCTCTAGGCGATCGGCCGCCGCTTGCGGCAATAAACCGCACCGTTGCGACAACCTGGCCGCCATCACCATGCCACACCCCACCGCCTCACCGTGCAACCATTCGCCATAGCCAAGGCCCGCTTCAATGGCGTGACCGAATGTGTGGCCAAAATTCAAAAAGGCGCGAAGGCCCGACTCACGCTCATCTTGCCCCACGACCTCCGCCTTGATTTCGCAACTGCGCTGCACCGCATAGGCCAATGCTTGCGGGTCACGTTGACGCAAAGCAGGCAAGTGCAACTCCACCCAATCCAAAAAACCCAGGTCGTAAATCGGTCCATACTTGATGACCTCGGCCAAACCAGCGCTCAACTCCCTGTCCGGTAGCGAACACAAAGTGCCCAAGTCACACACCACGCGCACAGGCTGATAAAAGGCCCCGATCATGTTTTTGCCAAGCGGGTGGTTGATGGCAGTTTTGCCACCCACGGAAGAATCTACTTGCGCCAGCAAGGTCGTGGGCACCTGAACGAATGGGACACCGCGCATGTAGCTGGCGGCCGCGAAACCGGTCATGTCCCCCACCACACCACCGCCCAGTGCAAACAGCACCGTCTTGCGGTCACAGGCACGTTCAAGCAGCGCACCAAAAATCAGGTTCAGAGATTCCCACGTCTTGTAAGATTCGCCGTCAGGCAGTTCAACCACATGCACCTGAGGGTAATGAACCGCCAATGCGGTCCGCAGCCTAGCCTTGTACAGCGGCCCAACGGTGGTATTGGTAACAATCACCGCCGCCGTCGCCTTGGGCAGACCCGCCCAAGTGGCTGCCGCATCCAACACCCCTTGACCAATCAGGATTGGGTAGCTGCGCTCTCCCAGCGCAATGGAAACAGTGGTGTGAAGCGGAGAAGTTGTGTCAGACATCCCGCTAGTTTAGCGGGGCAGCGGATGACGGCAACACCCCCGACAATTCCAACTGCATCAGGATGGTGTTGACCAAAGTGGCCACTGAAGGTCGCCCAGTCTCAATCACGACATGTGCAGTCTCGCGGTACAGCGGGTCACGCGCGGCATAGAGATCTCGCAGGCGTTGCAAAGGGTCTTGCACCTGCAGCAACGGGCGAGTGCGGTCGTGCTTCACACGGCGATGCACGTCATCGGGCGCGGTGTGCAGGTAGACGACCACACCCCGTTCGCGAAGATGCTTGCGATTGGCCGCGCGCAAAATAGCCCCCCCGCCAGTTGAAAGAACACAAGACGCGTCTTGCGTCAACTCATCCAAGGTTTGCTCTTCGAGATCACGGAAACGCGCCTCTCCTTCGCGTTCGAAAAACTCCCGAATCGAACAGCCCAAACGCTGTTCGATCACATGATCCGAATCCACAAAGGGCAGCCTCAACCGCCGGGCCAACTGCCGTCCGATGGTGGTCTTACCCGATCCGGGCAAGCCAATCAATGCCAGTTTCAAAGCATACTCAATTGGCTGATGCACCATCGGCCAGAACGCGAGGTGTCAAGAAAACAAGCAACTCCTTTTTCTCCAAGGTTTTACTGCGACTCTTGAAGAGATTACCTAACACAGGCATATCCCCTAACACCGGCACTTTGTTCTCGGCATTTTGCTCATCGGATCGGAAAATACCACCAATGACCACGGTCCCACCGTTGTCGACCAACACCTGGGTTTTGATCCGATTGGTGTTGATGGCCACCCCCGTTTCCAGCACTTCTCCGATAGAGTCTTTGTTAACTTCAACGTCCAGAATGATTCCACCCTCGGGGGTAATCTGCGGCGTAACTTCCAACTTCAACGCAGCTTTCTTGAAAGCAATCGAAGCGGCACCACTCGAAGTGGCTTCCTGATAAGGAATCTCAACACCTTGCTCTATCGAGGATTTGATTTGATCCGCAGTGATCAAGCGAGGACTGGAAATGACACGACCAAGGTTGTCGGATTGCAGTGCAGAGATCTCCAGTCCCAACAAACGTGATGCATTCGGGCTGAACAAGGCCAAAGCAAAAGTGGCTGGGTTCACCGTGTTCAATGCTGCAGCAGGCAAATTCACCATTGGAGTCAGCGTGTCTGAAGAATAGTCCTCCAACGATCCACCAATCGTTCCGCGCACTTTGTTACCGTTGTAGGAGCCTACACCAGCCTGCTTGGCGCCAAAACCAAAACGCACCCCAAGCGACTTACCAAATTTTTCATCGGCTTCCACGATACGGGCTTCAATCATCACTTGCCGCACAGGAATATCAAGTTTCTTGATCAAATCCTGGATTTCTTCCAGTTTCGTAGAAACATCGGTCACAAACAACTGGTTGGTGCGCGGCTCGGCCATGGCGCTGCCACGCGGAGACAAAATACGCATCACCCCACTACCTTGGTTCGCCCCGGATCCGGCAGAGGCCCCACCTGCAGCAACACCCATCAATTGCTTGGCCACATCGGCGGCCTTTGCATAATTCATGCGGAAAGTCTGCGTACGCAATGGCTCCAACGTTTGCACTTGAGCAGCAGCTTCAAAGTCCGCCTTTTCACGCGCAGCCAATTCATCTTTGGGTGCAACCCAAATCACATTGCCGTTCTTGCGCTTATCCAACCCCTTGGCCTGCAACACGATGTCCAGTGCTTGATCCCAAGGCACGTCTTTTAACCGCAGGGTAACGTTACCCGTCACGCTGTCTGACGTGACGATGTTGAAATTGGTGAAATCGGCAATCACCTGCAGCAACGACCGCACTTCAATGCTTTGGAAATTCAACGAGAGTTTTTCTCCCGTGTACCCCGGCCCTTGCGACAATTTGGTCGGGTCCACTTTGAGTTCGCGTACCTCCAGCACCAGCTGGTTATCACTCTGGTAAGCAGAGTGTTCCCATTGACCTGTGGGTTCGATCACCATGCGCACACGGTCGCCACTCTGGGTAGTAGTGATCAGTTGCACAGGCGTACCGAAGTCCCGGACATCGAGCCGACGCCGCAACCCTTCTGGCAGCGAAGTTTTCAGGAACTCAACCACCAGGTTTTTACCCTGCTGGCGAATGTCGACCCCGGTTTGATTGCTGGCCAGTTGCACAATGACGCGGCCAGCGTTGTCCGCACCGCGTCGGAAATCAACATCAGACAAGGGAAGCACGTCTGCAGCGCTGGGCTCGGCGAAGTTGGCTTGCCCATTACGAGCCACGGGTGCTGCGGCCACACTGGACTCTAAAAACACCAGTAAGGTATTGCCTTCGATTTTGGTTTCGTATTTGGCCGCCTGGTTCAGATTCAGAACCACACGCGTGCGGTCACCCGCCTCCACCACGTTCGCCGTCCGGACGTTACCTTGGTTCACCTCTACCAAGTTGCGTCCAATGCCGTTAGAAGCCCCTGCAAAATCCAATGCAATACGGGCGGGTGCTTGAATGGCAAACCCGGTAGGCAATTGTTTCAATGGCTCACTGGTTTCAATGCGAATGATCTCCACACCACCTTGTGATGCAGCGGTAACTGCCTTGATCACCGGCTCGGCCTGCACCCATCCCGCAACCAGCAATGCCGACAAAACCGCCGAAGCCTTCGCCCAACGAGTCGTCTGGCCCGCGTGATTTTGACTGGAAAATGTGTGGTGTTTCATTTGCTGGATCCCTCCTGAAGCTGCAGCGTCGTGAGCCGTTCTACCCACTCCCCGGCGGCATCTTGCACGATTTCGCGAATCGTGATTTCTGTGTCTGCAATACGGGTGATTCGGCCATAGTTCTGGCCGAGATAATTGCCTGCCTTGACCTGGTACAGCAGATTTTCTGCGCGCACCAAGGCCACTTTCTGTCCATGCTTGTCCAGCAAGCCCACCATCTGGATCGCGTCCAGCGGTGAAGCCTCTAAAGGCTCCTTGCGGCGGCTCAATTCCGGCGCAAGCAGTGCGGCATTGGCCCCGCGTGCCATTTGTTCCCGCAACAGATTCGCCAGTTTTTCAGCACTGAAAGGCGAGATTTCCGACTCACTGGTAAAGGCCTGAGGCACGAACTGCATGGGTTCGGAGATAGGCTCAATCCGGGGTTTGACCACATTGCGTTGCTCAGCCATCCACGTCTTCAATTCTGCGTCCGGCGACAAAGAACATCCCGCCAGCAGCAACGTGACCCCCACCCAGGCAGCCGCACGACCATCGCGTATGTGATGAATCATTTCTTCGCCTTTGACTTGTTCTTGGATGCATTCGACTCCTTGGAAGAGTCTTTTTCTTTCTGCTGCGCCGCCAGCTCATCCGGGTCCAGGTAGCGGAAGGTTTTGGCTGTGGCATCCATGGTCAGAATATCCGGGCGGCTGGGAGCCAGCGCCAAGGAAATATTGTTCAACGTGACAATACGGGAAAGACTGGCAATATCAGCAGCGAACATGCCAATATCACTGTAAGTGCCGGTGACCCGGACAGTGATGGGCAATTCCGCATAATAGTCCTGCATATTCACCGACCCAGGCCGGAACAGTTCAAACTGCAGACTGCGCCCTAACCCCGCTTGGTTGATATCAGACAGCAACTGATCCATTTCGGCCTTGCTAGGCAGTTGCTTTTCCAGCTGAGTCACGTATTGCCGCACCTGCTCCAGTTGCGCCTTGAGAGGCTCCAGGTTGATCGCTTTTGCCAGCTTGAGGGAAAACTCATCTTTGAGCTTTTGCTCCCGTTGTTGCGCACGCGTGAGCTCTTCTTCATACCCGTTCAGCCACGTGAACCACAGTGCGATGATCACCCCCAGAGCCACCACTGCCAGCAGCAGATAGCGTGGGATTTCGGGCCACAAAGAAGGATCGTTTGGATCCAGACCCGCAAACTGCGCCCGCACCTTTTCCTGCAACTTGGCAAAGTCCACAGAGGATTTTTTGGTTTTCTTGGCCATGTTCTTCTGCCTGGGGCTTAAGCCTCAGGTATTCCCTTCGGTTGGTGCCGTGGCCTCCGGGGAGGCCTCAACTGCTCCACGTGTCAAGGTGACGCGCATGGTGAAATTGAAGGCCCGGCGCTGCTCTTTCGGACTCAGTGCCACATTGCCCGCCACGATTTCCACCAATTGAGGCTGAGTCAGCCACGGGCTGCCGCCGCTGAAATGGCGCAGCAACTCGGACACCCGCTCCTGCGACTGCGCCACTCCCGTCAGCGTGATGTCCATGCCCTCTTGTTTGAGCGTTTTCAGAAACACGCCTTCCGGCAATTGCTTGACCATCTCATCAAGGAGATGGACTGGCAGATTGCGGTCACCTTGCAAACTCTCTACACCCGCTTGACGCGCCTTCAACCCATTGAGTTCGGTTTGCAGGGTGGCTATTTCCTTGATTTGTTCGTCCAGCACCTGAATTTCCGATGCCAGCAAAGTGTTACGCCGTTCCTGTGCATCCAGTCGTGCCTGATACCAGGCAAACACCAGCAAGGCCATCAAGGCGCCTGCTGCCACGGCCAAGCCCAACTGCACGAAAAACAGTTCCCGACGTTTTTTGCGCGCCGCTTCCCGGTGCGGCAGGAGGTTGATCTGGATCATTGGCTGAACCTCCGCAGCGCCAAACCTGTGGCCACAAGATAAGACGTTGACTCATGCGCCAGCTGACGTGCTTGCACAGAGGCAGACAAGGCCATGCCATCGAACGGGTTGATCACCTTGCATGGGAATGACGTTTGCGCCAGCACCACATCAGACAATCCGGGCAATGCAGCAGAACCACCGGACAACAAAATGTAATCCACCTTGTTGTGGGGCGTACTGGTAAAGAAAAACTGCAATGCACGTCCCAATTCTTGCGCCAGATTTTCCATGAAGGGGCGCAACACAGTATCGGTGTAGTCCGCAGGCAACGTGCCGGACTTCTTCTTGGCATCGGCCTCCTCGAATGGCATGCCGTACTGCCGTGCAATCTGGTTGCTCAACTGCACGCCGCCAAACATCTGGTCCCGCTCGTAGATCACATCTTCGTTGCGAATCACCTGCAAGCTGGTGGATTGCGAGCCGATCTCGAACAATGCGATCAGCATGTCACGTCCAGCCCCTGGCAAGCCATCAATGACGCGACTGGCGGCCAGACGTGAGGCATAGGACTCCACATCCATGACCACGGGCACCAAGCCGACGGCTTCGGCCAGCCCCTGGCGATCAGACACTTTTTCCTTGCGCGACGCTGCCAGCAGCACATCCACATACGTGTCTGAATTGGCCGTGGGGCCAATCACGCAGAAGTCAAGGCTGACATCGGCCAGGGGAAAAGGGATGTACTGCGTTGCCTCGGACTCCACCTGAACCTCCATTTCGCGGTCAGTGAGGCCAGCGGGCAACACAATCTTCTTGGTGATGACGGCCGAGCCTGGCAATGCCAAGGCAACGTGTCGCGTCTTGCTGCCGGATTTGCGCACCAGACGGCGCAGCGCTTCGGCCACCTCATCGAACTTTTCGATGTTGCCTTCCGTGATGCAGCCACGCTCCAGCGGCTCCATGGCACAGCGTTCCAACACCAAACCACCGTCGCGGTCACGCCCCAGCTCAACCAGCTTGACAGTGGTGGAACTGATATCGATGCCGAGCAGCGGCGCTGGCTCCCGGCTGAACAAAGACCCCAGTGAGATCAATTCCATCCCCTACATGTTGGCCTGACAGCCAAACCAAAATCGGACATTTCGCTTGAATAGTAGCAGCAAGCCCCTTGATTCAACAAGGCAATTCAAGCACCATTCCATTATCAGCGTTGTCAAAATCCGACGCCTTTCAGGCCACAGTATCCTTGATTTTCAGGCTTGGTTACCTTTGTTCGTGGCTCTTACACCCCATGAATACCCTTGAGGACATGGATTTTTATAATCGCAGGGGTCAACCAAGGCCCACATGTCCAAACACCGCCAAGCCTCCTCTTCTACATCGTCCTCCACAGAAGCCCCATCACGCAAAGCGGGGGCGGGCTGGTCATGGCTGATCAAACTCGTGGTGCTCATGGCTGCTGGCGTGATCAGCCTGCTGCTGCTCATTGGGCTGGCACTGGCCATGGCCTACCCAAACCTGCCGGATGTCGCAGAGCTGGCTGACTACCGGCCCAAACTCCCTTTGCGCGTGTTTTCTGCCGACGGCGAGGTGATCGGCGAATTTGGTGACGAACGCCGCAACCTCCTGTCCATTGAAGATATTCCGCCCGTGATGGTGAATGCGGTACTGGCCATCGAAGACTCACGCTTTTTCGAACACCACGGTGTGGACTACATCGGCATGTTGCGCGCTGCTTTGGCCAACTTGGGGCAAGCCAAGAGCCAGGGGGCGTCCACCATCACCATGCAGGTAGCGCGGAATGTGTATCTGTCCAGCGAAAAAAGCTACCTGCGCAAGATTTACGAGGTGCTGCTCACCTTCAAGCTGGAACACCTGCTGACCAAGGAACAGATCCTGGAAATCTACATGAACCAGATTTTCCTGGGACACCGTGCCTACGGTTTTGCTGCCGCCTCGCAGACCTATTTTGGCAAACCCTTGAAAGACGTGACCATTGCCGAGGCCGCCATGCTGGCAGGACTGCCCAAAGCCCCTTCGGCATACAACCCCATCAGCAACCCCAAACGGGCCCGGACACGGCAGGTGTACATCATCGACCGCATGGTGGCCAACGGGTTCATCACTGAAGCTCAGGCCGAGGCCGCCAAGAACGAGCCGCTCAAATTGCGCCGCTTCAGTGACACCAAGGAAGTGCATGCCGAGTTTGTGGCCGAGATGGTTCGGCAAGCGGTGTTTGAACAATATGGCGAGGACACTTACACACGCGGCCTGCAGGTACACACCACCCTGGATGCGCAAGCGCAGCGCGCAGCCTACACAGCGGTACGCAATGGGGTGCTGGATTTTGAACGCCGACAGCACTACCGGGGACCGGAGCAATTCATCGACCTGCCCTCAGACCCCCAAGCCCGAGAGGAAGCGATTGATGAAGCGCTTGCCGCACACCCAGACAACGGCGAATTGAAAACCGCCGTGGTGCTGGAAGCCTCACCACGCAAAGTGGTGTTGGTTCGCAGCAACAACGAACCGTTTACCGTATCAGGGGAAGGCTTGCAGCCTGTGCAATCTGGTTTGGCCGAGGCGGCGCCACCGCACCTGAAATTGCGTCCAGGCGCTGTGGTGCGCGTACTGCAAAGACGCCAGGGCTGGGAAGTGACCCAGCTGCCACTCGTAGAGGCGGCCTTGGTGGCCATGAATCCCAGGACAGGAGCGATTCGCGCCCTGGTGGGCGGCTTTGATTTCGACAAAAACAAATACAACCACGTGACCCAGGCCTGGCGTCAGCCCGGCTCGAGTTTCAAACCGTTCATCTACTCGGCTGCGCTGGAAAAAGGCATCATGCCGTCCACACAGGTCTACGACGCCCCACTGTTCTTCAGTGCCACGGTCACTGGGGGCAAACCTTGGGAGCCGAAAAACTACGATGGCAAATTCGAGGGGCAGATGAGTGTGAGAACGGCACTGGCCAAATCAAAGAACATGGTGTCTATCAGCATCTTGCGGGCCGTGGGCACCAGCAGCGCTCAAGAATGGGTCACCCACTTTGGTTTCGAAGCCGACAAACACCCGCCCTTCCTGACCATGGCGCTGGGCGCTGGGTCTGTCACACCCATGCACATGGCCACAGGGTACAGCGTGTTCGCCAATGGTGGCTACTACGTGCCGCCCGTGCTCATCACCCGCATCACCGACCACAAAGGCAAAGTGCTGCTCAAAACCGATTTACGCCAACCAGATGAAGCACAGCGTGCCATCCCCGCACGCAATGCGTTCATCATGAACCAATTGCTGCAAGAAGTGGCCCGCAGCGGCACGGCAGCACGCGCACAAGCCACGCTCCAGCGCCCCGACCTGTATGGCAAAACCGGCACCACCAACGACGCCGTGGATGCCTGGTTCGTGGGTTTCCAGCCCTCGCTCACAGCGGCTGTGTGGATTGGATACGACACCCCGCGCAACCTGGGGCGGCGCGAAACGGGCGGTGGGTTGAGCTTGCCTATCTGGATTGAATTCATGGGGCAAGCCCTCAAGCACACGCCCGTTGAAGAGCCCGGCATTCCACCCGGTGTGGTGTACACCCAAGGCGATTGGTATTACGAGGAATTCACCCCCGGCCATGGGGTGGCCAACCTTGGAGCCAACGACGCTGACACCACTCCAGTCGCCCCCCCGGAAAACAGCCACGAGAAGCGCAGCATCCTGGACTTGTTCAGGAACTGAAGTTCAGTTTCTGTCCGGATTGCGCACAAGCCTCGCGGCCGAGGTGTTCGAAGAATTCGCCGGCGCCTTTCGTGTCCAGCCAATTCTGGCCATCGAACTTGTAGTGGTAGCCACCTGAACGGGCGGCCATCCAGATCTCATGCAATGGCTTTTGCAAATTGATGACAATCTGGCTGCCATTGCGGAACGCCAAGGTGATCATGCCGCCCACGCGCTGGTTGTCGATATCGGCATCGGTGTCGTCATTGATGCGGTCACATGCCAATTCGATGGCTTTAAGCACCGCTTCAGCGCGATCCAGGTATTCGAGGTCCGTCATTACAATTCCAAGATGATTGAATTTCGACAAATTTTAGGCGCCCCCCAAGCAAAGCAAAGCCTTGCCCCGCTGCGCAACGTGGGCATGCGCCTGGCCCTGGCCAGCTCCCTGTGCCTGAGCTTACTGGCCACGGCAGGCTGCGGCCAAAAAGGCCCCTTGACCTTACCCACCCTCGCGTCCACCGCTGCTGCCACCCACTCCATGCCTGCCCAACCATGACTGCTGCACCCTCTCTGCCTTTGCCAGGCTCGCCTTTTTTTGGCTATGTTGGCGGCCAGTTGATGGCCGAAGAAGTGCCTGTGGCCGAACTGGCCCGTGCGCATGGCACCCCCTTGTTTGTGTATTCACAATCGGCGATGCTGGCCGCACTGGCGGCCTACCAGCGCGGTTTTGCCGGACGCCACGCATTGATTTGCTATGCCATGAAGGCCAACTCCTCGCTGGCGGTGCTGCAAACCTTTGTGCAAGCGGGTTGCGGACTGGACATCGTTTCGGGCGGGGAACTGGAACGCGCCCTGCGCGCAGGCGTGAACCCGGCCAAGGTGATTTTTTCGGGCGTGGGCAAGACACGCACGGAAATGCGCCGCGCCCTGCAAGCAGGCATTGGCTGCTTCAACGTGGAAAGCCTGCCGGAACTGGATGTGCTCAACACTGTGGCATTGGAGCTGGGGCTGCGTGCGCCCGTGAGCCTGCGCGTCAACCCCGACGTGGACGCCAAAACCCACCCCTACATTTCCACGGGCCTGAAGGGCAACAAGTTCGGCATTGCCCATACCGACGCGCTGGCCGCTTATCGCCACGCGGCGGCCCTGCCCGGCCTGCGCGTGACCGGCATCGATTGTCACATCGGTTCACAGATCACCGAAACCTCGCCTTACCTGGATGCCATGGACCGCGTGCTGGATTTGGTCGATGCCATTGAGGCCACAGGCATCACGCTGGAGCACATCGACTTTGGCGGCGGCCTGGGCATCAGCTACAACGGCGAAACGCCCCCTGCGGCCGATGCGCTGTGGCAGGCCCTGCTGGCCAAGCTGGATGCACGCGGCTACGGCCAGCGTAAACTGGTGATCGAACCCGGCCGCTCGCTGGTGGGCAACGCTGGCATCTGTGTGACGGAAGCGGTGTTCCTGAAACCTGGTGAGCAGAAGAACTTCCTGATCGTGGACGCGGCCATGAACGACCTGCCGCGCCCGGCCATGTACGAGGCGTTCCATGCCATCGTGCCGGTGCAGCCGCGTGAAGGTGCCACCACCACCTGGGACGTGGTGGGTCCAGTGTGCGAAAGCGGCGACTGGCTGGGCCGTGACCGTGCGTTGAACGTGCAGACCGGCGACCTGCTGGCAGTGTGCTCCACCGGGGCCTACTGCATGAGCATGTCCAGCAACTACAACACCCGTGGCCGCGCCGCAGAGGTCATGGTGCGCGGCAAGCAGGCACAGGTGATCCGGGTACGCGAAACGCTGGACGACCAGCTGCGCCTGGATCGAGAACTGGCGCTCTAAAGTCCAGGGTTCGGTGCTTGCGAGCGGCGCCATGCAAGCCACACCGCCCGCAGGCGCCAGCCCAGCAAGACCGCCAAGATGGCCGCGTACACATGCACTTCGCTGTACAGGCGTTTGCCTGAACGCATCCAGTAATAGTGCAACAATGCCAGCAAGGCCACGGTGTACACCAGGCGGTGCAGCAGCCTCCAGCGCGGGCTGCCCAGCCAGCGCACAGCGCGGTTGAACGAGGTCAGAGCCAGAGGGAGCATCAACACCAGTGCCAGCATCCCCACCAGGATGAACGGCCGCTTGCCCACATCGGCCACAACCGCAGCAACATCAAGCCCCATGTCCAGCCAGATATAGGCCATGAGATGAAGCACCCCATAGGTGAACGTCCACAACCCCAGACCGCGCCGGCACCGGACCACTTCCACCCAATTCAGCGCCTGCCGCAAGGGTGTGACAGCCAGCGTCAGCCACAGCATCCGCAGCGTCCACTCTCCCAGCGAACGGATCAGGGTTTCGGCTGGGTTGGCCCCCAACTGATCGGTCCACACACCCCAGGCCAGGTAGCCCAAGGGCACACCGCACAGCAGCAGCACCGCAGGTTTGAGCCACTGGCCGACCATCAACGGCCTCAGTACCACTGGCGCAAGTCCATGCCGGCGTACAGCTGGCCCACCTGGGCCTCGTAACCGTTGAACAGCAGGGTTTTGCGCCGCTTGGCGAACAAACCACCTTCGCCTATGCGCCGCTCGGTGGCCTGGCTCCAGCGCGGGTGGTCCACAGCTGGGTTCACATTGGCAAAAAACCCGTACTCTTGCGGCGCTGCCCGATTCCAGGCCGTGGCGGGCGGCCGTTCCACAAAGCGGATCTTGACAATGGATTTGACGCTCTTGAAACCGTATTTCCACGGGACCACCAGCCGCACCGGGGCGCCATTCTGGTTCGGCAACGCTTCACCGTACATGCCGAACGCCAGCAGGGTCAAGGGGTGCATGGCCTCGTCGAGCCGCAAGCCTTCCACATAGGGCCACGGCAAAACGCTGGAACGCAAACCCGGCATCACCTGCGGGTCTGCCAAGGTTTGGAACTCCACAAAACGGGCGCTGCCCATAGGCTGCACGCGCTGGATCAAGGCCGCGAGCGAATAGCCCACCCAAGGAATCACCATGGACCACCCCTCGACGCAGCGCAGGCGGTAAATGCGCTCTTCCATGGGCGCCAGTTTCAGAAGGTCGTCGATGCCGAGCAACTGGGGTTTGTGCACCAGCCCTTCTACCCGCACCGTCCATGGCCGCGTGGCCATGCGCGCAGCGTGCGCGGCCGGATCGGTTTTGTCGAACCCGAATTCGTAAAAGTTGTTGTACCCGCTGACGTCTGGGTAGGGGGTCAGGGCTTCGGTGGAACGTGCGCCCACCACACTCGAAGCCGCCCCCGGCAAAGGTGCGTGGCGCCCCGGTGGAGACACGGCCGCCCAGGCCGAGCGCTCCGCCCAACCCAACAGGGCAGCGCCCATGGCACCGCCTGCGGCAGTGCGCAGCCAGTTGCGTCGCTGCAAGAACAGGTCACGCGGGGTGATTTCCGAACCCAGGGGGCGTTCACCCCCCCGATCGCTGCGAATCAACAGGCTCAAGCCCCTCATGGCCAACTCCCTTCAATGAAGGTGCTTTTGCAAGAAGCCCAGCGTGCGTTCCAGCGCCAGCGCCGCTGCCTGCGGGTCGTAGCGGTTGGCTGGGAGGCGGTCCGGGTCTACCTGGGTTTCGTTGGCAAATGCGTGCAGGGCTTCATAGGTGAAAAACTCGGTATGCACACCAGCTGCTTTCAGCCGTGCCTCCAGTACCGGCACTTGCCCCACTGAAAAGAACCCGTCTTGCGTGGCGAAGTGCCCCATGACGGCAGCGCGCACACGGCTGGCGTCAATGAACTCCAGCGGCGGGAAACCGTACCAGGTCACGGCAGCATCCGCTTCCGGCGCCATGCAGGCCGACAGCAGGGTGAGTGCTCCACCCATGCAATAGCCCGTGATACCTGCTTTGGCGCTACCGCAGGCTTTCAGGTACTGCAGGGCACCACGGATGTCCTGGCTGGCCGCGTCGGTGAAATCCAGCCCATTCATCAAATGCTCGGCTTCCTTGGCATCCAGGGTCTGGCGGCCACGGTACAGGTCCGGGACCAGCACGCGGTACCCGGCCTCGGCATAGCGCTGCGCTACGCCTTTGATCTGTTCGTTCAGGCCCCACCATTCCTGAATCACCACCAGGCCAGGCGCGCCTTGCGGCTGGACGGGCTCCACCAGCCAGCCAGACACAGACTGGCCATCCGGGCGCTTGAATTCGATCATTTTCCCCATAAAGAATTCTCCGTTTTCACAATTCGCCATAGCTGTGCAGGCCGCTGAGGAACATGTTCACCCCCAGGAACGCGAACGTGGTCACGGCCAGGCCCACCAGCGCCCACCAGGCCGCCACGGTGCCACGCAAACCCTTCATCAACCGCATATGCAACCAGGCCGCGTAGTTCAACCAAACAATGAGTGCCCAGGTTTCCTTCGGGTCCCAGCTCCAGTAGCCACCCCAGGCCTCGGCGGCCCACAAGGCCCCCAGCACGGTGGCAATGGTGAAGAAGGCAAAACCCACGGCAATGGCTTTGTACATCACGTCGTCCAGCACCTCCAGGCTGGGCAGGCGCTCTGCAATGCGGCGGCGCGCCGTCAGGATGGTGCCCACGATCAAGGCAGAGACCCCGAAATACACAAACCAGTAGCTGCCCGAACCGTCGGCAGCGTTTTGCCGGAACACAATGGGTTCGAAGCACAGCACCACGCCCAACAGCCACAGGGGCAGCAACTTGTACCAGCGGTGTTCCCCGGCGGACTGCTTGATCAGGTAGGCAAACGCCAGCATGGCCGATGAAGTTGGCCGGCACGTGCAACTTCATCCACCAACTTTGCAAAGCAGGCACCAGGGGCTGGATCTGGTGCGCCTCACGTACCACGGTGTACCAGAGCAGGAAACCCACCGCCGCGCTCACCACCAGCATCACAAATGCGCCCATGCGTCGGGTTTGGTAACGGTCCTCGTAGTACAGGTAGTAGGCCGCCGTGAGCCAGGCAAACAGCACAAAAACTTCGTAGAGGTTGCTCACGGGTATGTGGCCCACATCGGGGCCGATGAGGTAGCTCTCGTACCAGCGCACCAGGGTGCCCACCAGGGCCAGTGTCACCGCCACCCACACCAAGCGCGAGCCGAGTTTTTCGAACACATCGGCCGGCTGACGCGACAGCATGCCCACCCAGTAGAACGCGGTACCCATGAAAAACAGCACACTCATCCACAAAATGGCCGACTGGCTGGACAAGAAATACTTGAGCAAAAACACCTGCTCGGCACGGGCCAGCTGGGGTTGCCCACCCACCTGGTACAGCCAAATGGCCAACAGCGCCAACAAGCCAACCACCAGCGTCAGGGTGCGCACCGGGCGCCAGAACCAGGCCAGGCCAATGAGGCTGGGCACAGCCGCGACCAGAATGCCTTTTTCGTACCCATCCATGTAACCGCCGTACAGGAACAGGGCATACGCCCCGCCCACCGTGACCAGCAAGGCATAGAGCCAGTCCCAGGCGTTACGGCGTGCGAAATAGCCTGGCGTCAGGTCCAGGGTGGGATGTCCCTGAGAAAGTTCGGCGGTCTGCGTGCCGGTGTTCATGGTTTCACCTCGTTCGGGGTTTGCAACAAACGTTGTTCAAGGGTCGCGAATTCGCGGTCGGTGTCCAGCATTTTGCGGTTGGACGACAAAGCCATTTGCGCCTCCACCGCGCCATCGGCTCGCGGGGCCAGCCAAACCCACACACGCCTTTCACGCACGTAGAGCATGGCAAACACGCCCAGTATCAGCAGCAGGCAGCCAAAATACACAATGTTCTTGCCCGGCGCCCGCGCCACCTGGAACACACTGGCCTGCACGTGTTCGAAATCGGTCAGCGTCAGGGCCATGGGCACAGGGTAGTAGAACGCATCGCTCAAACTCAGCACCGCCTGGGTCATGAAGGCCGCCGTGGCTTCGGTGCGCGGCGCCGCTGGCAAGTGGGCGCGCTCACGGCTCAGCTGGTGCAGCTCAACCAAGGTGCCGTTCAGCAATTGCAGCAACACATCCGCGGCACGCTCGCGCTCGGCCTGCGGCACCTGGGTCTCGATGAACACCGACAAAGCCTGCAAGCCCCCTTTGGGCACGTCCCCGCCTGGCGCGGGTTGCACGGGTTCCGCACCGGCAAAAATGGCCAGCGTGCGCTGCGCTGACTGCACCAAGGCCGTTGCCAAGTCGCTGCGCTGCGGGTCGGTCACCAGCCGCACATAGCGGCGCACCGCTTCGGCACGCATCGGTTCATCGGCCAGCGCTGCGCGCAATCGCAAGAAACCGTCCAGGCCATCTTGCTCATCCACTGGCACGCGCAGGTAACGGAACGGTTCAGCCGGGGTGTCGCGCACGCCCAGCACCATCATGCGCTTGCCATCCATGTCCACTGGCAGCATGTAGTTGTGGAATTCGCGCGCCTGCCCGGCGGCATCGCGCAATTTGTAGGTAAAGCTGGGGCCCACATTGCGCAACTGGCGGGGTGTGGTGGTCTTGTTGCCAGCCCCCAAATGCTGCTCCAGGGTCTGCCGGATATCCACCTTGCGCGCATCCACACCCGCCACGTCGTTCTGGAAGTTTTCCACATTGATGACGCGCAGGTCCGTCACCTCCAGCGTCATGCGCTGCGGGCCAATCTGCACCGGCAGGCTATCCCCGACCCGGCCCTCCAGATCGAACGCCGCACCTTGCCCTCCAATGGGCACCGCCTTGAGTTTCAACCGGGAACCGCCATCACTGAAGCTGGATTGGTAGATCTCAACCCCGCGGAAACTCACCGGGTGGTTCACCTCGACCCGCGCTTCCTTGGATTCGCCGGTGTAACGGTCATGCAGCACGATGTCGCTGGCAAACAGCTTGGGCATCCCTGTGGAGTAGTAGTCGACACTGAACTTCTTCAGCTCCACATCGAAAGGCAGCTCCTGCAGCAGCACACCGTCGCGCTGGTTCAGCAGTGCGGTGCCGGAACGCGTGCCCTCCGTCACCTCCAGGTTGCCTCGAAAAGTGGGGTTGCGGTCGCTCAAGCGGTGCTGCTCCGGAACCTGCGCGATCAACCCGTTGCCGGTGAACGGGGTTTTGTCGTTGAACCACATCTGGGCCCGCACCACCAGGTCGCCATCAAACAAACCGCCCAGGCAGATCAGCACAATGGCGGTATGCGCGGCCAAATACCCAAGTTTGTTGGCTGCACCGCTCTTGGCCGCCACCATCCAGCCTGGGCCATGCAGGGTGTCACGCTGCTGCAACTTCACCTTCCAGCCCGCACGCACCAGGGCTTGGCCCATGCGCTGGGCTGCCGCAGGCGCGGCTTCGGCCAGCACCGCCTGCGCTTTGTGTGGAAACGCCTTCAGGCTCTGTGCGCGGATGTTTTCCTTGTACTGCCGCAGGTCGTGGAAAATTTTGGGCGTGTTTCGCAGGATGCACAGGCTGGTGCTCAGCACCAGAAACGCCAGGATCAGCAAGAACCACCAGGCACTGTAGACGGCGTACAGGTCCAGCGCATCGAACACCTCGAACCAGAACGGCCCGAACTGGTTCAGGTAATTGTTCACCGGCTCATGCTGCTTGAGCACCGTGCCAATGACGGACGCGATGCAGATCACCGTCAGCAAGGAAATTGCAAACCGCATCGACGACAGCAATTCCAGCAACGCCCGCATGCGCTGCGGACCGTCTTTCATGTCAATACCTGCGGTGGATGCGCTCATGGATGAAGTGACCAAAGAAAAAAGGCAGGCCTGAAAACGGGCCTGCCTGTATTAAGAGCAATTTGGGGGTCGCAGGTTCAATGCGACTGACAAAGTCAGCGCAGGCCAGCAATGTAATCCGACACCGCCGCGATTTCCTTGTCGGTCATGTAGATGGCCACGTCAGACATCTGCTTGCTGTTCTGACGTGTACCGGCGCGGAAAGCCTTGAGCTGGCCCGACACATACTCGGCATGCTGGCCGCCCAAACGCGGGTATTGCGCAGGAATGCCGACACCGTTGGGCGAGTGGCAGCCCGCACAGGCAGCGATTTTGCGGTCGGCCAGGCCGCCACGGTAGATGCGCTCACCCAGCGCCACCAAAGTTTTGTCTTGCGAAAAACCGGGCTTGGCATTCTGGCTGGCCACCCAGTACGACACATTGCGCATGTCTTCATCGGACAGAGTGGCCGCAAAGCCCTTCATCACGGCGTTGTCGCGCTTGCCCGACTTGAATTCCTGTAACTGCTTGATCAGGTATTCGGGGTGCTGCTGGGCCAGACGGGGGTTGGCGGTGATGGTGGAATTGCCATCAGCCGCATGACACGCCACACACACCTGGCCATACAAGGTGGCCCCTTTGTTCAATTCGGGTTTGACGGCCTGAGCCTGAACGGACAGGGCCAGGGTGGCAAAGGTTGCGGCACCGATGAGAGAGGCGATCAGTTTCATGTCGTGGACAGGTCGTCGGGTTGCAGGAAGGCACACCCTGAAGATGGGCATAGCCCTACCTCAGGACGCAAAACGAGCTGATTTTACAATGATCAATGACTACGGATTTCCCTATGAGCCTTAATGCCTCTCCTGTACCGGCAACGGTACCCCCCAAAACCGCCCACGCCTGGCTGCACACCGCGCGTTTTTTGACCGAGGCGCCGCAACTGCACCACCTGCCAGAACTGGACATCCCGGAGATCGCTTTCGTGGGCCGCTCCAACGCAGGCAAGTCCACCAGCATCAACACGCTCACACAGCAGAAACGCTTGGCATTTGCATCCAAAACCCCAGGCCGCACGCAAAGCATCAACCTGTTTGCACTGGGCAAGCAGGGCGTCACAGACGCTGTGCTGGCCGATTTGCCCGGCTACGGCTATGCCGCCGTGCCCCAGGAGGCCAAACTGCGCTGGCAGCGCGTGATGGCCAACTACCTGGTCAGCCGCCCCAACCTGCGCGGCGTGGTGCTGCTGTGCGACCCGCGCTTGGGCCTGACGGAACTGGACGAGGCACTGCTGGAAGTGATCCGCCCACGGGTGGAGCAAGGCCTGAAGTTCCTGGTGCTGCTGACCAAGGCCGACAAGCTGACCCGCAGCGAAGCCAACAAGGTGTTGCAAATCACGCGGTTGCAAGCCGGTGGCGGCGAAGTGCGGTTGTTCTCAGCCTTGAAAAAGCAGGGGCTGGACGACGTGGCCCAACTGCTGTGGCAGTGGACCCACCCCGTTGCCTCCGCAGCAGAACCCAGCGTCAACGCCCCTGGTACAGAGGCGGCTCCCCCGGCGGACGGGTCTTGAAGCGTTTGTGGACCCAGTAGTACTGCTCGGGCATGGTTTCAATCATGTCCTGCAGGCGCTCGTTCATCAGGGCCACATCACGCGACACATCGTCTGTGGGGTAGTTGTGCCAGGCCGGCCAAACGCGGATTTCGTAGCCTTCCGGCGTTAACCGGCTGGTGACCGGAATCACCTGGGCCCGGCCCAAACGCGCAAAACGCGGCAAGGCCGTGAGCGTGGCCACGGGCACTCCAAAGAACGGCACAAACACCGAATCTTTTTCGCCATGGTCCATGTCGGGCAGCAGGTAGAGCGGCAAGCCCGAACGCACCGCCGTGACCATGGGCTTGACGCCGTCGTGGTTGGCCACATAGCCGGGGTTGCCAAAGCGGTGCCGTCCGTTGAAGATCCAGCGGTCCATGTCCGGGTTGAGCTGGCGGGCGTATATGCCGCAAAAACGCCGCTCCAAGTGTACCGTCAGGGCCGTCCAGCCTGCGTCCAGGCCCACAAAGTGGGGCGCAAAAATCACGGCGGCAGGCACCTGCTGCAAGGCTTCGACCTCGCCCACCAGTTGCAGACGGCTGCGCACCACCGCCGGACTGGCTTGCCACAGCCAGGCCCGGTCCAACCAGGCCTGCCCGAAATACACAAAATGCCGCCGTACCGCACGGTGGCACTCGGCTTCCGAAGAGTGCGGAAAACACAGCATCCAGTTGGTGCGTGCAATGCGCCTGCGCCGCACGGCCACCGCATGCAAGGTGCGGCCAAACACCCAGCCCACGGCACGCAACCATGGCAAAGGCAAATGCCCCAGTGCCCACATCAGCCCCAGCAGCATGCGGGTACGCCAGCGCTTCATGACAGCCCCCACGGTTCACACATCAGTTTCATGGCATTGCCCACCATCCAAAGCCCTGTTTCACTTGTCATTCGGCTGACCGCGGCTGCTTGTAACGCGCATAGGCCCACAGGTACTGCTGCGGGCATTCACGCACCAAGGCCTCCATGGCCTGGTTCATCAACACAGCGGCCTGCGCGTCGTCGCCGGGCAAGCTGCCTGGCACCACGTCGCGCCAGGCACGCAGGCGTACCACGTACCCGCGCCCCCAGGACAAGCGCTCACCCCACGCCAGCAGCACCTGCGTACCAGGCACCCTGGCCAAGCGCGCGGAAAGGGTCATAGTGTAGGCAGAGCGGCCAAAGAACGGGGCCCACACCCCCAACCCCTCGGGCGGCACCTGGTCGGGCAGCAGCCCCACCGCTTCGCAGCGGCGAAGCGCCTGCAGCAACTGCTTCACTCCCCCCAACGTGGTGGGTGCCGTGGCCAAACCAGGCCGGGCACGTGCCTGCTCCACCACTTCGCGCCAGGCCGCCTGCCGTGGGGGCCGGTACAGCACCGTGATGGGCTTTCCACCCAGCCCCACCCCATAACGGTCCGCATAGGCGCGCGCCGTGACTTCAAAGCAACCTAGGTGAGGGGTCAGCAACAACAAACCCTGGCCTTGCGCCTGCGCTTGTTCTATGAGTTCAGCCCCGTCCCAGCGCACAGGCACCGGACGGCCAAACCACAGCCGGGGCAATTCGGCCACCTGCTTGCCCGCCTCACCAATCGACGCCCAACGCCGCCAGCCGCCCACGCCCGCTTGCCGCGTGTTGGCCCGCCAGTGCGCACGGTAAGACGCAGAGGCCAGGAACGTCAGCCAGCCCAGCAACCAGCCCAGGGCGTGCAACAGCCACAAGGGACAAACCGCCAGACAACGGAACAGCAACAACATGGACAGTGGGGAATCGAAGTCTTGTTTTAGAATGACCGCATCGCCGAGTTACTGGACAACTTGCGGGCGATTCACAAATTCAGCTAAAGCGTTCGCCAAAGCTCCTTGCCCGGCGACCGCCAGGCAGTTCTACGGAGTGTATTCAAATGGCGAACGACTTTCTTTTCACCTCGGAATCGGTGTCTGAAGGCCACCCCGACAAGGTGGCCGACCAGATTTCCGATGCGATTCTGGACGCGATTTTCACCCAAGACCCGCGCAGCCGTGTGGCCGCCGAAACGCTCACCAACACCGGCCTGGTGGTGCTGGCCGGTGAAATCACCACCAACGCGCACGTGGACTACATCCAGGTGGCGCGCGACACCATCAAGCGCATCGGCTACGACAACACCGACT
>CAYQTH010000010.1:0-23427 GCA_964420415.1 uncultured Macromonas sp. | reverse complement strand
CTACAGCAACTGGGAGCTGTCGGCAGACCGGGCCAACGCCTCGCGCCGCGAGCTGGTGGCCGGCGGCCTGCCCGACACCAAGCTCGCCCGTGTCGAGGGCCTGGCCTCCAGCCGGCTGCTGGACGTCAACCAGCCCGATGCGCCGATGAACCGGCGCATCAGCATCCTGGTCATGACCAAAGAGGCCGAGGAGGGCATGTTCAAGTCGTACGACAGTGCCGTGGTGCCTGAAAACGGTCTTGATACCGCCGGTATGCAATCGTTGATGATGCCGTCTTTGCCCAACCCAATTGCGGGCCGACCAACTGTGCCGGGTGCAAACCCCCCGTCGCAGTGACCAGCCCCTGACTTACATATACACTTAGAGCCCTCTCCACCCGGAGCAATCCATGGCCGATTTGCGATTCTTGATTGTTGATGATTTTTCCACCATGCGCCGCATCGTGCGCAACCTGCTCAAGGAAATCGGTCATGCCGATGCCGACGAAGCTGAGGATGGGGTGGCTGCCTTGCACAAGCTGCGCAATGGCAAGTTCGATTTTGTGGTCAGCGACATCAACATGCCCAACATGAACGGCTTTGAACTGCTGTCGCAGATCAAAGCCGACGAAAAACTCAAGCACATCCCGGTGCTGATGGTGACCGCCGAAGCCCGCAAGGAAGACATCATTGCAGCTGCCCAGGGTGGCGCGGCTGGCTACATCGTCAAACCTTTTACCAAAGCCACACTGGAAGAGAAGCTCGCCAACATCTTCAAAAAAATGGGCTGGTGACAGGGATTGCATCATGAGCAACGACCAAGCCATGGATGACGGCAAATCATCCGACGTGTTCCAGCGGCTGGGGGAAATCACCCGCCAGTTGCACAATGCCTTGAACGAGCTGGGGTACACGCCGACGCTCAAGGATGCGGTGGATGAACTGCCCGATGCCCGCAGCCGACTGGAATACATTGCCCGGCTCACGGGTGAGGCGGCGGAAAAAGTGCTCAACCGGGTTGACGAGGCCAAGGCCGAACAAGAGCGTGTCATCGATCACAGCCGGCAATTGGTGGACACCATCCGTGGTGTGCCAGGTTTGAAGTGGGCCATGCCGGAGCTGGTGGAGTGGTCGGAGAAAGTGCAACAAGGGGCGGAACGCACCGACGTGCACCTGACCGAAATCATGATGGCGCAGGACTTCCACGACCTGACTGGTCAAGTGATCAAGCGGGTGGTGAACCTGGCCGCCACCATTGAGCAGCAACTGCTGCAATTGCTGCTGCAGGCCGCGCCGCAAGCCTTGGCAGAAGAAGCCACGGTTGTGAAAGCCGCGCAGCGGCAGCACAGTCACGATGAGCTGAGCGGTCCCGTGGTCAATCCGGAAGGTCGGGACGATGTGGTGACCGACCAGTCCCAGGTGGACGACCTGCTCGCCAGCCTCGGTTTTTGATTTGAAATAAGCCCGGTTTGCCGGGCTTTATTGCGCTTTAGTCTGGCCCGCAGGCACCAGACAATGCGTTCAACGAACCGTTGAACTGCGCATGGACTCCTCCCAAGACAAAGACCTTCCCGCCACCCCCAGGCGGCTGCAAAAGGCCCGAGAAGACGGTCAGGTCCCGCGTTCGCGCGATCTGACGCACCTGATCGTGCTGGGCGGGGGCTTGCTGGCGTTGTGGCTGCTCGTGCCATGGGGCTTTGAGCGGCTGCGCAATGGCATGCGCACCGGTTTTTCGTTTGATCGGGACACCGTGCGTCACCCCGAGGTGCTGACCGAATACCTGGTGGCCGGGGTGAAGGAAGCCTTGTTGTTTTTCCTGCCGCTGGGCGCGGGCGTGGCGTTGGCCGTGGTAGTGGTCACCGTGGCCGCGGGCTCGTTTGCCGTGAGTACCAAGCCCATGATGCCCAGCCTGGACAAAATTGGTCTGCTCAGCGGGTTCAAGCGGCTGTTTTCGCGCCAGCAATTTTTCGAGGTGCTCAAGCTCACCGCCATCACCGTGTTGCTGGCCGTGGTGGCCAGTCTGTTCATCCGTGCGCACATGGTGGAGTTTGGCACCCTCCTGCTGCGCCCGTTGCAGGCGTCCATGAGCCAACTTGGAGCGTGGTTCACCCAGGGTGTGAGCATGTTGCTGGCGGTGGTGGCTTTGATTGCCTTGATCGACGTGCCGTTGCAGCATTACCTGCACCGCCACCGTTTGAAGATGTCGAAGCAAGAGGTGAAGGACGAACACAAGGAGAGCGAGGGGAATCCGCAGCTCAAGGGGCGGATGCGCCAGCGCCAGCGCGAAATTGCGCAGGGCAACAGCGTGAGCCGGGTGCCGAAGGCCGATCTGGTGGTCATGAACCCCACCCACTACGCCGTGGCTCTGCAGTACGACGCCGCCACCATGGCCGCTCCCCACGTGATTGCCAAGGGCGCGGATCTGATTGCCTTGCGCATCCGTGATGTGGCCAAGGATGCGCAGGTGCCCGTGTTGCAGTCCCCCATGCTGGCGCGCGCCTTGTACGCCCACACCGAGATCGACCAGCAGGTGCCTTCGAGCCTGTTTACCGCGGTGGCGCAGGTGATGGCCTATGTGTACCAACTGAAGGCCGCGATGCGCGGTGAAGGTCCAATGCCCGCACAGCCGAAACCCGATGTGCCGGTGGAACTGGATCCGCACCATGGCCGCGAAACCCCTGCCGCAGACCACGCTTTTGGAGCTTGACGCATGAACCCGAAACTTCAGCAGTTGCAACAATGGCTGTCCGGCAACCGCGGACACGCCTCGGCCATGGCCGCTCCCATGCTGGTGATGCTGATCCTGTCCATGCTGGTGTTGCCGCTGAGCCCCTGGATGCTGGATACCTTCTTCACCCTCAACATCGCGGTGTCGCTGATGGTGATGATGGTGGCGTCGTACATGAAGCGGGCGCTGGACTTCGTGGTGTTCCCGGTGGTTTTGCTGCTGACCACCTTGCTGCGCCTGGCGCTCAACGTGGCATCCACCCGCGTGGTGCTGATGGAAGGCCACACCGGTACAGGCGCTGCCGGGCACGTGATCGAGGCGTTTGGTACCTTCCTGATCGGGGGCAACTTCGCGGTCGGCCTGATCGTGTTCGCCATTCTGGTGGTGATCAACTTTGTAGTGATCACCAAGGGTGCGGAGCGCATTGCCGAGGTGGGGGCGCGTTTCACGCTGGACGCCATGCCTGGCAAGCAAATGGCCATCGATGCGGACCTGAATGCTGGCTTGATCGATGAGAAAGAAGCCAAAAAACGGCGGACCGAAGTGGGCGAGGAGGCTGACTTTTTCGGCAACATGGACGGTGCATCCAAGTTCGTTCGTGGCGATGCCGTGGCCGGCATTCTGATTTTGCTGATCAACATCATCGGTGGTTTTGCCATTGGCATGTTGCAGCACGGCCTAGGAGTGTCGGAAGCGGCTTCCAGCTACATCACACTGGCGGTGGGGGATGCGCTGGTGGCGCAGGTGCCGGGGCTGTTGATTTCAGTGTCGGCCGCGATGGTGGTGTCGCGTGTGGGCAAAGAAGAAGACCTGGGTCAGCAGATCACACAACAGATGCTGGCTTCGCCGAAAGTGCTGGGTGTGACCGCTGGGGTGCTGGGGTTGCTGGGGATCGTGCCAGGCATGCCGCACTTTGTGTTTCTGACCTTTGCACTGGCGCTGGGGGGCGCCACCTACTGGGTGATACAGGAACAGCGCAAACCCAAAGTGGACGAGGTTCAAGAGGCGGCGGCTGCTGCTGCGCAGCCCCCGGCCGATGCCGAAGCGTCCTGGAACGACCTGCAGCCGGTCGACCTGCTGGGGCTGGAACTGGGCTACCGCCTGATCCCGCTGGTGGACAAAACGCGCCAGGGCGATTTGCTGACCCGCATCAAGGGGGTGCGCAAGAAGTTTGCCCAGGACGTGGGTTTCCTGCCGCCTCCGGTGCATGTGCGCGACAACTTGGAGCTGCGCCCCAGCGCCTACCGCATCACGCTGCGCGGCGTGGTGGTGGGCGAAGGCGAGGTGTTTCCTGGCCAGTTCCTGGCCATCAATCCGGGCCACATCAAGACGCCGCTCATCGGCACGGCGACCACCGACCCGGCGTTCGGTTTGCCGGCCCAGTGGATCGACGACCGGCAAAAGGAAAACGCGCAAATGGCGGGTTATACGGTGGTTGATTGCGAGACCGTGCTGGCGACACATTTGTCACACTTGATGCAAGTGCAAGCCGCCCGTTTGCTCAGCCGCACAGAGGCACAGGAACTGGTGGAGCACGTGGGCAAGTTGGCCCCCAAACTGATCGAAGAAGTTGTCCCGAAAATGGTGCCTATCGGTGTGTTCCAGAAAGTGCTGCAGCTCCTGCTGGAGGAGTCTGTGAACATCCGCGACATCCGCACCATCATTGAAGCCCTGGCCGAACACGCCCCGCAGACGCAAGACCCAGCTGAACTGGCGCGTCGCATCCGTATCGCCCTGTCTCCGGCCATCGTGCAGCAGATTTACGGCCCGGTCAGCGAACTCGAGGTCATCGCCATCGAGCCGGGCCTGGAACGTTTGCTGACCCAGGCCTTGAGCGGCACGGGCATGGGCGCGCTGGATCCCGGTGTGGCCGACATGCTGACCCAATCCGCCGCGAAAGTGGCCAACAAGCAGGAGGAGTCTGGTGTTCCGGCTTGCCTGCTGGTGCCCGACACCATCCGTTCCGCCATGGCGCGCCTGCTGCGCCGTGCGGCGCCGCGCCTGCAGGTGCTGGCGCACAGCGAAATCCCTGAAACCCATCTGATCCGCATTGGCCCGATCCTTGGAGAACCTGCATGAACGTCCAACGCTTTATTGCCCCCAACTCGCGTGAAGCCATGGCTCTGGCCCGTGCCGCCTACGGCGACACAGCGGTGATCCTGTCGAGCCGTTCGACCGACGAGGGGTTCGAGGTGGTGGCCACCGCGGAAGAAAACCTGGATGCCCTGGCCAGCCAGACCACCTCCAGCACGGCACCTGTGACGTCGCGCAGTCAGCCATCGCCGCGGGGTAGTTTGCAACAGCGTGCCGCGCAGCAACTGCCCGCGCCTGCTGTTGTGCAAAGCAGCGTGGCGCAGGACACCGAAACCATGGCCATGAGCACCTTGTCCTTCCAGGACTATGTGCGGGAGCGCATGCTGCGCAAGCGCCGCGAGGCCATGCAAAGCCCGGCCGCTGAGTCCGTATCCCCTGCCAAAGCCACCCGTGGGGATGACGTCAGCCTGGCTTTTGGGCGCAACGCGGAGCCTGCACGCAAAGTCGCCAAGGTACAGGCTACCGCTGCCCCGGCACCCAAGGCTGTGGCGGCTGAACCCGCTGTTGACGCTGCGCTGGTGGAACAGATCCATGCGCTCAAGAGCATGATGGAGGAGCGCTTCAACACCCTGGCCTGGATGGGCACGGCTCGCCAGAGTCCGATCCAGTCCAGCCTGATGCACAAATTGATCCGGGCGGGTTACTCGCCCACTGTGGCGCGTGCTGTGATGGAGCGTCTGCCGGCCGACTTCGGTGCGAAGGATGCATTTCGCTGGACCCAGGAAGTGCTGGCGCGTAACCTCAAAACCGCGCAAGACTCCAGTGCCTTGTGTGACGAAGGCGGTGTGTTCGCCCTCATCGGTTCCACTGGCGTGGGCAAGACCACCACCGCGGCCAAGCTGGCGGCGCAGTGCGTCAAGGCCTATGGCGCCAACAGCGTGGGTTTGATCACGCTGGACACCTACCGCGTGGCCGGGTATGAACAACTGCGTACCTACGGCCGCATGCTGGGCGTGGTGGCGCACCTGGCGCACGACCGCGCCGCCCTGCAGGATTTGTTGACCCTGCTGGCCAACAAACGCATGGTCATCATCGACACGGCAGGACTGGGTCAGAAAGACCCCCGTATCCAGGAAATGATGGAATTATTGGCCACGCCGAAGATCAAGAAACTGCTCGTGCTCAACGCCGGCAGCCATGGCGACACGCTGGACGAAGTGTTGCATGCGTACAAGACTGTGGATCTCTACGGAGTGGTGCTGTCCAAAGTGGACGAGGCGGCCAAGCTCGGTCCGGCGGTGGATGCCCTGATCCGTCACCAGGTGGTGCTGCGCGGCTTGAGCACTGGGCAGCGCGTGCCAGAAGACTGGCAGCGTCCCGACGCCCAGGCGCTGGTGCGCCTGTCGATGGCCAGCAGCGGCAAGTCCGCGTATGACCCGCAGTCGTCGGAACTGGCTTTCTTTTTTACCGACCCGGTGCAGCCGGGTGTGCAACTGGATGCCTGGCATGTTTGAGTCCATGTTCGACCAGGCCCAAGGCCTTGCCGCCTGGGAACTGCAGCCCCCTACACGCGTGGTGCCGGTGGTGGCTGGCGGTACAGAAACCGCACACCGCCATTCGTTGGCATTGCTGTGGGCCTTGGAGCAAGGGTTGCAGCAGCAGGGGCACACGGTGGTAGTGATAGAAGGGCTCAATGGCCTGCAGCCACGAGATGCCTTGTTGGGGCACCGGGCGGTGTTGCGGCGCTGGCTGCAGGACGTGCCTGCGGGCAGCGTGGTGCTGTTGCATGCGCCGCTGGAGGCTCTGGCCAGCTTGTTGAGCGACAGCGTGGCGCGTCCTTTGGTGACCATGCGGGCCGACAAGACCGCGATGGTGCAAGCCTACCAAGCGGTGAAAATCCTGTGGCAAGCGGCAGGGTTACAGCCCATTGTGGTGCAACCCGAACGCGAAGTGCCAGCCACGGCTGAACGTGCAGCACAGGCTTTTTGTCAGACCTGTGAACGCAGTCTGGGCGTGATTCCCGCCGTGTGGAGGCTGGGGTATGATGAGCAAGAGTCGGCGGACAGACGGGATCGCCCTCGGAACGACGCCAGCCTGCTCAAAGTACTGGACAGCGCCTTGATGATCGAAGATTCCGGAAACCGCCAGCATGTTGACCCACATTTCTCGCGAAGCCAACACCCAGCCGATCAGATCGTCGGAGTTGCAGATGTACACCGCCAAAGGCACGCTGGACCGTGATGCACAACTGCGCAAATACAGCCCGCTGGTGCATCGGCTGGCCCATTTGATGATGGCCAAGCTGCCGGCCAGCGTCGCTGTAGACGACCTCATCCAGGTCGGCATGATCGGCTTGACCGAGGCCTTGGCGCGGTTCGAGCCTTCGCAAGGGGTGCAGTTCGAGACCTTTGCCAGTCAACGCATCCGTGGTGCCATGCTCGACGAACTGCGTGACGGCGACTGGATGTCGCGCGGTTCGCGCAAACTGCAAAAGGACATTGAACACGCGGTACAACGTCTGGAGCAGCGTTTGCAGCGCGCGCCCAAGGAGTCCGAGATCGCGGACGAACTGGGCATGGCATTGAACGAATACCAAGACATGCTGGCCCGTGTGCGGGGCACACAGCTCGTGTACCTGGAAGACCTGGCGGGCCGAGGCGATGACGAAGACCATTTTCTGGATCGTTATGTGCCGGCAGATGCGCAATCGAATCCGGAAATGCTGCTGGGCGATCAGCGCATGCGTGCCGCACTGGTTGAAGCGATCAAAAGGTTGCCTGAACGTGAGCAGTACGTGATGAGCATGTACTACGAGCACGATATGAACCTGAAGGAAATTGCCGCCGTGCTAGGGGTGACCGAGTCGCGCGTGTGTCAGTTACACAGCCAGTCGATTGCGCGGTTGCGTGCGCGATTGCGCGAGCACTGAGGCGACAGACGGCACACGATTTCCTTGTCTATGCAAAATGCCAGTCAGTGTGAGCTGACTGGCATTTTGCATGTGCGAGGTGAATTTTTTCAGGCTTTGAGGTAAGCGCTGCCCGGCTTGGCCTGTGCCCCATAGCCTTTGCCCAGGCGGCTGTATGCCTGTACCTGATCCGCTGGGAACAGCACCCCCAGGGCACGCTCTGTCACGGCCTGGAGGCGGGTGGTGGTTTCTCGCAGGTTATCTAGGCGAGATTGCACTTCTTGCAGCCGCTGTTTGATCTGTGCAGGGGGAAGGCCCTGCGCCAGGGCAGATGCCAAAACAGGCTGAGCAGTCGTCAGGGCCTGGGCAAGTTCACCGCTTCGAACGGCAAGCAGGTCTGCTTGGTTCGACAGCAGGCTTTCTTTTGCCACTGCTTCAGTGGCTTCAATCATTTCTAAGAGCTGGAGCAAAGTCTCCTGGATGCCGGTCCAATCGGGAGTGAATTCGGGCATCGGCTGGGGACAGTTCAGGGCAGTTGGGTCGTCGGGTCAGTTGGCTGAAGCCACGCCCAGCATGTCGCGTGCATTGGAGAGAAGCTTGTCGGCAATCGCCTCGGCATTGACCGAGAAGGAGCCATTTTCGATGGCCGTGCGCATGGCCTGGACTTTTTCGGTGTTGAAAACATCTGTGCCAGAACGTGCCACACCGTTGGTCATGGTCTGCGTCACGGCGGACAATTTGACGGAAACGCTGCCGCCAACCTCCTGGCTGGGGCTGGACAGGGGCGTACTTGACCGGTCTGCAGGTTTGACGGAGCCTGCAGAGGCGGTGCCTACGGGCATTTCTGGCAGGTTGTTGACTTTCATGGCACTCTCCATCCCTCACAAAGAGGGTTGTGTGGGAGATGTATCGACCAGATGAAGAGGAACTTTACCCCTTTTTTCAAAAAAGAGGGCTGATTTTTTGTGCCGCTGTTGGCTGCAGCCGACAGCGAGGGGCGTCAGCGGGCCACTTCGATGGTTTCAGCGTCGCGGACAGTGCCACTGATGACCTTTCGGTTGGGCATCCGGACGCGGGCAGTTTGCCCGATGTAGCCATGGCTGAGTGCCTCTCCGGTGGCGGCCAGGACAAAACCCTGACCCTGGTACTGGACTTTGACCTGGCTGCCGGCCTCAAAGGCCTGTGGTGGTCGAACCATGCCCTGCCGCAGGGCTTGCCCTGGCATCAAGGCGCGGCTGGCTTGGCTGCCCACCCAGTCCTCGGGCCGTAACAACACGGTGGCCGGACTCTCGGTCCAATCTATTTCGGCCAGTTCGGCGTCGGCTTGAGCCAGAACTGCATTGGGTGCCACGGGTTGTTTGATCACCCAGGCAGGTCCCCATACCTTGACGGTCACGGGCAGGAACACGTTCCAGCGGGTGGGGCCGTCTTCGCAGCGCAGTCCGATGCGGGCACGTCCCCAGAGCCGTGTGCCGGTGGGCAGGTAGGGTTCGATCCGGTTGCATGGGGCCAGCCGCAGGCGTGGGTCGAGCTGTCCGAACAGCACTTCGGGACGCAGCCGGGGGCTGTCGGCGTTGTGGTCCGAGTCTGCACTGAAGGTGAGTTGTTGGTTGATCCAGGTTTGTGCCTGGCCGGTCCATTGTGCGATTTGCCAAGGGGGAGGGGTCTGGGCTTCTGGTGCCAACGGGGTGGCCCACGCAGCCGCGCAGAACAGGCTCCATCCTGTGAGCAGCAGGCGCCACCCGTGTGCCGGTAGATGGCGGATAGCGTTGCGCATGCGACCTCCTTTCAGCGTTCGGTAGTGAGCAGCTGCTTTGGGGAGGGAGGGCGTGGACAACAACATGGCTCTCGGCATTCAGGGTGGCAACTTTAGTGTGCTGGTGGGTTTTTGAATGCGTGAAGTGGCGGTGCTTTGCGGGTTTTATTTCCGCTTTGGTTTTCCTCAAGTTTTTGACAATTGCCTTCAAGCCGCCCAACCGGCGGGATGCATTTAACCAGTGAGGTGAGCATGTTTGAGCAATTGACCAGCCGTATGGATTCGCTTTCCAATGCGCTGCAGTTGCGCGCGCACAGACAGCAGGTGCTGGCCAGCAACATTGCCAACGCGGACTCCCCTGGCTACCAGGCTCGCGATTTTGATTTCGCTGCGGCTTTGACCCAGGCGAACGCGGGGGGGCAATCCGCGTCCACCGTGGGGGTGAGCCATGCCGGGCATCTCCAGGGGGTGGGGGGGCATGGCGGGGCGGCAGGCCAGGTCAGACTGGCCTACACACAGCAAACCCAGCCCAGCCTGGATGGCAACAGCGTCGATCTGGACCAGCAACGGGCCAACTTCACCGACAACGCGATCCGGTACGAGTCCACGCTGCGGTTCATCAATGGGCATGTCAAAACCATGCTGAGCGCCATCCAGGGCCAGTGAACGGGTCAGTAAAGGAGAAACGCCATGTCGATGTTCACAATTTTCGGGGTGTCCGGCAGCGCCATCAGTGCGCAGTCCCAGCGTCTGAATGTGGTGGCCAGCAATTTGGCCAATGCCGATGCCGTGGCCGGTCCAGATGGGCAAGCGTACAAGGCCCGGCAGGTGGTGTTCCAGACGGTGCCTATGTCTCAGGGGCAGGGCGCTGCCGGGGTTGCGGTGCAGAACGTGGTGGAAAGCAATGTGCCCAACCGCCGCGAGTTCAATCCGCAGCACCCCAGCGCCGATGCCGAAGGCTATGTGACGCATTCCAACGTGAACCCGGTGGAGGAGATGGTGAACATGATTTCGGCTTCGCGTTCCTACCAGAACAACGTGGAAGTGATGAACACGGCCAAGTCGCTGCTGCTGAAAACGCTGCAGATGGGCCAATAACGGTCAACCAGGAGAACAGGCATGTTCATTACCCCTCTTTCAGAGAGTGAAATCCAGGCCTACAACGCCAAGGGCGGCAGCAATGCGAAGAACACCGACCCGCAGGCGATGCAGGAACGTTTCATGAAGATGCTGGTGGCGCAGATCAACAACCAGGATCCCTTGAACCCGATGGACAACGCCCAGATGACCTCGCAGATGGCGCAGATCAACACGGTCTCGGGTATCCAGCAACTGAACACGACGGTGGAGGCCCTGGCGGGCAAGCTGGTGGCCATGCAGGGGATGCAGGGCACCTCGCTGGTGGGCCGTGAAGTGGTGGCCGAGGGCAATCGCCTGTCGTTTGCGGATGGCGTGGGCCAAGGCAGCCTGAGTTTGGCAGGGGCTGCCGACTCGGTGAAGGTTGAAATCCTGGGCGCGGGTGAGCAGATTCTGGATACGGTGACCCTGGGGGCCTTGCCGGCCGGGATGCATAACTTCGGTTGGAACGACACGGCCGGGCAGTCAGCCTTGGTCAAGGGGTTCCGCGTGGTGGCGTCCAGTGCGGGCAAGGCAGTGGAAACCACCACGCTGGCGCGCCAGCGCGTCGAGTCCGTGGGCATGGTGGACGGTGTGATGCGTTTGCGCACCGACGCAGGTACCACGTTGAGTTACGACCAGATTTTGGCGTTTATGTGATTGATTTGAATCGCATTTCGTTTTCAAGGAGAAGAGCATGAGTTTTCAAACTGGATTGTCGGGGTTGAACGCAGCAGGCCAAAATCTGAGCGTTATTGGCCATAATATTGCGAATGCCAATACGGTAGGCATGAAGGCTGGACGGACCGAGTTTGCCGAAATGGTAGCCAGTTCGATTGGCGTCGGTGGTGGCGGAGGTGGTTTGGGAGTGAATGTTGCGACAGTTTCGCAATCATTTACTCAAGGTAATTTGAATATGACGGGTAATACCCTGGATGTTGCCATCAACGGAGGGGGTTTTTTTACCGTTACGATGCCTGACGGTAGCACGGCCTATACACGGGATGGCCAGTTCAAGTTGGACAAAGAGGGTAACATTGTCACTAACACCAATGCCCGAGTGATGGGTTTTCCGACCGATATTGAGGGCAATGTGACCAACCGCACGGTGCGGGCTTTGACTCTGCCCACAGGCGAGCCAATTGCGGCGAGTGCCACCTCTGAAATTGTGGCAGGGTTGAACTTGGATGCACGTGCGATGATTGCGACGAGTACTGTGCCGCCTACACCGATCACGACCTATGGCACCACATTGAATGCCTACGATTCACAGGGTGTTGAGGTACCGGTGAGCATGTATTTCGTGAAAACCTCGGCTGACACGTGGCAGGTGTTCACGGGGGACCAACTTGATGCGGCGAATGCCGCGTTGGAGTCCAACGCCGCGATTGAAAGTGCTTTTGCTCAGTGGCGGGATTCCTCGAATGCGGTAGACTTGGATGCAGACAACGAAATCACCGAAGCCGATTTTCTAGCCTATAACGCGCAACTAAACACCAGCGACCGGGACGCTTGGTTGAACGATCCGCTGACACCTGCACAGGATATTTTGGATGCCGATGCCGATGCCGATAGTGTGGTTTCTGTGGCGGAATATTTTGCGTTTATCAATGGCACGCCAAGAGCAGAGGCGCGGGCGACTTACAACGCATTGGTCGAAATTACGTTTGATGAAAATGGGGTGATCGTTCCTTTGACCGATCCTGTCAATTTAACCCTCACGTCGCCTAACCCGAATATTGGAAATTTTTCGGTTGAGTTGGATCTGAATGATACGACGCAATTTGGTACGAAGTTTGCGGTATCTACCCTAACGCAAGATGGCTACAAGTCGGGTGATTTGACTGGTGTAAATATCCAGCCCAATGGTGTGATTTCGGCCCGCTATTCAAATGGGCAGACTCAGGCAATGGGTAAGGTGGCCCTGTCGGATTTCCGCAATGCCCAGGGGTTGGGGCAGATCAGTGGGGGGTATTGGGTCGAGACCTTTGATTCAGGCAAGCCCGTGCCCGGCGAACCGGGCGAGGGCAAGTTTGGTGCGTTGCAAGCCGGTGCACTGGAAGCCTCCAACGTGGACTTGACGGCCGAACTGGTCAACATGATCACGGCGCAGCGCAGTTACCAAGCCAACGCCCAGACCATCAAGACCATGGACCAGGTCTTGTCCACGCTGGTGAACCTGCGTTGATATTGACTCTGCTGGCGTGCACTGAACGAGGAATGCCATGGACCGCATGATTTACACCGCGATGAGCGGCGCCACGGCTGCGATGCACCGGCAGCAGGTGTTGTCGCACAACCTGGCCAACGTCAACACCACGGGCTTTCGGGCCGAGCTGGCCACGTTCCGTGCCGTACCGTTGCAGGGGGATGGGGCCAGCACACGCGTGCAGGCTTTGGAGGCCACAGCAGGTTACCTGGAGACGCCGGGCAGCATGAGCTCGACAGGGCGCAACCTGGATGTGGCGGCACAAGGTCAGGCGTTCTTTGCCATCCAGGGGCTGGACGGTACCGAGGCCTATACCCGCGCAGGCGCGTTGCAGGTGGCCTCCACGGGCGAACTGGTGGGGCATGCTGGCCTGCCTATGCTCGACGCCGGCGGCGCGCCGATCAGCATTCCAGAAAATGCGCAAGTGAGCATCGCCGCCGACGGCACGGTGAGTGCCCAGGTGCCAGGTCAGGTGCCGACCCAGGTCGGGCGCTTGAAACTGGTCACCCCGAACGAGGAAGTCCGCCTGCAGCGCGGTGGCGATGGCCTGTTCCGCAGCACCGATGGTCAACCCTTGCAGCAGGACCCGGAAGCGCGTCTGACCGAAGGCATGCTGGAGGGATCGAACGTGAACCCGATCGAATCCATGGTGGGCATGATTGCTGTGGCGCGGCAGTTCGAAGTGCAGATGCGCATGTTGCAAAACGCCGAGAAGAATGACCAGAGCGCCAGCCAGTTGCTGAGCCTCAACGGCTGACTTTGAGCCAGCCTCACCACTTAGGAGCACCGTCATGATCAATTCGCTGCAAATCGCCAAGACCGGTATGCAGGCCCAGCAAACGCAGCTGGACGTCATATCGCACAACCTGGCCAACGTTCAGACCTCGGGTTTCAAGCGCGGCACAGCCTTGTTTGAAGACCTGATCTACCAAAACTTGCGTCAGGTGGGGGGCAACACCAGCGAACAAAGCGAGTTGCCGACGGGCCTGCAGCTGGGGCTGGGCGTGCGCACGGTGGCCACCGCGCGTACCTACAGCCAGGGCAATTTGCAGGAAAGCGGCAACAAGTTGGATGTGGCGATCAATGGCAACGGTTTTTTCCAGGTGGAGCTGCCGGATGGCACCACCGCTTACACCAGGGACGGCTCGTTCAAGGTCAGCGCGACCGGTGAGTTGGTGACCAACAGCGGTTACCGCGTGCTGGGTGGGGCCACCATCCCGGTCGATGCGCGCAGTGTGACCATTGGCAAGGACGGCGTGGTGGAGGTGCTGGTGGGCAACAGCAGCACACCGCAACAGGCCGGTACCATCGATTTGGCCAGCTTCATCAACCCGGCGGGCCTGGACCCTACGGGCCAGAACCTGTTTCTGGAAACGGTGGCCTCGGGTAACCCCACCACGGGCACGCCGGGTTCCGAAGGGCTGGGCCAGGTGTTGCAAGGCTTCCTGGAGTCGTCCAACGTGAACGTGGTGCAGGAATTGGTGAACATGATCCAGACCCAGCGGGCTTATGAAATGAATTCCAAGTCGGTTCAGACCTCGGACCAGATGTTGCAGCGCTTGACCCAGCTGTGAGTTTTGGGCTGAAATCTGACGGAGCGAACGCATGAGTGCTTCATTGATACCGCGCACGGCTTTGCTTTGGCTGCCCGTGTTGCTGACCGCCGCTGGTTGCAGCACCTTGTCGCAGGTGCCTGATGTGGATCTGGCCAAGGCGCCCGAGAAGCTGGCGTATCCACAATCTCAGCCTGGTCAACTCACCGCGAACGTGGCGGCCACGGGGAGTTTGTATTCGGCGGCTTCTTACCGGCCTGCGTTTGAAGACCACCGCGCCCGCCTGGTGGGGGACACCTTGCTTATCCGCATCCAAGAGAACCTGGCGGCGTCCCAGGCGTCCACTTCGGAGGTCAACCGCGAGTCGGAGTTGGGGGCTTCGGTGTCGGCGTTGCCGTTCGTGAGTTCCACCAGTTCCCTGCTGGGCAAGCTGGGGGCCGATGCCTCCACCAGCAACACCTTCAGTGGTGACGGTACCACCACCAGCAGAAACACGTTCACGGGCAACATCACCGCCACCGTGACCGAGGTGCTGCCCAATGGACACCTGGCGGTGATTGGCGAGAAGCAGATCGGCGTCAACCAGAACGTGGATGTGCTGCAGTTCTCGGGCACGGTCGATCCGCGCACCATCCAGGCGGGCAACACGGTGCTGTCTACCCAGGTGGCGAATGTGCGTGTGCTGTCGCGTGGGCGCGGGGCGCAGAACGATGCGCAAACATTTGGCTGGCTTTCCCGGTTCTTTTTAACGCTTTTGCCGTTCTAAAGTTTTTCGACAATCGGTTCACGAGGTAAATCCCGATGAACCGATACCCTGAATTCCTTTTCCGTTGTGTGTTGGCCTGGCTGCTGCTGGGCGGTTTGGCGTCGCCATGGGCGCAGGCGGCCCGCGTGAAGGATGTGGCGGCGGTGCAGGGTGTGCGCACCAACCAGCTCACCGGCTATGGTTTGGTGGTAGGACTGGATGGCACGGGCGACCAGGTGTCACAGACGCAGTTCACGGGCCAGAGCCTGAACAATTACCTGCAGCAGCTTGGCATCAGCCTGCCGCCAGGGACCGACATCAAGCCCAAGAACGTGGCCGCTGTGCTGGTGACTTCGCAGTTGCCGGCCTTTGCCCGTCCGGGCCAGCAGGTGGATGTGACGGTGTCTTCGATCGGCAACGCCAAATCGCTGCGCGGCGGCACGCTGATCACCACCCCTTTGCGCGGGGTGGATGGGCAGGTGTATGCCCTGGCTCAAGGCAATTTGCTGGTGGGCGGGGCGGGCGCCTCGGCTGGTGGCAGCAAGGTGCAGATCAACCACTTGAGCGCAGGCCGCATTCCGGCGGGGGCGCAGGTCGAACGGGCGGTGCCCACGCCGTTTTTGTCCGGTGATTCGATTGACCTGAACCTGAATGCTTTTGATTTTCAGACCGCCCGCCGTGTGGCGGCCGCCATCAACCGTGGCATGGGGCAAGGCACTGCACAAGCCTTGGATGGCCGCACCGTCCGTGTTTTTGCGCCACAGAACTCCGATGCGCGGGTCGGTTTCCTGGCGGACATTGAGGAATTGCCGCTGGACTTGCCCACGCCCATGGCGAAGGTGGTGGTGAATTCACGCACGGGTTCCATCGTCATGAACCAGTCGGTCACGCTGGGGGCGTGTGCGGTGGCGCACGGCAACCTGTCGGTCAGCATAAGCTCCACCCCCATGGTGAGCCAGCCGGGAGCCTTTGCCCCGCCGGGCGCTCAGACCGTGGTGTCAGAGAAAGCCGACATCCAGATCAGCGAGGGCAGCGGTGCCCTGATCAAGATGGAATCGTCGCCACAGTTGGCCGATGTGGTCAAGGCGCTCAATGCCATCGGTGCCTCGCCGGGCGACCTGGTCGCCATTCTGCAGGCCATGAAGGCCGCCGGGGCGTTGAGCGCGGAGCTGGAGGTGATCTGACATGGCGATCTCCACCACCAGTTTGTCGGGCCAGCGAGGGCTGGCCTTCGACCTCAAGTCCCTCAACGGCCTGAATGCCCAGGCCGGCAAGGACGGGCGTGCCGCCATCAAGGAAACGGCGCGCCAATTCGAGGCCCTGTTCATGCAGGAACTGCTCAAGAGCATGCGGGAAGCCAGCATGAAAAGCGGGTTGATGGACAACGAGCAGTCGAACCTGGGCACCGAGTTGCTGGACCAACAGTGGGCGCAGCAGATGACGGGCATGCCTGGCGGGCTGGGAGAGATGCTCGAAAAGCAGTTGTCGCGTCAGATGGGCGGCGCTGCGGGCGAGGTGGACCGGAAGGTGGCCTCTGTGGGCGCGGCTCCGTCCCGCTTGGTGCTGGATGACGTGGCTGCGTCGGCGCCTGCCACCAAGACCACGGCCAAGCAAGCAGGTTTTGTGGCGCAGCACACGCAGGCAGCGGAGCAGGTCGCACGGGAAACCGGTATCCCGGCCAGTTACATGGTCGGCCAGGCCGCGCACGAAACCGGCTGGGGTAGGCGCGAAATCCGCCACGCCGATGGCAACCCTGCCTACAACCTGTTTGGGATCAAGGCAGGGTCCAACTGGAAGGGCAAGGTCGCTGAAGTGACCACCACCGAATATATCAACGGTGTGCCGCGCCAGGTGAAAGCCAAATTCCGCGCCTACGATTCTTATGCTGACTCGTTCCGTGACTACGCCAAGCTCATTGGGAACAGCCCGCGTTATGCCGGCGTCATGAACAGCCTGCATTCCGTGCAGGCGTTTGCCACGGGGTTGCAGAAGGCGGGCTACGCCACCGACCCCCAATACGCCAGCAAGCTCAGCCGCATCATCCAAACCACGCTCAGTTTGCAGCGTGCCCAGGCCTGAGGCTGAAAGGATCCGTTCATGAGCAGCCTCAACATCGCCAGCCGCGCACTCACCACCAACCTGGCGGCTTTGCAGGTCATTGGTCACAACATTGCCAACGTCAACACGCCGGGTTTCTCGCGCCAGACGGTTGAACTGCAAAGTGCGGGGGCGCAGCTGCTGGGCAACGGCTATTTCGGCAAGGGGGTGGACATTGCCGCGGTGGATCGCGCTTACAACGCCTTCCTGGCGCGCGAGGCGCAACTGACCAAATCGATTGCCGACAGCGATGCCGTGCGCTACCAGCGCCTGCAACAGCTGGAGGACTTGTTCCCCATGGGGGAAACCGGTCTGGGCGCGGCCCTCAACAGTGCGCTCAATGCCTGGGTGGATGTGGCGTCTTCCCCCACTGACCTGACCGCGCGCACCGTCGCCCTGTCCAGGGCCGACGAGTTCGCTTCACGTTTGCGTGACACCTCGACCCGCCTCGATGAGCTGCGCCTGTCGGCCACTTTGCAGGTTGACGCAGTGGTCGACTCCATCAACACCCTGGCCGAGCAGATTGCCAGTCTGAACAACCGCATTGCTTCAACGCAAGGTGGCAACGCATCGGCCAACGACCTGCTGGACCAGCGCGACGAGTTGATGCGACAACTCAACCAGTACGTGCAAACCTCCAGCGTGTCGGCCACCGATGGCAGCATCAGTGTGTTTGTAGGGGGGAGCCAGCCGCTGGTGGTGGGGGCGCAGGCCAGCCGTTTGGCGGCAGGCAAAGACGACATTGATCCCACCCAGGTGCGTATTTCCATCGTCCAGTCCAATGACAGCTTCACCATCAACGACGGTTTCCTGGCAGGCGGACAACTCAAAGGCCTGCTGACCTTCATCAACCAGGATGTGCCCGACACACAGAACGCTGTCGGGCGAATGGCCCTTTCGCTGGCCTCGCAGGTCAACGCGCAGCACCACCTCGGGTTGGATCTGGATGGCAACGCCGGCACCAATTTCTTTGCATTGCGAGGCAGCAACCTGACGCTGGCGGCCGATGGCACAGTGACCCTGCAAGCCACGGCGCCCAATGCAGGCAGTGGTTCGGCCAACACCGGCAACGGTGCGGTGCAGGCCGTGGTGCGCGACCCGACAGCCCTGATCGCCTCGAATTACGAGGTGCGGTTTTCGTCCAGCAGTACTGGCATCGTGGTGCGCCTGTCTGACGGGCAAGCAAGCAATTTCGATCTGGCGTCTTCGCCTACTGTGTCGGTGGATGGGCTGGAGTTCAGCCTGGCGTCGGGCACGCCGCAGGCCAACGACCGTTTTTTGCTCAAGCCCTTCGGGGAAGCCGCCCGCAACATCGACGTCGCCCTGTCGTCCCCGCGCAGCCTGGCCGCTGCCAGCCCATTGGTGGTGGACATCAGCGCCAGCAACGCCGGTGGCCTGAGTCTGGAGAACATCTCCGCTTCGGCGGCAGGCCCATACGGCTCCTTCCAGTTGCGCTACAACGCCACCAGTGGCAACTTCGACGTTTATGACGCCAGCGACCCAGACCCGGCCAATTGGACCACCCAGGTCGGCAGTTTGGGACCTTACTCACCCGGTGAACCGTTCGATTTTGGCGGCTGGCGTATCCAGATGCGTGGTGTGCCTGTCGATGGCGACAGCCTGGTGGTGCGCCCCCCCGTGGCGGGTGAATCCATGCGTCAGAATTTCGGCAATGCCAAAGCCCTTCTGGCACTGCGTGACGTTGACAGCTTTCAGGGTGTCAGCCTGGGAGACGGTTACATCAGCGTGTTTTCTGGCGTGGCCGCCAAGGTCCAGGCGGGCAAGTTCCAGGCCGAATTCTCGCAAGCCACCGCCACGGCAGCGGAAACCGCGCGCGCCAACGAGTCGGGGGTCAACCTCGACGAGGAAGCCACCCGCATGCTGCAGTACCAGCAGTCGTACCAGGCCGCCGCCAAGTACCTGCAGGTGGCGCAAAGCACCTTCGATACCTTGATCCAGGCCTTCAGTTGATGCCAGCCCCGATCCGCATCTGCAGGAGCACACCATGAGCATTTACCGCATTGCCACGGCCAACAGTTTCGACAACACCCTGCTCAACTTGAGCAAACGCCAGTCCGACCTGGCCACCGCACAAGACCGCTTGTCGTCGGGCAAGCGCGTGCTCAAGGCCAGCGACGATGCCGTCGCCGCTACCCTGGCCGAACGCGCCCAGAACCGCCTGTCGCGTGTCCAGTCCGACCTGCGCGCACTGGAAGCCTCGCGCACCGCGCTGACGCAAGCCGAAAGCGCGCTGGGCGAAGCCACCGACATCATGCACCGCGCCCGGGAACTGGTGGTGCAGGCCGGTGACCCGGTGCTGTCGGCCAACAGCCGCAAGGACCTGGCCCTGCAACTGGAGGGCTTGCGCGAACAGATGCTTGCGGTGGCCAACCGCAAGGACGCTTCCGGCCTGACCTTGTTTGGCGGCCTGGGTGGGGCCGAGCAGCCCTTTTCCGACCTTTATGGCCCCAATGCCGGGGTGCAGTTCCAAGGGCAGAAAGGGCAGTATTCCCCGACCGAAAGCAGCCTGCCGCAGGCCATCGACGGCAACGCCGCCTGGATGCGGGTCAACCAGGGCAATGGCACCTTTCTGTCCAGTCTCAACCAGGCCAACCTGGGCGCGGTCAACCTCGCCGCTGCGCCTGCAGTGGCCGAACCCGGCAACCTGCCCAGCCCGGCCGACGCTTACCGCGTCGAGTTCCTGAACGACGCCGCCAATGGTGGTCAACTCAGCTACCAGGTGGTCAACGCGACCTCCGGGGCCATCGAGGTGCCGCTGACCGCCTATGACCCGAACACGCCCCCCACGGTCAACATTCCCGGTCCGGGCGGCGGCCCTTACGCCCCCGGCACCTTCGATCTCAGCTTCACCCTGCAGGGCATTGCCCAAGCGGGCGATGTGGTGCAGATCAACCCGGAGCTCGATGGCACAGGCAACTTTGACCACTACGCAGGCGTGGCCGATGGCGGCAACACCGGTGGTCTGCGCAGCAGTCTGGGCAGTTTCAGCGGCACGCCTGCCCAACTGGCAACATTCAGTGCAGGGTTGGGCTACGAAGTGGAGTTCGTCACCGACACCACCTTCCGTATCCGAGATCGCACCAACGGTGGCTTCCTGGCCATCGACGGCGCCACCCCGGTGCCGCCCAGCACCGACACCTACACCTACGAACGCGACAAAGACTTCAGCTTCCAGGGCCTCACGCTGCAGTTGCAAGGCACCCCGAAAACCGGTGACCGGCTCAGCCTCGAACCCGTGGTCAGCCAGCCTGGTGACATCTTCCAGACGCTGCAAAACGCAATCGACGCCCTGCGCTACAGCGGGGACAACCAGGGCGCGCACCTGACGCAGGAACTCGGACGCACCCTGCAGGAAATGGATGTGGGACTGGACACCCTGACCGTGGCCCGCGGCCGGGTCGGGGACTGGCTCAACCGTGCCGACACCATGGACAACCTGTTCAAAGACCGCGAGGTGTTCCACCAGAAGGAGCAGTCTGAACTGACCGATCTGGATTTGGTAAAGGGCATTTCCGAATTCCAGACCCACCAACTTGCGCTCGATGCCGCACTGAAATCGTATTCCCAGGTACAAAGACTCTCGCTCTTCCAGTACATTGCCTGACTCATGGCATTCAACATCCTAGAGCACGTCGCTTTTGCGTACCAGCCCGTGTGGGGCCAAACCCGCCAGCTGGTGGGTGTGCGCCTGCGTGTGCGCGCGTTGCACACCGAATCGGTGGATGCAGCCCACCTGCTGCATGTGCTCGGCAACGAATGGTCAGAGCAAGCCCCTTTCCTGCTGGTGTCCTTTGCAGACCAGCCGCAGCTGTTGCAGGCCCTGTCCGTCAACCCGCACGACGCCATTTGGCTGGAGTTGCCCGATCGGGGCGATTTCACCGCCCCCGAACTGGTGGAGGCGGTGGCGCTGGCGCACCGCAAGGGTCACCGGCTGGTTCAGCAGTCACCCCTGGCCAGGGCCCGGCCCAGTGTCGCCGACAATGGCCAGTGGCGTTACCTGCTGGACCTGTGGCCGGAACAAGTGGCGCTGGCGCTGCAGGCCGCCGAACACCGTGGCACACCGCAGGCGATGCGCTCACCGGTGCTGCCAGGCCAGTTGTACCAGCACATCGGTACACGGGCCTTGGCCGCACATTGCCTGGACGATGCCAAGGTCTGGGGCATTTGCGGCTGGCCTGAGCATGATGTGCTGCAAACCTACCGCCACCATGGTGTGCCGGTGGACAAACGCACCCTGGTGCGCGTGCAGCAGGCTCTCATGCGCGACGTGTCCATGGAAACGCTGGAAGACCTGATCCACCAGGATCCGGTGCTCACCTTCCGCACCCTGCGCCTGGTCAACTCTCCGGTGTTCGGCACCACGCGTCAGGTCGAAACCGTGCGCCAGGCCCTGATGCTGCTGGGCCAGACCCGGCTGCGCGACTGGATGATGGAGCTCTTGCGGGGCGCTTGCGCCGACCAGGACCTGCAGCCCGTGCGTCAGAGCATGGTGCTGCGAGCGCGCCTGATGACCCAGTTGATGGACGCCGGGGCCCAACAACACCTCAATACCGAAAGCTACCTCACGGGCCTGTTCTCCCGTTTGCACGAGCTGATGCACGAACCGCTGGGCGTGACCTTGGGGCGCGTACCCCTCTCCGAAGCCATTGGCCAAGCCCTGCTGCACAGCAATGGGCCCTACCATGCCTATTTGCACCTTGCCTGTGCCATGGAAGACCCGCAGCAGATGGAACACTTGCCTGCGATGTGTGAGCAGGCTGGTTTTCCACTCGACCATGTCAACCGTTCCCTGATCCGCATGCTGGCGCGCTGGCACAACCTGCTCTGATACGCTTGGCGGCATGCACACTTCCGCACTGGTACTGTTTTCCGGCGGGCAGGATTCCACCACCTGCCTGGCTCAGGCGCTGCAGCGCTACCCAAGGGTGGAAACCATCGGTTTCGAGTACGGCCAGCGCCATCACATCGAAATGCAGGCACGGCTCAACGTGCTCCGTGAATTGAGGTACGGCTTTCCGGCCTGGGCAGCGCGCCTGGGCGAGGACCATGTGCTCGATGTGGCCGTGCTGGGTCAGGTCAGCGAAACTTCCCTCACGCGCGACATGGCCTTCCAGATGCAGGACAACGGCCTGCCCAACACTTTTGTGCCGGGACGCAACCTGCTGTTCCTCACGCTGGCGGCGGCCCTGGCCTACCGGCGCGGGTTGGAAGTGATCGTCACCGGTGTATGCGAGACCGATTTTTCCGGCTACCCCGACTGTCGCGACGACACCATGAAAGCATTGCAAGTGGCCTTGTCGCTGGGCATGGACCGCCGGGTGCTGATCGACACCCCGCTGATGTGGCTCGACAAAGCGCAGACCTGGGCCTTGGCGCATGAGCTGGGTCAGGTTTCAGGGGTGACGGGGGGCGGCCAAGTCCTGGTGAATTTGATCGTGGAGCAGACCCACACTTGCTACCAGGGCGACCGTGCCCACCGGCACGACTGGGGCTATGGTTGCGGCACCTGCCCGGCGTGCGAGTTGCGCGCGCGGGGGTGGGGGCGGTACCGCGCTACCCAGAGCTGAGCGCAGCGGCGCTTACCTGTCACGCGTCGTCATTTCCGGTTGGCGACCCCTGCCGCCACGTGCCCGGCGGGTACATGTTGGGCCGCCGATTCAATGTGCCCCGTTTGGTCGTCAAAGAAGAAATCAGGCTCGAACTCGCGCAGGAACTCGCCCTTGGGAAGGCCACCCAGGAACATCGCCTCATCCACATCAATGCGCCAGTCCATCAGCGTGCGGATGGCGCGTTCGTGCGCCGGTGCGCTGCGTGCCGTGACCAAAGCGGTGCGCAGGCGCATCTGGGCCGTGCCTTCGCTTTGCAGCCGATGCAGCGCTTCCAGCAAGGGCTTGAACGGACCACCAGCCAGCGGCTGGCTGGCTTTGCTGGCTTCGTGGTGCTGGAAGGCGTTCAAACCTTCGGCCTGGAACACGCGCTCGGCTTCGTCGGAGAACAGCACTGCGTCACCGTCGAAGGCAATGCGCACCTCGTGCGGGTGCGCGTCGGAGGCGTGCACCGATTGCGGGTAGACCTGCGCCGCTGGCACGCCCGCGTCGAGCGCGTCGCGCACATCGCTCAGGTGGGTGGACAAGAACAGGTTGGCGCGCAGCGGCCGCAGGTAGCGCCACGGCGATTCGCCCCGCGTGAACACGCCGCGCTGGATCGGCAGGCCGAAATGTTGCACCGAGCGGAACACGCGCATGCCCGACACCGGGTCGTTGCGCGACAGGATCACCACC
>CAYQTH010000009.1:20128-24408 GCA_964420415.1 uncultured Macromonas sp. | reverse complement strand
GCTGCACTACCACCAGGTCAAGGTGAGCGACATCCAGCTGGAACTGGAGAAGACCGATGCAGACGCGCTGCGCGATGAGTTGTTGACCGGCCTGCTGACCGTGCCGGTGACGGCGACCCCGAACTGGAGCGAGGCCGACAAGCAGCAGGAGCTGGACAACAACATCCAGGGCATTCTGGGTTACGTGGTGCGCTGGATTGACCAGGGCGTGGGATGCTCCAAGGTGCCCGACATCCACAACGTGGGCCTGATGGAAGACCGCGCCACGCTGCGCATTTCCAGTCAGCACGTGGCCAACTGGCTGCACCATGGCGTGGTGACCGAAGCCCAGGTGCGCACCACCTTCACCCGCATGGCCGCCGTGGTGGATCAGCAAAACGCTGGTGACCCGCTGTACCAAAGCCTGGTGGCCAACCCCAACGGTGCAGCCTTCCAGGCGGCGCTGGACCTGGTGTTCAAGGGCAAGGAACAGCCGTCCGGCTACACCGAGCCGCTGCTGCACGCCTGGCGGTTGAAGAAGAAGGTGCAAGGTTGATAGCGAGCTTGCTCCTTCAATAAGAACGGCGCCTTCAGGCGCCGTTCTTATGGTCAAACTGGGACAAGGAACAAGCGGTTCACATCACTTTGGACAAGGTGAACATCACGGCTGAGCCCAGCGTCTGGCGCAGGTCGGCATGGGCAATCACTGGGCGCTCGCTGTGCAGACCCGTGGCGGTTTGGTCTATGGCCACCACCGGCAGCAGGGGGTGTTCGTGGGTCAGTTCGTTTTGCAGGTTCGCCAGGTCGGCTGGCGGGTGCAGGTGGTCCAGCACCAGCAGATGCAGTTCGCGGTGGCGCATGGCATCAAGAGCCTGTGCCGCGCTGGCCACGCCATCCACCGTTACCCCCAATTTGCGGATGATGTCCACCGCCTCCAGCCGCGTGTCGGCGTGGGCCGAGCACACCAGCACATACGCCTGGGTGATGGAGTGGAACACCGAGTCGCCCGCATCGCCTCCTGCGGCTGGTGGTGGTGCTGCCGGTCCGGGGGGCGGGGCCACGGTGCGGCGGAACAGAACAGTCAGCTCCACCCCATCGGGTGTGGATTTGCGCTCAACCTCGATGCCGCCGTCGGTGGCAGCGATCTGCCGCAGCAGTAACCAGTGGATGCTGTCTTCGAACACCGCACTTTGCAGCGGCGGGCGTTCGGTGTAGGTCTTGATCCAGAGGCGGGCGCGACCGGGGTCGCCGGTCAGGTCCAGGCGCAGCTCCATGCGGTGGCCGAACGGGGCGCACCATTCCAGCATGGCGCTGGTCAGGCCGAAGCCCAGGGTCGGGTCGATCAGCACGTCCACTGGGCGGAACTTGCGGCGCACGGCAATGCCCCGCAGGGTGAGCTCGTTGCGGCGTTCCTGTAACACCGATTCGATCAGGTAGGCCAAGTCGATTTTTTCATGCGACTGGCGCACGCGACCGCTTTGGAAGCGCACAATTTGCTGGGCGTTGATGCCGCACTGCTTGAGGCGCTCGGCGGGCACGGCCAGTACCTTGTATTCGTCGTCAGACAGGCGGCCCCGCTTGACCAGCAACTCCAGCCCCCGCATCAGCAGGCTCACCGAATCGATGGACTGGTCCGTCAGCGCCGACACCAGTTCAGGCCAGTGCTCCGCCATGCGCCAGGGTTCGGCGGGAGCGGTCGAGGCCGGTGAGGGCGGGGGTGTTTGCTCGCTGGTGGCCATTGCGCTGGGGAAATTGCAAATCTGCTGAACTTGGACAGTGTACCCCCCGCTCAAGGCCTTGTCAGCAGGGGGCAACCCGAGAACTGGCCCCGTTTGTCCACCATTTGCCACAATACCGTCCATGAACGTGAATCCTGCCCCTTACCCGCTGTCGCGCCCGCGCCGTTTGCGCCGCGACGTGTTCACCCGCAACCTGGTGCGGGAACACCACCTTACCGCCCACGACCTGATCTACCCGGTGTTCGTGCTGGACGGCGAGAACCGGCGCGAGGCCGTGGCCTCCATGCCCGGTGTGGAGCGTTTGAGCCTGGACCTGCTGTTGCCGGTGGCGCAGGAGTGTGTGGATTTGGGGATTCCGGTGATGGCGCTGTTTCCGGTCATCGACCAGGCGCTCAAAACCCCTGATGGCCGCGAAGCCTACAACCCTGATGGTCTCATTCCTCGCGTGGTGGCCGCCTTGAAGGCCCAGGTGCCCAACCTCGGCATCATGACCGACGTGGCGCTCGACCCCTACACCAGCCACGGCCAGGATGGCCTGCTGGACGAGCACAACTACATCGTCAACGACGCCACGGTGGACGTGCTGGTGAAGCAGGCGCTGTGCCAGGCGGCTGCCGGTGTGGACATTGTGGCGCCGAGCGACATGATGGACGGCCGCATCGGCGCCATCCGCCAGGCGCTGGAGGCACACGGCCACGTGCATACGCGCATCATGGCCTACAGCGCCAAGTACGCCAGCGCTTTCTACGGCCCGTTCCGCGACGCCGTGGGCAGCGCCGCCAACCTGGGCAAGGCCGACAAAAAGGTCTACCAGATGGACCCCGGTAACACCGATGAAGCACTGCGCGAAGTGGCGCTCGACCTGGCCGAGGGCGCCGACATGGTGATGGTCAAACCCGGCATGCCCTACCTGGACGTGGTGCGCCGCGTGAAGGACGAATTCAAGGCCCCCACCTTCGCCTACCAGGTGAGCGGCGAATACGCCATGCTGAAGGCCGCCGCCCAGAACGGCTGGCTGGCCCACGACGCCGTGATGATGGAAAGCCTGTTGGCCTTCAAGCGCGCTGGCGCCGACGGCGTGCTCACCTATTTCGCCCGCGACGCGGCCCGCCTGCTGCGCCAGGGCTGACCACCACCGACCGGCCCATAGCACCATGCGCGTTTTCCACTTCCAGGACCGGCAGGTCAGCGAAACGGCGGCTTTGCCAACCACGCTGCCGCCGCACGGTTTCGTCTGGCTGGCCTTGACGCGCGACGAGTTTGCACAACAGCAGGCCGCGGTGCAAGACTGCCTGCAGCGCCTGTGCGGCACCGCGCTGGTGGACCTGCACGTGTCCGACCTGCTCAACGCGCAGTTGCCTTCGCATTACGACTACACCGCGCAGTACGACGTGATGGTGTTCCGCCGCCTGGCGCAAGGGCGCTCCGATACAGCCACCCAGCCACCAGTGCCCGCCCAAACCGACAAGCCGGGCAAAGCGCGCGGTGGCCCGCCCGTGCTGCGCCGCATCGACACCAGCCCGGTCGGCTTTGCCTTGTTCGACGAATTGCTGCTGACGGTGCACCCGAACGACTGCGCTGCGCGCGACAGCTACATCGACCGCCTGCTGGCGCTGGCAGACAGCGGGCACGACGCTGTGCCCGAACCCGGCCGCAGCGCCCCGGTGCGTTTCATGCCCAGCAGCCCGGCCGACCTGATGCTGCGCCTGGTCAGCCACATGGTCGATGGCTACCTGGAATTGCGGCGCGAACTCAACCGCCAACTCGACCACTGGCAGGTGGAACTGCTCAACCCACGCACCCGTTTCGGCAACTGGGGACGTTTGCTGGAGGCGCGCATGACGCTGCACCAGCTGGACGAGATTTGCGAGGACCAGCGCGTGGCGGTGCAGGACTGGATCACCGTGCTCAACGACTGGCCGCTGGCGCCGGACCTGCAGGCGCAGCGCGAGCGCGAGCTGCTCAAGGTGCGCAGCCGCGACGTGCTGGAACACATCGAACGCGTGCTGCACCACGTGCGGCGGCTGGAGCAAACCGCCGAAACCGCCGTGCAGATGCACTTTTCGGCACAGGGCCACCGGGCCAACGAGATCATGCGCACGCTCACCGTGCTCACCGCCATCTTCCTGCCGCTCAACCTCATCGCCGGCATTTTCGGCATGAACTTCGAGTTCATCCCGTTGCTGCACCGGCAGGGCGGCTTCTGGTGGGCCATGGTCGGCATGGGGGCCATTGCCGTGGGCCTGAGCGCCTACTTCTGGCGCAAGCGTTACCTGGACCACGATTGAACACCGCGTTGGAAGCAACTGAGCCCATAACGTCTGCCCCAGTGGGCGCGGACGTGCTGCACGAGGTGTTCGGCTACGAGCGGTTCCGTGGTCCGCAGGCCGCCATCGTGGCGCACGTCAGTGCTGGCGGCGACGCCCTGGTGTTGATGCCTACCGGCGGCGGCAAGTCGCTGTGCTACCAAGTACCCGCCATCGTGCGGCACCGCGCCGGGCAGGGCGTGGCGGTGGTGGTGTCGTCTTGCGTACTGTCGTAATAAATGTAAAGGTCAGTGTC
>CAYQTH010000009.1:0-20118 GCA_964420415.1 uncultured Macromonas sp. | reverse complement strand
GATGCACGACCAGGTCGGCGCGCTGCACGAGGCCGGGGTGGAAGCCGCCTTCCTCAACTCCAGCCTGAGCAGCGCCGAAGCCACGGCGGTGGAGCAGCGCCTGTTCCACGGCGAGCTGGTGCTGCTGTACGTGGCGCCGGAACGCCTGGGCAATGCGCGCACCCAGGCACTCCTGCAATCGTTGCACGAACGCGGGCTGCTCAGCCTGTTCGCCATCGACGAGGCGCATTGCGTCAGCCAGTGGGGGCACGACTTCCGGCCTGATTACCGCAACCTGGCCGCGCTGCACGAACGCTTCCCCGACGTGCCACGCATCGCGCTCACCGCCACGGCGGATGCGCTGACGCGCGAGGACATCGTGCACCACCTGCGGCTGGAGGAAGCACAGCACTTCGTCAGCAGCTTCGACCGGCCCAACATCCGCTACCTGATTGTTGAAAAGAAGGATAGCCTGCCGCAGTTGCTGCGCTTCATTGCACGCGAACACAGCGGCCCCGAAGGGCATGACGCTGGCGTGGTGTATTGCCAGTCGCGCCGCAAGGTGGAAGACGTGGCGGCGCAACTGGCCGAGGCCGGGCTGAACGCCTTGCCCTACCACGCCGGGCTGGACGCCGCCACGCGCCAGCGTCACCAGGACCGCTTCCTGCGCGAGGAAGGCATCATTATGGTCGCCACCATTGCCTTTGGCATGGGCATAGACAAGCCAGACGTGCGCTTTGTGGCCCACCTGGACATGCCGAAGAACATCGAAGGCTACTACCAGGAAACCGGCCGCGCCGGGCGCGACGGCGAGCCTGCCAATGCCTGGATGGCCTATGGCCTGCAGGACGTGGTGAACCAGCGTCGCATGATCGACGAAAGCCCGGCGGCGGAAGAGTTCAAGCAGGTGCTGCGCGGCAAGCTGGACGCGCTGCTGACCCTGGCCGAAGCCACCGACTGCCGCCGCGTGCGGCTGCTGGCCTACTTTGGCGAACAGTCCACCCCCTGCGGCAATTGCGACAACTGTTTGAACCCGCCGCAGACCTGGGACGCCACCGGGGCCGCGCGCAAGGTGCTGTCGTGCATCTACCGCGTGCAGCAGGCCAGCAACACCGCCTTCGGCGCCGGGCATTTGATCGACATCTTGCGCGGCAAGGTCACCGAGAAGGTGGAGCAGTACCAGCACCAGCAATTGAGCACCTTCGGCATTGGCGCCGACCTGGGCGAACGCGAATGGCGTGCCCTGCTGCGCCAGTTGATCGCGCGTGGCATGGTGTGGGTGGATGGCGAATACCAGACCCTGCGCCTGACCGACGCTGCCCGCCCCTTGTTGAAAGGCGAAGGCACGGTGCGCCTGCGCGTGCAGGCCGCCCGCGAGAGCGGACGCAGCCGCGCGGCCAAGCAGCGCGTGGTGGCCAGCGAGGCCACGCTCACGCTGGCGGCGCGCGAAACGCTGGCGGCACTCAAGGCCTGGCGTGCCGAAGTGGCGCGCGAACACAACCTGCCGGCCTACGTCATTTTCCACGACGCCACGCTGCGCGCCATTGCCGAACGCCAGCCGCAAAGCCTGCGCGACCTGGAAGGCATTCCCGGCCTGGGTCAGAAAAAGCTGGAGGCCTACGGCGCCGAGGTGCTGCGGGTGGTGCAAAGCAGCGCCGAAGCCCTGTAGCCAAAGCCGGGGGCTGCAGACACAATCACCCCATGATCACGCTGCACGACATTGAACAGGCGGCCGCCCGCATCGCTGGGCCGGTGCTGGAAACCCCGTGCCTGGAATCGCGCACGCTGTCGCAGCTCACGGGCGCGCAGGTGTTCCTGAAGTTCGAGAACCTGCAATACACCGCCTCCTTCAAGGAGCGCGGCGCTTGCAACAAGCTGGCCCAACTCACGCCGCAGGAGCGCGCCCGTGGCGTGGTGGCCATGTCGGCGGGCAACCACGCGCAGGGGGTGGCCTACCACGCGCAACGGCTGGGCGTGCGCGCCGTCATCGTCATGCCCACCTTTACCCCTGGCGTGAAGATTGAGCGCACCCAGCGGCTGGGTGCCGAGGTGGTGCTGTTTGGCGAATCGCTGGACGAGGCGCGCGCCCATGCCCGCGAACGGGCGGTGCAGGAAGGCCTGACCTTCGTTCACCCCTACGACGACCCGGCCATCGTGGCGGGGCAGGGCACGGTGGGGCTGGAAATGCTGCGTGCCCAGCCCGAACTGGAGGTGCTGGTCGTGGCCACAGGCGGTGGCGGGCTGATCGCGGGCACCGCGCTGGCCGCCAAGTCGCTCAAGCCCGGCATCGAGGTGGTGGGTGTGCAGACGCGGCGGTTCCCGGCCATGGTCAACGCCGTCACAGGCAGCCACTGGCCACAGGGGCAGACCACCATTGCCGAGGGGGTGGCGGTGGGCACGCCAGGCGAACTGCCGCTGGCCATCGTGCGTCAGCACGTGGACGACTGGCTGCTGGTGGACGAGGGCGAGGTCGAGCATGCCATCGTCATGCTGCTGGACATTGAAAAAACCCTGGTCGAGGGGGCTGGCGCGGTGGCGCTGGCGGCGCTGCTGGCGCACCCGGAGCGTTTTCGCGGCCGCAAGGTGGGGCTGGTGCTCAGCGGCGGCAACATCGACCCGCTGCTGCTGGCGTCCATCATCGAGCGCGGGCTGGTGCGCGCCGGGCGGCTGGCGCGTATCAAGGTCAACGCGCGCGACGTGCCGGGCAACCTGGCCCGCATCACCGCCCGCGTGGCAGCCTGCGGCGCCAACGTCAACGAGGTGCACCATCAGCGCGCTTTCAGCCTGCTGGCGGCCCAGAGTGTGGAAATCGAACTGGTGCTGCAAACCCGTGGGCCGGAGCACGTGCAGCAGGTGCTGCAGGCCTTGCGGGCTGAGGGCTTTGAAGCCGTGGTGGTGTGATTGATTAGAATGAATCCGACGACGGGATTGCACACATACCTATTCTTCAGGAGACGCGTCATGACCCCAGTTCACCAGACCGAAGCCCAGGGCGAAGTCGATTCGGCCGAGTCCATTGTGCCGTTCATTCCCTGGCTGCTGCCGCTGGCCGGGGCGGTGCTGATGTTCCTGCTCGCCTTCATCGCGGTCGTCATGGCCTGATCCGGCCGCTGGCATTCACTTCGCCAGCGCCACCGACTTCACCTGTACCCAGACGTTCTGGCCCACGGCCAGGGTTAGTTCATGCGCGGCCCGTTTGGTGATGCGGGCCAGCAAGGCCGCTTCCCCGCAGCGCAGCCGCACCAGCCAGTGCGCCGGGTGGCTGTCGTCCACCAGCGCTTCGATGCGCCCGGTGAAATGGTTCTGGATGCTGCTGTGCGCCGGGGCCTGCGTGGTCAGGCTCACATCGCGTGCCAGCACGCGCAGCCGCACCATGTGTCCCAGAGGCTGGCCACCGTCGCGCAGCCAGAGCGCGCCGCCGGAGAAGGCCACGCGCATCAGGTGCCAGGCCGGGTCACGTTCCACCACCTGGCCATCCAGCACGGTGCCCACGTCGTCACCGCCCAGCACCGGGGTTTCAATGGCGGCCAGCACTTCGGCGGTGGGGCCGCTGGCGCGCACCCGGCCTTGGTCCAGCACCACCAGGTGATCGGCCAGACGGGTCATTTCGTCGGCGGCGTGCGTCACGTAAAGCATGGGCGCTTGCCATTCGGCGCGCAACCGTTCCAGCCAGGGCAGTATGTCCTGGCGCCGCGTGGCGTCCAGCGCCGCCAGCGGTTCGTCCAGCAACAACAATTGCGGTTGTGTGGCCAGGGCACGGGCAATGGCCACGCGCTGGCGTTCCCCGCCGGAAAGCTGCTGCGGCCAGCGCGTGAGCAGGTGCCCAATGCCCAGCAGTTCCACTGCGGCGTCCAGCGCGCGTTGTCCGCCAGGGGAGCGGCTGCGGCGCAGGCCGAAGTGCAGGTTGTCGCGCACGTTCAGGTGCTCGAACAGGCTGGCTTCCTGGAACACGTAGCCCAGCGGGCGGCGCCAGGTGGGCAGGCACAGGCCGCTGGCATCGTCCTGCCACAGCGTGGGACCGATGCGCACCCGGCCACGGGCCCGTTCCAGCCCGGCCACGCAGCGCAACACGGTGGTCTTGCCCGAGCCCGAAGGGCCGAACAGCACCGTGGTGCCTTGGGTGGGCAGGTGCAGGTCCACGTCCAGCGTGAAGCCGGGGCGTGGCAGGTGCAGACAGAGGTGCAGGTCGTGGCGCATGGGCGCGTCAGGGCGGCAAAGGGGTGTGGCGGCGCTGCAGCCGGTTCAGGCCCAGCAGCGCCACAAACGAAAACAGCACCATGGCCGCCGCCAGTGCGTGGGCTTGGCTGTACTCCATGGCTTCCACATGGCGGTAGATTTCGGTGGACACCACGCGTGTCTGCCCAGGGATGTTGCCACCGATCATCAGCACCACGCCGAATTCGCCCACCGTGTGGGCAAAACTCAAAATGGCGGCCGTCAGCAGGCCAGGGCGTGCCAGCGGCAAAGCAACGTTGACAAAGGCGTCCAGCGGGCGCGCGCGCAAGGTGGCCGCCACCTCCAGCGGGCGCGGGCCAATGGTGGCGAATGCGGCCAGGATGGGTTGCAGTGCAAACGGCAACGAACCCACCAGCGAACCCAGCAGCAGCCCTGTGAAGGTGAACGACAGCGGCCCCCAGCCCAGCGCCTGCGTCCAGCGGCCCAGCCAGCCCTGCGGCCCCAGCAGCACCAGCAGGTAAAAGCCCAGCACCGTGGGCGGCAGCACCAGCGGCAGCGTCAGCAGGGCATTGAGCGGCGCGCGCCAGCGTGACCGTGTTTGCGACAGCCACCAGGCCAGCGGCGTGGCCAGCAACAGCAGCAGCAGCGTGGTCAGGCTGGCCAGTTTGAGGGTCAGCGCAATGGCGGACCAGGCGTCGGGGCCAAACGGCATGGGTCAGAGGCGGTAGCCGTAAGCGCGGATGATGCGCTGGGCGCTGTCGCTGCGCAAATAGGTGAGCAGGGCGCGGGCGGCCGGGTTGTCGCGGCCTTTGAGCAGCAGCACCGCGTCCTGGCGCAGCGGGCTGTGCAGGTGCTCGGGCACCACCCAGGCCGAACCTTCTTTGAGCTTGCCGTTGGCCCAGACCTGTGACAGTGCGACGAAGCCAAGCGGCGCGTTGCCGCTGGCCACGAATTGGTAAGCCTGCCCCACGCTGTCGCCTTGCACCAGCTTGGGCGCCAGCGTGGTTTGCAAGCCCAGCCGGGCCAGTGTTTCCAGGGCTGCCGCGCCATAGGGGGCGACTTTCGGGTCGGCCAGTGCCAAGCGCTCGAAACGGGCGTTTGGCAGCACTTGGCCTTGCGCATCCACCCAACCGGGCTGCTTGCTCCACAGCACCAGTGTTCCCGTGGCGTAGGTAAACCGCGTGCCCGGCACACCCAGGCCTTCGCGCTCCAGGCGGGCCGGGGTGTCGTCGTCGGCGGCCAGCAACAGGTCGAACGGGGCACCGTTGACGATTTGCGTGTAGAACTTGCCCGTGGAGCCGACCGATAGCAGCGCCTTGTGTCCGCTGTCCTGCTCGAACGCTGTGGCAATTTGCTGCATGGGCGCGCTGAAGTTGGCGGCCACGGCCACGAGAACTTCCCCGGCGTGTGCCATGGCTGCGCTCAGTAGCACCATTGCGCTGCCAAAAACGTGTTTCAAATTAGGGAGGTGGCGTGCCATGAGCATGTGACCATGATAGTCGCCCTAAGGGGTCGCGTGCAGCAGCCCCAGTCGCTTGGCGAGCCGGGTCAGGTTGGCGCGGTCCAGGTGCAGTTCGCGTGCCGCCGCAGCCCAATTGCCTTGGTGCCGCGCCACGCTTTCCTGGATCAGGCGGCGCTCCATGGCTTCCATGGTCTGGCGCAGGCCTTGGGTCAGCTGTGCTGGCGGGGCGGGTGCAGCTTCTGGGTGAGGGGTGCTGTCTGCCGTGGCCGCGTGGGGCACGGTGTCGGCCAGGCCCAGATCGTCGGCGCTCAGGCTCAGCACGCGTGAACGCTGGGTTTGCCGTCCCAGAGCGCGCAGCACGCTGCGGCCAATCAGGTGTTCCAGTTCCCGCACGTTGCCCGGCCAGGGGTAATGCAGCAGGGCGTCCTGGGCGCTGGCTTCCAGCCGCAACGAACCCAGGCCCAGCCGGGCCCGGTTTTCTTCCAGAAAGTAACCGCTGAGCAGCAACACATCGCGCGCCCGTTCGCGCAACGGGGGCACGCGCAACGGGTAGACGCTCAGGCGGTGGTAGATGTCGGCGCGCATGCGTCCGGCGCGCACTTCTGCCGCCAGGTCGCGGTTGGTGGCCACAATCAAGCGGACATCGACGTGGTGTTCCCGGTCCGACCCCAGGCGCTGCAGCTGGCCGCTTTGCAACACGCGTAGCAGCTTGGCCTGCACGGCCAGCGGCAGTTCGCCTATCTCGTCCAGAAACAGGGTGCCGCCGTCGGCCAGTTCGAATTTCCCCTGCCGCTCGGCCACGGCGCCGGTGAAGGCGCCGCGCACGTGGCCGAACAGCTCGCTTTCCACCAGGGTGTCGGGCAAGGCGGCGCAGTTCAGGCAGACCAAGGGCTGGCTGGAACGGGGCGAACGGGCGTGCAGGGCCTGCGCCACCAGTTCTTTGCCCACGCCGGTTTCACCTGTGATCAGCACCGTCAACTCGCTCGGTCCAACCAGTTCAATTTCTTTTTGGAGCAGTTTGAACGTGGGGCTGGTGCCCAGCAGGGCGCGCCCTGGCTGGCCCGCAGCGCGGCGGTAACGCTCGACTTGCTGGTGCTCGGTTTCGGCCCGTTGTTCCAGGCGGCGGATGCGCAGCGTGGCCCCTACCGTGGCGGCGGCCAGGCTGCCGAAGGCTTCCAAAATTTCGAGGTGTTCGTCAGAAAAGCTCCCTGGGCGCAGGGCGTCCAGTGTCAGCAAACCCCAAGGGCGGCCCTCCACCTGCAGTGCAAAACCCATGCAGTCATGCACCTCCAAGTGTCCCTGCAGGCCTTCCACCAAGCCGTCGAACGGGTCGGGCAAATGGCTGTCGCTGACAAAGCGGTGCGGGCCTTGGGCGGTCAGCAACTGGGCCAGCCGGGGGTGCTGGTCCAGCCGGAAACGCCGTCCCAGGGTGTCACTGCTCAAGCCGTCTATGGCCAGGGGCACCAGGTGGTCGCCGTCCAGCCGCATCAGGGAGGTGGCGTCGCATGGAAAGATCTGCCGTATTGCTTGCAGCAAACGGCTGAAGCGGTCGTGTTCGGGAATGTCCTGTGGCAGGTCGGCCACCAGCGGCACCAGGGCCTTGAGCCAGGAGGTTGATGTCATTTTGACTTTAATTGGCGTCTAAAAGACTCTAGTCTGTTGAATGTCATTATGACCATGATTCGGGTAACCCGTTGATTTGCATGGTCAGCAGCCATGGCATGCCGATTGCCATACAGAGGCGCCCACCGTGAGTGGTGATGCACACCCGCAACCCAGGAGCCCCGATGTTGACCGAGAACCAACGCGCCATAGTCAAATCCACCGTGCCTTTGCTGGAGGCCGGGGGCGAAACACTGACCAAACATTTCTACAGCCTGATGTTCCGCGAACACCCCGAGGTGAAGGTGCTGTTCAACCAGGCGCACCAGGCCCAGGGGGACCAGCCCCGCGCCCTGGCCAACAGCGTGCTGATGTACGCCAAACACATCGACCGGCTGGAAGTGCTGGGTGACCTGCCCGCCCAGATCATCCACAAGCATGTGTCGCTGCAGGTGCAGCCCGACCAGTACGCCATTGTGGGCAAATGCCTGCTGCAGGCCATGCGCGAGGTGCTGGGGCCGGACGTGGCCACCGACGAGGTGATTGCCGCCTGGGCGGCGGCCTACCAGCAGCTGGCGGACATCCTCATCGCGGCCGAGGAGCAGGTGTATGCCGCCAACGCCGCTGCGCCCGGTGGCTGGCGCGGCGCCCGGCCCTTCCGGGTGGTGCGCAAAGTGGTGGAAAGCCGCGAAATCACGTCCTTCCACCTGCAGCCGGTGGACGGCCAGGCCGTGGTGGCGCACCAGCCGGGCCAGTACCTGGGCCTGCGTGTGCAGATCGATGGCCAGGAGCAGCGCCGCAACTACTCCCTGTCGGCGCTGGCCGACGGACAGGGTTACCGCATCAGCGTCAAGCGCCAGCCCGGCGGGTTGGTGTCCAACCACCTGCACGATCAGGTGCACGAAGGTGACACGCTGGACGTGTTCCCGCCTGCCGGGCATTTCACGCTCAAGGCCAGCGACAAACCGCTGGTGCTGATCAGCGGCGGCGTGGGCATCACCCCCATGGTGCCGATGCTGCAAGAGGCCTTGACCAGCGGGCGCGCCGTGCACTTCATCCACTGTGCCCGCCAGCCGCAGGTGCACGCGTTCCGCGACACGGTCGATACCTGGGCAAGCCAGCACCCGCAATTGCAGCGCTTTTACTGTTACGAGCAGGCCGATGACGCCACCCAAGGGGACGGAACCGGGCTGCTGGGCCAGGACCAGTTGGCGCAGTGGCTGCCGCCGACGCGCGACGTGGACGCCTACTTCCTGGGCCCCAAGCCGTTCATGGCGGTGGTCAAGCGCAGCCTGAAGGCGCTGGGTGTGCCGCCCGCGCAGACCCACTTCGAGTTCTTCGGCCCGGCCGCTGCCCTGGACTGAGGTGCGCGTCACGCTTATGCGGGGGTGGGCGGCCTGGCGCGTCCACCTGCCGCCAGCACTCGCCATCAGCCGGACCGAGGTGCTCCTGAGTGTGCTGGGGGCCGCGTTGGGCCTGGGGGTGGCGCAATGGTTCAGCCAGCGCATGCTGGCCGGGGTCAACCCCTGGTTCATCGCGCCCATGGGGGCTTCAGCCGTGTTGCTGTTTGCCACGCAAACCAGCCCGCTGGCGCAGCCTTGGCCGGTCATTGGGGGCAACACCGTGTCGGCCTTGATCGGGGTGACGTGCCAGCATTTCCTGGGCGACGGCGGTGCCGTGGCGGCTGTGGCTGGCAGTTTGGCTGTGGCCACCATGTTCGCGCTGCGCTGCCTGCACCCGCCGGGCGGCGCCGTGGCGCTGACCGCGGTGCTGGGCGGTGCTGCCGTGCACCACCTGGGTTTTGGCTTCGTGCTGTGGCCGGTGGCTATCAATTCCTCGCTGCTGGTGCTGATGGCGCTGCTGTTCAACAACGCCTGCAGGCGGCGCTACCCGCACCGCGCCACGGCCCAGCCGCACCACACGCAGGACCCCTTGCCCAGCCACCGCGGCGGTCTGGAACCGCAAGACCTGGATGCCGCCCTGGCCTCGTTCGGCGAACTGCTGGACGTGAGCCGCGACGACCTGGAAGACATTGTGGTCCGCGCCCACACCCACGCCTTGCGCCGTCAGTGGCAAGGCTTGCGCTGTGCCGACCTCATGTCGCGTGACCTGGTGGTCCTCAGTCCATCCGACACCGCCCAAACAGCCTTGCGCCTGCTGGGTCGGCACAAGGTCAAAGCCTTGCCGGTGGTGAACGTGCAGCGGGTGCTGCTTGGCATCGTCACCATGCACGACCTGCTGGTCAAGGCGACGGAAGGGCACAGCGCATCACGGCGCACCCAGCGGGTGGCCGACCTGATGACGCGCCAGGTGCTCACGGCACGGCCCGAACAGACGGTGGCCGATTTCATACTGACGTTCTCGGACCAAGGTGTGCACCACCTGCCCGTGGTGGACGATACCGGGCACCTGCTGGGCATGGTCACCCAGTCGGACCTGGTGCTCGCCCTGTTCCAGGCGGTGGCTCGTGCGGCGCCTCGGCCAGCGCCATAAGCGCCGTGCTGTCGCCAGCGCCCGTGACCGGCGTTCGGGCCTTTTTACAATCGCCGCATGACTGCACACACCACCATCGCCACCCACAACGGTTCTTTTCACGCGGACGACGTGTTCGGCGTGGGGGTGCTGATGGGCGCCTTCCCCAGCCACGAACTGCTCCGCACCCGCCAGCAGGCCGCCATTGATGCCGCCGACTACGCGGTGGACGTGGGCGGTGAATGGGTGCCGGAACGCGGCCGTTTCGACCACCACCAGCGTGGTTTCACCGGTGCCCGCCCGGTTCAAACCGTGAATGGCATTGAGCAACCGGGCGTGGGCTACGCCAGCGCCGGGCTGGTCTGGTCCGCGCACGGTGCGGCTTACGTGCGCGCATTGGCGCAGGCCCGTGGCTTTGCGCTGGACGATGACGCCGTCGCCAGCGTCGTGCACTCCATCGACCATTCCCTGGTCCAGTACCTGGACATGGTGGACACCGGCCAGGGCGAAGTGGCGCCGGGCATTTTCGGTCTGTCGTCGCTGGTGGCGCAGCTCAACACCAACTGGCTGGAAGAGCAGGGGCTGGACGTGCGGGCCAAGGCGCAACTGCAGGACACCCGTTTTGTGGAGGCCGTGGCCATCGTCCGCAAATTCCTGGACCAGGCCATCGTCAAGAAAGTCGGGCAGATCAAAGCGGTGGACACCGTGCGCCAGGCGCCGCGCCTGCTGGATGGCCAAGTGCTGCACCTGCACGAAGGCGGCATGCCGTGGACGCGCGTGGTGGTGGACGAGATGCCCGATGTTAAGTTGGTCATCTACCCCGACTCCGACGGCAGCCAGTTCCAGCTCAAGACCGTGCCGGTCGAAGCGGGTTCATTCGATGCCCGCATGGACCTGCCCGCCCGTTGGGCTGGCCTGCGCGATACCGAACTGGCCGCTGTCACCGGCGTGCCCGACAGCGTGTTCTGCCATCTCAACCTGTTCATTGCGGGCGCGCGCAGCTTTGAAGGGGCATTGCAGCTGGCTGAGCTCGCGCTTGCCGACCAGCCTTAAAATAAAAAGATTTTCGAAAGAACCGTCATGGTCGCGGCCATGGAAGGCTTTCATTCTTGCAACCTAGTGAGGTGAAGATGACCAAGCCTTTCATTTCCCTGTGTCCCGAAATCACTCGGGCAGATGCGCTGACCCTGATGGACTGGTTGGAAGACGAGTCCGTTACCCGTTATCTGAGCGATTCGCGCCATGTTTCCCGGTTCATCGAGCAGGTCGTCGGCCGGGTCCAGTTGCCCATCCTGACCCACCTGTTTAACCAGGGTGGCCGCTTCTTCATGGCCTGCGACCGGGACGACGTACCGGTGGGTTTCGTGCGCCTTGTCAAGACCGGCCCAGACTGCGAAATGGTCCTGGTCATCGGCAACCGCGACAACTGGGGCCGCAAGCTCGGCGCCAGCGCCATCCGCGAAGGCATGAAGCTCGCTTTTTTCGACATGCGGGCCGAGAAACTCATTGCCAAGATCCATGCCGACAACGCGCGCTCGCTCAAGGCTTTCCAACGCAGCGGCTTCCTGCTGGAAAACCACACGCCAGCGGTGAAGTCGTTTGCCATGACCGTGGAGCGCTATCTCCAGCTTTTGCGTGACAACCCTGCGGATCACGTTACCGACATTCATATCACCGAAATCGACAAGGCGCGGCTCAGGAACCTGCTCGCGATCGAGCAGGCCGCCGATATTTTCGAACTGGAACACGAGATCGAACGCGCCATCGTCGTCGATTCACGGCAAGTGGCACAGGATGTCGTCACGATGAACTCCCGGGCCTTGGTGCAGCTGGATGACGAGGAAGTGGAGGTGGCGCTGGTCTACCCGGAGGATGCGGATGAAAGCGTCGGGAAGCTGTCGGTCTGCTCCGGCATAGGTACCGCAATCCTGGGCTACAAGGAAGGCGATACCTTCGACTGGCGGATGACCAATCGAACCCGTCGCATCCGCATTGGGAAAGTGCTTTATCAGCCGGAAGCTGCAGGCGATTTTTATCTGTAGGTCTGCGCCGGCAGTGGCAGGCATGTCTCATCAAAGCTGAGCCAGGTCACTGGCGGCGGATCATTTGGACCGCGGCCGTCTTTGGGGCATTGTGCGAGATTGTTCGGCGCAATCGCTATGAGCGTTGACACCCCTAGTTGGGTGGCAGCACGTATGCTGAACTGGTGAAGGCAATCGATCTGCCTGCGGGTAGGGCTACATGTATCGCCTCAACAACAGGTTGATTTGTTGCATGCGCCGCTTGCCAGGTGATCACAAAATTGGCCCCTGAACCGCCAGCATCATCGCTCAAGGGCACGAACAACTCATAAGTTGACATGGGGTGGATGGTTTTGGGTATGTTCACATATTCCCGAATCTTTTTGCCCGCAGTATCAAAATAGGCGGCTGAGGTTATCTGGATTGGATTGGAATAGTCGGTGTTGCGAAAACTGACGGCAACAGAGATCAGGGTCTTCATGGGTCGCCCGTCTTTGTTGATGTCTCCATGCCATATGTGTGAATAAATTGGCAGGTACAAACTTTGTCCTGTGGACTTGCTAAGTGCTGTCTGACCGTAAGCAAACCCCTGTGCCAGCGCCAAGGCACAAACCATGACCATGTGTTTGTTGTTTAGAAAACGCATGAAAGCCCTTTGTCTACCTGGGAACACAGCCAAAAAGCCTTTGCCAATGTTGAGCGGCAAGTGCGTGAAACCAGGGCCAGATTGCATTTTTCCTGCTTCCAGCAGTCAGCGACGTGGCGTTAAAGGCGCAGGAAGCGAGTTGTCCGTCTGGCGGTGGCGGAACAGAGCAGCACGCGCTAAGACTATCGTTGTCACTGGGGCGGTGATCGAGAGCACGATGATGATGAGCCAAACGTGCAAAGAAAAATGGGTGCCGCGTGTACTGAAGTGAACGATAGACGCCAAAGTGACAACCCACGCGGCAAGTGTGGAGGCCAGTGCTGGCGCGTGCATGCGAAGGAAGAAATCAGGCAGACGCCAGAGACCGAGCGAGGCCACCAACACAACCAAACCACTGCTCACAAGCAGCACCGCTACCACTGTTTCGGCGAACGTCAACATGTTCAGATCACCTCGCCACGCAGCAAGAACTTGGCCAGTGCGACCGAACCGACGAAGCCAAACAACACCATCAGAAGCGCACCTTCGAAGTACATCTCGCTGTCATAGCGGATAGCCAGTACCAGCATTGTCAGCATGCCCACCACGTAGATGAAGTCCAGCGCCAGCACACGGTCCTGGGCGCTGGGACCGCGAAAGAGGCGTGCCATACCGATACCCATGGCGACGGTGTAAAGCACAAGCGTGGTGGTTATGGCCAGCGACAGCAAGTCACTCATTCAAAAATCTCCTTCAGCGGCCGTTCGTAGTCACGCTTGAAATGCTGGATGAAGCTGGTCTCGTCCTCAAGATCGAACACATGGATCAAGACGGCACTGCGGTCGGGAGCCAACTCAGACCAGATGGTGCCCGGCACGACCGCGGTGATCATCGCCAAAGCGGCCAGAGCATGAGCGTCGCGCAGCTCCAATGGTACGACGACGAAGCTGCCGTGCGGGGCGCGGGAGCTGGCCCGCAGCACACCTGCAGCCACGACCAACCCAGTCTGGACCACGTCTCTGCCAACGCGCGCGATCAGCCGCGCCAGCTGTCCCCAGCGTCGCAGCGGACCGGGGCGAGGTCGCAGGGGAGCCATGAGCAGCGGCATCATCACCGCGACCAACGCGCCCAGCAGGACTTGTCCGACGCTGAAACTGCGCGTGAGCAGCAGCCAGCCGCCGAACAGGCCTAACGTCAGCCAAGGTGAGGGCAGCAGGCGCTTCATTGCTGTACCTCTAATGCACGGACGACTGGGGATGCAGTCATCACCGCGTCGATGTATAACCGGGGCGTGTGCAAGGCGTTGGCAGCGGCACGTGCATAGGCGATACCAGCTTCGGCCTGCAGCACCAGCGCCAGCATGGTCGCGAGCAGTGCCGCGATCGGCAGCGTCTCGATAACTCTCAGGCGCGGCGCCTGTTGCTCTTGTGCTGTCCAAAAATGACGCACGCCTATGCGCACAAAAGCGATGACGCTGGCCAGACCCGACAGCACCAGTACCCCGAACAAGACCCCGCTCGCCAATGTTGCTTGCTCCAGCAGCGCGGAGATCATGGCCAGTTTGGCCACGAACCCAGACAGCGGGGGCAATCCGGCTGTCGCCAATGCGCAAATGGTAAAGGCCACGCCCAAGAAAGCCAGTGATGCCGGAATCGCGTGGCCAATCAGTTCTGTTTCGTTATCGTCGAGATTGGTGGTGACAGGTGGTTCGGCTTCAAGAAAAGATGGCAGTGCATCTTTTCCGTCATCAAGCTGTTGCGGGCCCACCTCGACCTGACGTGCACGTTCCAGCAGCTCCACAAGCAAGAACATGGCGCATCCCGCCAGTGTCGAGCTCGCAAGATAGAAAAGTGAGCCCGCGCTGAGCGCCGGAGAGTCAAACCCAATGGTGGCGACCAGGGTTCCGGAAGAAGCAATGGTTGCATAGCCAGCGAGTCGGGAAAGCTGCTGCGAAGCCAGCATGCCCAGTGCTCCAAAAACCAGTGTGATCACCCCGCCCCAGATGAGCACCTCGCCGCCGAACCCAGCCGAAACGTCAGCATCCTTCGGAAAGCTCAAGGTCCACAGTCGCAGCACAGCGTACACGCCCACTTTGGTGAGAATGGCAAATACTGCCGCGGCAGGTGCGCTGGCAGAGGCGTAAGCAGGGGTCAGCCAAAAGTTCAGCGGCCAGAGGCCAGCCTTGACCAGGAATGCAATCGCCAAGATGGCGGCGCCAGCGTGCAGCAGTCCGCGGTCGGTGACAGGGACTGTGGACAATTTTTGAGCGATGTCGCCCATGTTCAGCGTGCCAGTCACGCCATAGAGCACGGCGACACCGATCAGGAACAGCAGCGAGGCAACCAGGTTGATCGTGATGTAGTGCAGGCCGGCGCGCACCCGTTCGATGCCGCCGCCATGCAACAATAGCCCGTAGCTCGCGGCCAGCAGCACCTCGAAGAAGACGAAGAGGTTAAACAGGTCGGCGGTCAGAAAGGCCCCATACAGTCCCATCAACTGCAACTGGAAGAGGACATGGAAGTACACGCCCGCGTGCTGCCAGCGAGCCAGTGCGAACAGCAGTGAAGCGAGTCCCACGCAACCGACCAGAACGATCATCAGCGTCGAAAGTCGGTCGGCCACGAGCACGATGCCAAACGGCACTGGCCAGTTACCGGGCAAGTAGATGCCAAAAGCCGCAGGAGTCTCGCGTTCTGCCATGCTCAGAAGCAAACTCACCGCAATGGCCAAGCCCGCTGCTGTGGACAGCAGGTTGGCCGCAGCCTTCAGCCGCCGTCGACCCTCGCCCAGCAACAGCATCATTGCTGCTGTGGCCAGCGGCAGCAACACCGGCGCGATCAGCAGATGGTTTTGAACGTGTCCGAAGCCATCCATCATGGCTGCTCCTCCTGTCCGTCGACATGGTCGCCCCCAGACAGGCCTCGCAGTGCCAGAAGCACGACAAGGAGCAGCGCGGTTGTTGCAAAGCCAATGACGATGGCTGTCAGAACCAGTGATTGAGGTAGAGGGTCGGTGTAGTGAGCCAGGTCGGCCGTAGCGCTTGGGCGAATGATCGGCTCCCGATCCACGGACAAACTGCCAACGCTGAAGATAAAAAGGTTGGTGGCGTATGAGAGCAACGACAATCCAATCAGGACCTGGAACGTGCGAGGGCGCAGCACCAGCCATATGCCGGCACTGGCCATCACGCCGATCGCCAGCGAGATTACTACTTCCATCAGTCTCCCCTCTTTTCTGCAGGCGCAAGGCCCTGGATGCGGTGTGCGCGCAACGACTGATGTGCAATAGCGGTAAGCAGTTGCAAGGTGGAGCCCACGACCACCGCGAATACCCCCAGGTCGAAGATCGCTGCTGTTGGCAGATGCACTGCACCGACCAGTGGCCAGGTCACGTGGGCCGTGTGCGTGGTCAGGAATGGGAAGCCAAGCAGCAGCGAACCCAGGCCGGTGCCTAGTGCTAACAGCAGCCCGATACCGATCCAACGCTTGGGTTGCAGGTGCAGCCGCGATTCCACCCAACGCGTACCACTGACCATGTACTGTGCAATGAAAGCGATGGCGACCACCAATCCGGCTACGAAGCCGCCGCCGGGTTCGTTGTGTCCGCGCATGAAGAGATGGATAGCAAACAACCCTGCCACCGGCAACAGCAGCCGCACCAGCACCGCTGGCACTTCCAGGTAGGGGGGGAGATAGGAGTCGCCATCACCGTCACGGTCAACCAGGTCGGTGCCGGAAGACTCGATTGAAGCGCTCTGCTGGTCGGTCGGTTTCATGGCCTCAAGTGCCGGGCGGAAGCGCCGCAGCAGTGCGTAGACAGTGATGCCCACGATACCCAGTACGGTGATTTCGCCGAGTGTGTCGAAAGCACGAAAGTCAACCAGCATCACATTAACAACATTGGTCCCTCCCCCCTTGGTCAGTGCATTCTCCAGAAAGAAAGGGGAAATCGAAAGTGGGGCATGGCGCGTCAGCAGTGCATAAGACAGTGCTGCCAGGCCCATGCCGATGGCCATGGCAAGCACCAAATCCCGCAGCCGCCGCCGCCAGGCCCGCTTCACGGTGCGTGGGTCGTCCTGCTCCACGCGCTTGGGCATCCAGCGCAGACCGAGAAGGAAAAGCACCAGCGTCACTGTTTCAACTGCCAGCTGGGTCAGCGCCAAGTCCGGCGCCGAAAACCAGGCGAAGGTGATGCACAGAACCAGACCAACGACACTGAGCATGGCCAGTGCAGCCAAACGGTGGAACTTGGCCTGGGTGGCGGCGCCTATTGCACACGCGCCAGCAATGACCCACATCAGTACAAACTCCGGGGTGGCTGGTACGCGTGCTCGGTCGCCCCAGGTCAACGGCACGATCAGCGCCGAGGCTAGGCCTGCCAGGCCGGCAATCACCCCCAGCGAGAACAATTGGGGCTGCAGGCGGCGGGTGCTGAACAGGCGCACCAGCCTCCTTGACGCGTTCGAAGTGCGCGCCAATCCGTTCTCGAAAAAGCGCTTGCCATCCAGGCTCTGCAGCAACGGCGGGCTGTTTCCCCGCCGTTGCTTGAACTGTTTTGCGAAGCGCAAGTAAACCAAGAGACCGCCGATGGTGGCGATCAAGCTCATGACCAGCGGGGTGTTGAATCCGTGCCAGACGGCCAGACTGTAGTCGGGCAGCGTTCCACCCACCACGGGTTGGGCGGCCAGCGCCAGAATAGAACCAATAGACCAGGCGGGTAAAGTGCCGACGACTACACAGGCCAGCACCAGCAACTCCACCGGTACCCGCATCCAGTGCCCTGGCTCACGCGGCTGGCGCGGACAGTCTTTGGGTGGCGGTCCGAAAAAGACATCGTGACCGAAGCGCAATGAGTACACAACCGCGAACACGCCGGCCAGTGTGGCCGCCGCAGGCAACCCGACTTGGATGGCAGGGTGTGCGGTGACGAACACGGTTTCGGCGAAGAACATTTCCTTGGACAGGAAACCGTTCAGCAAAGGGACTCCCGCCATGGCCGCACAGGCAACGATTGCCAATGTGCCGGTCACTGGCATGAAACGGAACAAACCTGTGAGCCGACGCATATCGCGCGTGCCACTCTCGTGGTCGATGATGCCCACAGACATGAACAAAGACGCCTTGAAAGTCGCGTGATTCATCATGTGGAAAATCGCCGCGACAGCCGCCAGTGGGCTGTTCAGCCCCAGTAAAAGCGTGATCAGGCCGAGGTGACTGATCGTCGAATATGCGAGAAGCCCCTTCAAGTCATGCTGGAACATCGCCACATAGCTGCCGAGCAGCAATGTGGCGAGGCCGGTGCCACCGACAACCCAGAACCAGGCATCGGTGCCTGCCAACACAGGCCACAAACGCGCCAGCAGAAACACACCGGCTTTTACCATGGTGGCCGAATGCAAATACGCCGACACAGGCGTGGGCGCGGCCATGGCGTGCGGAAGCCAGAATTGAAATGGAAACTGTGCGCTCTTGGTCAGCGCGCCCAACAACACCAGTCCGAGCACCAGTGGATACAGCGAGTGTGCGCGTACTTCGGTACCCGCATTCAGCACCGCATCGAGTTCGAAACTGCCCACGATATGGCCGAGCAGAAGTACGCCGGCAAACAGCGCCAGTCCTCCGGCTGCGGTGACGGTAAAGGCCATGCGAGCGCCCCGACGTGCGTCCTTGCTGTGTGTCCAATACCCGATCAGCAGGAACGAGAAAACACTGGTCAACTCCCAAAATACAACAAGCTGCACCAGATTGCCTGAGACCACCACGCCGAACATGGCTCCCATGAAGCCGAGCAGCAACGAATAGAAGCGCGCGGCCGGGTCATCTGCCGACAAGTAGTAGCGCGCATAGACAATGACCAGCAACCCCATGCTGCTGACCAGCAGCGCGAACATCCACGCAAAGCCGTCCAGGCGCACGACGATATCCAGCCCCATACTGGGCAACCAAGCTATTCGCTCCGTGACAACGGTACCCGCACTGATGTCTGGGTAAAGCCAGGCCAGTTGGACGGTAACCACCAGAGCAACAGTGGCCGCCCACAATGATTCCAGGTTGCGGGCGTTGGTCGGCAACAGGGCTGCGACAAGGCTGCCGATAAATGGCAAGGAGAGAAGGAATAGCAAGGACATTGTCAACAAGTCTAACTTCGGGTGCCAGCACTCCGGGTTGCTGGCGGAAGTAGTCAGTCGGAATGGCGACAAGAAATCAGCACATCGGTCGTTCCCTCTGCAATGAGCATGCGTGTGGTGCTGCCCAAAAGAAACTCGTCTATCGCATGTCGCCCCTGACGACCGATAACAACCAGATCGCAATCCTGTTCCTGCTCCTCCTGCACGATCAGCATCCAGGGGTCTGCGCCCATTGGGGTGCTCAGGCGCACCCGGTCAGCATTCAACCCTGCGTCATCAGCGAGCTGAAGCAGGTGCTGTTGGGCTTCGCGACGTGCAACCTCCCGATACTTCTGTATCACTTCTTTGGCCACGCCCGCCAAGCGCATCTTGCCTTCACAAGACACCTCGACGGCATGCATCAGCACCAGCGTGGCCTCGGGCGCGAGTTGCCGTGCCAGCTCCAGCGCAGTTTTGCTCCAGCGCGAAAAATCGACAGGCACCAGGATGCGACGGTATGGCTCGTGTGGAAATTGGCGCACCATCAGCACGGGTCGCGATGAACGCTTGGCGATACGCTCCGCCGTGGAGCCGACCACCAGACTCCGCAAGAATCCGGCGCCACGGGTGCCGGTCACCAGCAGGTCGGCATCAACGTCCAGTGCGTGTCTGACGACTTGTTCGACGGGATGTCCAACCGTCAATTGTGTGTTCACATCAATCTCGCCGGGACGGCCCACTTCAGTGGCCAGCTTTTGCAAACGCTCAAGCGCCTCGGTTTCAATGTGATCCGCGGCCTGGCTGTCGTCGGCGAGCCATCGGCGCAAATCTTCCAGTGCGGAGCCTGCCACGGTATGCGTCAACGTCAAGGTGGCACCGCTGGACTGGGCGAGCAACACCGCTCGCTGGGCTGCATGCCTTGCTGCGGCAGAGAAGTCGGTAGCGGAAACGATCGTTCGAAGTGCATGCATGGAAAGGTTTCCTCCTGTGGATTGAAGCTGCCTCATTAAAGGGGAGCTTGTATCTGCCCAAAGGTTCCGGTGTTGCGTGGGGCGTGGTTGACATCGACGAAATTCGAAAAGGCCTGCGGCAATATCCGGCAAGTCCTGCGTTTCAACACGCTGGAGAGTTGTCTTTTCAAGCCCATCCACCTTGAGCGGAAGATTCGCATAAGGTTATGCACGCTTTGCATAACAATGGCTGGCCCGTGACACAAGCCTTTCATAAAATCATCGGCTACCAAAAAGGGGTCAGTGCGCCACAAGAGGGATATGGAAAGGCGGTCGCTTCGGCAGCTTGTCTTTCCATATCCGCTTTTTTTATCTTTGGAGTATCCCGATGAACGCACCCGTGATGCAGGGCTTGAACCTCAATGTCCCTGACTACGTCAAGAACGCGAAGCTGATCGCCTGGGTGGCCGACATGGCCAGTCTGTGCAAACCCGATGCCATCGTCTGGTGTGACGGCAGCGAAGAGGAATACAACCGCTTGTGCGAACAGATGGTGGCTTCCGGGATGCTGAAAAAGCTCAACCCCGCCAAGCGCGCCAACTCCTACCTGGCCTGTTCCGACCCGTCGGACGTGGCCCGCGTGGAAGACCGCACCTTCATCTGCTCCGAAAAGCAGGAAGACGCCGGCCCGACCAACAACTGGATGGCCCCGGCCGACATGCGCC
>CAYQTH010000008.1:20075-25375 GCA_964420415.1 uncultured Macromonas sp. | reverse complement strand
AAACCGCCCCACCGTGTTCCGCCGCCTGCCGCGTCTGTACAGCGGCAAGTGGCAGTCCGTGGGTCGGCTGGACCTGAACACCGAAGGCCTATTGCTGTTCACCGATTCGGGTGAGTTGGCCAACAAGTTGATGCACCCGCGCTTTGGCCTGCAGCGTGAATACGCGGTGCGCGTGCTGGGCGCCCTGAGCAACGAAGAAAAGCAGCGGTTGCTCGACGGCGTCCGACTGGACGACGGCATGGCGCAATTCCAGAGCATTGAAGATGGTGGCGGTGATGGCGCCAACTGCTGGTACCGTGTGACGATTGCGGAAGGCCGTAACCGCGAAGTGCGCCGCATGTTCGAGGCAGTCGGTCATGCCGTCAGCCGCCTGATCCGTATCCGCTATGGCGCGGTGTTGCTGCCGCGTGGCCTGCGCCGTGGCGTGTGGATGGAGCTGGACGCGCGCGACATTGAGCGTTTGACCAACGCCGCAGGCATGGAGCCGCGCCAAACCAACCCAGGCCCCCGCGCAGGAGTCCGCACCAACCGCCACCCGTCGCGGCGCAAGGGGCAGGGCCCGCGGCCGAGCGCGCCCAAGCTGGTGGACGGGCCGCCAGTACCCATGGGCGGCACGCGCAACCGTCCCCCGAAACGCGGAGCGGGACAGGGCGATGGTGACGGGCAGCCCGATCCCATGAAAACCTCTTACGGCTACATCGGTGCTGAAGGGGTGAACCGTGGGGGCATGGGCCGCCAAGGGCCGGGGCGTAACCAGGGGCAAGGCCCAGCGCGCGGTGGCCCTGGCGGTGCCCGTGGCCGCAAACCAGGCCGACGGGGTTGATTTGCCGAGCGACTGCCACAGCTAACGGTTAGAATCGAAAGCTTTGCAGATTTCTTCTGTTTTCAACCCTCCAAGGTAATTCCATGGCTATCGAACGCACCCTCTCCATCATCAAACCCGACGCCGTTGCCAAGAACGTGATCGGCCAAATCATCAGCCGTTTCGAATCCGCTGGTCTGAAGATCGCCGCTGCCCGTCTGGTGCAACTGTCCCGCGCTGAAGCCGAAGGCTTCTATGCTGTGCACAGCGCCCGTCCTTTCTTCAAGGACCTGGTGGACTTCATGATCTCCGGTCCGGTGTTTGTCCAAGTGCTGGAAGGCGAAAACGCCATCCTGAAGAACCGTGAACTGATGGGCGCCACCGACCCGAAGAAGGCCGAGAAGGGCACCATCCGCGCCGACTTCGCTGAAAGCATCGACGCCAACGCCGTGCACGGTTCCGACGCACCGGAAACCGCCGCCGTGGAAATCGCCTACTTCTTCCCGGCCCTGAACGTCTACGCACGTTGATCATGCCATGACGGCCAATTTGCTCGATTTCGACCTCGAGGGGTTGGCCGCCTTTTGTGAGCGGCTCGGAGAAAAGCGCTTCCGGGCCGTTCAACTCTTTCGCTGGATCCACCAGAAAGGCGTGCCTCGTTTCGAGGACATGACCGACCTGGCGCGCAGCCTGCGGGAAAAACTCCCAGGCGTGTGCGAAGTGCGCGGCTTGCCCGTGCTGACCCAGCAGGAATCGACCGATGGCACCATCAAGTGGTTGTTCGATGTCGGTGACGGCAACGCCGTCGAATCCGTTTTCATTCCCGAAGATGACCGGGGCACGCTGTGCGTGTCGTCCCAGGCGGGCTGCGCCGTGGGCTGCCGCTTCTGCTCCACCGGCCACCAGGGCTTCAGCCGCAACCTCAGCACCGGCGAAATCATTGCCCAGCTTTGGTTTGCCGAACACTTTCTGCGCAAGAAATTCAACACCCAGGAACGCGTCATCTCCAATGTGGTGATGATGGGTATGGGCGAGCCGCTGCAGAACTACAACGCGTTGGTGCCGGCCCTGCGCATGATGCTGGACGATCATGGCTACGGTCTGTCGCGCCGCCGCCTGACAGTGTCCACCTCCGGCGTGTGCCGATGATCGACCGCCTGAGCCAGGACTGCCCGGTGGCGTTGGCCGTGTCGCTGCACGCCCCGAACGACCCCTTGCGCGACCACTTGGTGCCGCTGAACAAAAAGTACCCGCTGGCCGAGCTGCTGGACGCCTGCCTGCGCTACCTGCCAGTCGCGCCGCGCGACTTCATCACCTTCGAATATTGCATGCTCGATGGCGTCAACGACCAGCTCGAGCATGCGCAGCAACTGATCGACCTGCTCAAGGGCCACGCCGGGCGCGGCGTGCCGTGCAAGATCAACCTGATTCCGTTCAACCCCTTTCCCGACTCTGGCCTGAAGTGTTCGTCCAAGGCGGTGGTCAAGGCGTTTGCCGAACGGCTTAGCGGTGCTGGTATCGTCACGACCGTGCGCAAGACGCGCGGAGACGACATCGATGCCGCCTGCGGTCAGTTGGCAGGGGACGTGCTGGACCGCACCAATGCGGCCCAACGCCTGGCACAGCGCCGTGTGGTGGCGGTGGAACGTCCGATTGTTTGGCAGAACAAGGAGGCTCAGGAATGAATTGGTCACGTTGTGGCTGGGTGCTGGCCACCCTGTTGTCGCTGTACGGTTGTGCCGGACCCAATGTGCCCGCCACGCAACCCGGCAGCGGCAAGGAATGGGTGACGGAATCGGACGAACCGGAGGCGCGCAAGCGTGCCCGCATCCGCCTGGAGCTGGCCAGTGGCTATTTTCAGGAGGGCCAATACACCACGGCACTGGATGAGGTGAAGCAAGCGTTGAGTGCAGACCCGACCTTTGTGGCGGCATTCAATTTGCGTGGCTTGATCTACATGCAGCTCAATGAGCCCAAACTGGCGGTCGATAACTTTGAACAGGCTTTGCGCTTGTCTCCTCGTGACGGTGACACGTTGCACAACTTGGGTTGGTTTTATTGCCAGCAGAGCCGTTACCCCGATGCGGCGCAGATGTTCACCCGCGCGCTCCAGACACCCAACTACCGGGCAGCAGCACGCACCTGGATGGCACAAGGCATTTGTCAGGCCCGTGCTGGTCAGGGGCCAGAGGCTGAACGCAGCCTGACCCGCTCCTTTGAGCTGGATGCAGGCAACCCGGTCACCATGTACAACTTGGCCTTGTTGTTAAGTCAGCGTGGGGAGAACGAGCGGGCAAGGTTTTATGCCCGCCGCTTGAACAATTCTGAACTGGCCAATGCCCAATCGCTCTGGCTGGGCATCAAGATTGAAAACCGTTTGCAGAGCCGTGATGCGGCACGCCAGTTGGGTGAACAGTTGCAGCGCCGCTTCCCCGAGTCACGCGAAGCTGGCGCTTACGAGCGTGGAGCCTTCAATGAGTGAGGCTGTGACTGCCCCCATGGGGCCCGCTGGCGCAGTGCAATCCCCGCTGCGTGTATTGCGTGAACAGGCTGGGCTGGAGCTGGTGGCCTTGGCTGCCATGCTCAAAGTCGCGCCGCAAAAATTGGAAGCATTGGAAGCGGGGCGCTATCATGAATTGCCGGACATGACCTTTGCCAGAGCGCTGGCGAAAAGCGTTTGCCGGGCGCTCAAGGTGGATCCCAGTGAGGTGCTGGTTCACTTGCCTGCGTCGCCAGGCGTGGTGATCAAGGAAGCCAATGAAGGTTTGAATGCGCCCTTTCCGGTGAAGTCTGTCGGGGCGACAGGCAAGGTGGTTCACGTTGTGCCAGTGTGGGCTGTATCTAAGCCGGTGTGGATGACCGTGTTGCTCTTGTCAGCTGCGTTGGGGCTGTGGTTTCTGTTGCCTCAGTTGACCGGTGAATCCAGTTTCATGTCGGAAACTCAGCCTCCGGCTGCTCTCGAATTGGCTGCAGTAAAGTCGGCCCCTCCCTTCCCACTGTCGCCTCCGTCTTCTGATCTGCCTGCGCTGCCCGAGGTGGCGGCTCCGGTAACTGTCTTGCCGCCACCTGTGGCTGCTGAACCAGCTTTGCCTGCGCACGATGCCGCTGCCTTGTCGGTGCCAGCAGAAGAAACGGTGGTTGCACCGCTCCAACTCAGAGCACTGGAGAGTTCATGGGTGCAGGTTACGGGGTCTTCTGGGCGTGTGCTGTTGCAGCGGCAGTTGAGCGCAGGAGAAGTGGTCGCGTTAAATGAAGGCTTGCCGCTGGCCGTTGTGGTCGGTCGTGCCGATGCCACGGAAGTCTCGGTACGGGGTGTGATTTTCGACACCAGGCCCTTTGTGCGCAACAACGTGGCCCGTTTTGAAGTGAAATGAAGCAAATGTCGATGCATGAACCTGTGAGCGTTCCCAGCGCCGTGTCGGGAAAGGTCAGGCGTCACTCGCGTCAAGGGGCCGTGGCCTGGGGGGATCACCGCGTGACCGTCGGTGGCAGCGCACCCGTGCGTGTGCAGTCCATGACCAACACCGATACGGCCGACGCTATTGGCACGGCGATCCAGGTCAAGGAGCTGGCGCTGGCCGGTTCCGAACTTGTGCGTATCACCGTCAACAACGAAGAAGCAGCGCGTGCGGTGCCGCACATCCGTGAACAACTGGACCGCATGGGCATACACGTGCCCCTGATCGGTGACTTCCACTACAACGGCCACAAGCTGCTGACCGAGTTTCCCGACATGGCGCAGGCCCTGTCGAAGTACCGCATCAACCCCGGCAACGTGGGCAAGGGCGACAAAAAAGACCGCCAGTTCGCGCAAATGGTGGAAGCCGCGGTGCGCTGGAACAAGGCCGTGCGCATCGGCGTCAACTGGGGCAGCCTGGACCAGGAACTGCTGGCGTCCATGATGGATGAAAACGCCCAGCGTGCCGAACCCTGGGACGGCAAACAGGTGATGTACGAGGCCTTGATTGCCTCCGCCCTGGGTTCTGCACAGCGTGCCGAAGAGCTGGGCATGCGGCCCGAGGACATCATGCTGTCGTGCAAGGTCAGCGGTGTGCAAGACTTGATTGCGGTGTACCAGCAACTGCACCAGCGTTGCGACTACCCCTTGCACCTGGGCCTGACCGAAGCCGGCATGGGCACCAAGGGCACGGTCGCTTCGGCGGCGGCGTTGTCCGTGCTGCTGCAGCAGGGCATAGGCGACACCATCCGTGTGTCGCTGACGCCGCAGCCGGGCGAAGCCCGCACCCAAGAAGTGGTGGTGGCGATGGAAATTTTGCAGGCCTTGGGGCTGCGCAGTTTCGTGCCCAGTGTCACAGCCTGTCCGGGTTGCGGCCGCACCACCAGTACCGTGTTCCAGGAGCTGGCCAAGCAGATCGACGACTACCTGCGCGCTTCCATGCCGCAGTGGCGTGAGCGCTATCCTGGTGTGGAAAGCCTCAAGGTGGCGGTCATGGGCTGCATCGTCAACGGGCCGGGCGAAAGCAAGCACGCCGACATC
>CAYQTH010000008.1:19318-20065 GCA_964420415.1 uncultured Macromonas sp. | reverse complement strand
TCAGCCTGCCTGGTACGGGCGAAGCCCCGGCGGCGCCGGTGTTCATCGATGGCGAAAAGCGCCTGACTTTGCGTGGCGAGCACATCGCTGCTGAGTTCCAGGGCATCGTTGAAGACTACATTCAGAAGAAGTTCGGCGCGGCCGTTTGAGCGCGCGCCTTTAAAAGCAAGAAAAACATGGCAGAGAAACTCAGTGCCGTCAAAGGCATGAACGACATTTTTGCGCCGGAGTCGGCGCACTGGGAATGGTTGGAAGCCAAGGTGCGCGACCTGATGGCACGCTACGGCTACCGCAATGTGCGCACCCCCATCGTGGAGCCGACCGGCCTGTTTGTGCGTGGCCTGGGCGAGGTGACCGACATCGTCGAGAAGGAGATGTATTCCTTCGAAGACCGCTTGAATGGTGAGCAGTTGACCCTGCGCCCGGAAGCCACCGCCGGCGTGGTGCGTGCCGTTATCGAGCATAACCAGCTGTACGACGGCCCCAAACGCCTGTACTACATGGGCCCGATGTTCCGCCATGAGCGCCCGCAGCGCGGCCGCTACCGTCAGTTCCACCAGATCGGTGCCGAGGCGCTCGGCTTTGCCGGGCCGGACGTGGACGCCGAGCAGATCGTCATGGCCGCCGACCTGTGGGCCGAACTCGGCCTGACGGACGTGACGCTGGAAATCAACAGCCTGGGCCAACCGGCCGAGCGCCAGCAGCACCGCGAGGCCCTGATCGCCTACTTGGAACAGCACCAGGATC